>JADZDA010000037.1 GCA_020851255.1 Burkholderiales bacterium | reverse complement strand
TCGAGTCTGACCCCAATTGCCCCGAAATTCGAGTCTGACCCCAATTACCCCGATTACCTGCCCCGGATTTCAGCTTCAGAACCCGAAGATCCGCTGCGCGTTGCGGCCCCGGACCTTTTCGCGCACACCGTCGCTCAGCGCATTCACGCGCGCCAGACAGCCGGGCATGTCGCCGATCGTGTGCGGATAGTCGGAACCGTACATCACGTTGTCGGCGCCGAACGTTTTCACGCACAGGTCGAGCGCGCCCGGCGAGAACACGACCGCATCGGCGAAAATGCGCGACAGGTAGTCGGTCGGCTGGACGTCGGTCTTTTCCCGGCAGGCCGGGATGTTGTGGAAGCACTGATCCATCCGCGCGATCAGGTACGGCAGCGCGCCGCCGCCGTGCGCGGCGATGATCTTGAGCTTCCGGTGACGGTCGAGGAAGCCGTCGTAGATCATCCGCGCGACCGCGAGCGTCGTGTCGAACGTGAAGCCGATCGACGCGGTCAACTGGAAGCGCGTCATGTCCATCTGGCCCACGCCCGGCGGCGCCGTCGGGTGCACGAGCACCGGCAGCGCACGCGCGTCGATCGCCGCCCAGATCCGTTCGAACGCGGGATCGGTCAACGACTTGCCGTCGACGTTGGCGAGCACCATCACGCCGGACGCGCCGGCCTTGCACGCGCGCTCGAGCTCGGGAAGCGCCAGGTCCGCGTACTGCCACGGCAGCGTCGCGAACCACGCGAGCCTTGACGGATGCGCGGTGCGCGCCGCCGCCATGTCGTCGTTCATGATCCGGGCGGCCTTCAGGCTCACCTCGGGACCGCCCCAGAAGACGTTCGGGCAGGTGAGCGACACCACGCCGATGTCGACGCCGTGGCGGTCCATCGTCGCAAGGCGCAGGTCGTAGTCGAACATCGGCGGCACCGGCGTCATGAACGGCGCGCCGTCGAGGTGGATCGCGCGCATGCCACCGCGGACCTCGGCGACCGTGTAGCGCGGCGCGCCGTGCGCCTTGAGGAGGTCGAACCAGGCTTCGGTCAGCACGTGGGTGTGCACGTCGATCACGGGACTCGTCATGGGTTGGCGTGGCCGGCGCGGGCCGGCACTGGTCGTGGAGATGGAGAAAAGCGCTGGATCGGGGTGGCGCGATGCGGGCGCCGCGGGTGCGCCCGTGCGGCGGCGCGGGCCTTATCAATCGACCTTCGCGCCGGAATCCTTGACCGCCTTCGCCCAGCGCGGCTGCTCGGCGGCGACGATCGCGGCGAACTCGGCGGCCGTCTGCGGCGCCGCCGGCTCCATGCCGAACTTGCGGAGCTGGTCGCGGAACTCGGGCGTCGTCTGGATGCGCTGCAGTTCGGCCGCGAGCTTCGCGACGATCGGCGAGGGCGTGGCCGCCGGCGCGACGATTCCCTGCCACGCTTCCCAGTCGAATCCCTTCACCGTCGCGGCGATCGGCGGCACGTTCGGCACGAGCGTCGTCGGTTTCGCCGACGACGTGCCCAGCGCCGCCACCTTGCCGGCCTGGATGTTGGGCACCGCCACCGTCGCGTCGGCGAACATCACCTGCACGTTGCCGGTCAGGAGATCGGGTATCGCCGCCTGCGTGCCCTTGTACGGCACGTGCTGGATCACGAGGCCGAACTCGGTCTTGAGCGATTCCATGAACAGGTGGTGCGGACTGCCGCTGCCGACCGACGCGTAGTTGTACCGGCCCGGTTCCCTGCGGATCGCCTCGATCGCCTCGCCGACGGTCTTCGCCGGGAACGCGGGGTTCGCGATGAGGAAGAAATTGACCGACCCGACCTGCGAGACCGGCGCGAAGTCGCGCACCGGATCGATTGGCGAAGGCTTGTAGAGCGCCGGGCTGATGCCGAGCGTCGTCGACGTCGCCATCAGCAGCGTGTAGCCGTCGGGCGCGGACTTCGCGACCAGCTCCGCGCCGACCAGCGTGCCCGCCCCCGGCTTGTTCTCGATGACGACCGGCTGCCGGAGCGCCGCGCCGAGCCGCTCGCCGATCGCCCGGGCGAGGAGGTCGGTGAGCGCGCCCGGCGGATACGGGACGACCAGCCGGATCGGGCGGGCGGGATAGTCCTGCTGCGCGACGGCGACCGGCGCGATCGCCAGCGCGGCGGCGAACGCCGCGAGCAGGGCCGGGAAACGATGGCGGGTTCTCGTCGTCACTTTCGCGTCTCCGATGTCGGATCGGCGACGTTACGTGCGCGCGGCGCGCGCTGTCAAGATCGGTTCGGGCACAATGTCGCCGTCACGCCCTCGCACCGGACGCCCGCGGTTCCCCGTGTCGATCCTCGTCCTGCCCACGTCGAAGTTCGTCGAGCAGCAGCTCGACGCGCTGCGCGCCGCGGCGCCCGCGCTCGCGATCCACACGGATCCGGCGGCCGCGCCCGCCGACCTCGAGGCGATCCACGCGTTCCGGCTGCCGGCCGGTATCGCACCGCGATTCCATTCGCTGCGCTTCGTGGCGTCCGCCGGCGCCGGCGTCGACGAGATCCTCGCCTGTCCGGACCTGCCCGCCCGCGTGCCGATCGTCCGCCCGGTCGATCCGATCCAGGGGACGCGGCTCGCGCAGTACGTCGCGATGGCGGTGCTGCGCCACGCGCGCGAGCTGCCGCGCTACGAGGCGCAGCAGCGGGCCGGCCGCTGGATCCGGCTCGCGCACCGCGACGAATCGTCCTGCGCCGTCGGTCTCATGGGCTGCGGCGCGCTGGGCGCGCCGGTCGCCGCAGTCCTGCGCAAGCTCGGCTATCCGCTCGCGGTGTGGACGACGAGCGGGCGCGCGCCGCCGGGTGCGCGCGCCTACGCGGGCGACGGCGCGCTCGAAGCGTTCCTGGCGCGCTCCCACGTCCTCGTCTGCCTGCTGCCGCTGACCGCGCGCACGCGCGGGCTCGTCGGCGCGCGCACGCTGTCGCGGCTGCCGCGCGACGCCTACGTCATCGGCGCGTCGCGCGGCGGCATCATCGACGAGGAGGCGCTGCTCGCGGCGATCGAGACGGGGCGCCTCGCCGGCGCGGCGTTCGACGTCTACGCGGCCGAGCCGCTGCCCGCGGACAACCCGCTCTGGCGCCATCCGCAAGTGCTGTGCACGCCGCACGTCGCCGCGATGCCGCGCCCCGAGGTCGTCGCCGCGCAGCTCCTCGACAACCTCTCCCGCGCCCGCGAGGGACGGCCGCTCGTCCGGCTCGTCGATCGCGATCGCGGTTACTGACGCACGCCACCCGGAGTCCCGACGATGACCGCCACGACCTCGGCCGCCGCCGCCCGCCGCTACGCGCTCCCGACGCTGTCGCTGCGCTTCGTCCCGGTCTGGCGGAGGAACCTGCTCGTCTGGCGCAAGCTCGCCTTCGCGAGCGTGCTGGGCAACATCGCCGATCCGCTGCTCTACATGCTCGCGCTGGGCTACGGCCTGGGCGCGCTGGTGGGCGAGGTCGGCGGCATGCCCTACGTCGCCTTCATCGGCACCGGCATGGTCTGCCAGAGTGCGATGTTCACCGCGAGCTTCGAGGGCATGTACTCGGCGTTCTCGCGGATGCACGTCCAGCGGACCTGGGACGGGATCATCAACGCGCCGATCGCGCTCGACGACGTCGTCCTCGCCGAATGGGTCTGGTCGGCGACCAAGGCCACGATGTCGACGGTCGCGATCCTCGCCGTCATCATGGCGCTGGGCTACGGCCACACCTGGCTCGCGCTTTGGATCCTGCCGCTCGGATTCGCGGTGGGATTGGTGTTCGGCGGATTCGGCCTGGTGATGACCGCGCTCGCGCCCGGCTACGACTTCTTCACCTACTTCTTCACGCTGGTGATCACGCCGATGCTGCTGCTGTCGGGGGTCTACTTCCCGGTCGACCAGATGCCCGCGTGGCTGTCGGATGTCGCCGGCGCGCTGCCGCTCAAGCATGCGATCGACCTCGCGCGCCCGCTGATGCTGGGTCGCGTGCCGGTGGACATCGCGCTGCACGTCGCCGTGCTGGCGGCCTACGCGGTCGCGGCCTACACTGTCGCCGTCGTCCTGACGCGGCGGCGGCTGCTCAAATGAGCGGCGCCCGCGCCGCGGCGACGCCGCGCATGCCCACCGGACCGAACCCGATTTCCGAACCCGTCGCCCGTACCGCCCATGCTCACGGTCAAGTCGCTGCACATCGTCTTCATGGTCGCCTGGTACGCGGGGCTCTTCTACCTGCCGCGCCTGTTCGTCTACCACGCGATGGCGCCCGCCGACGACACGATCGGGCGGGAGCGGTTCAAGACGATGGAGCGCAAGCTCTACCGCGGCATCATGACGCCGTCGATGGTGCTCACCGTCGTGTTCGGGACCTGGCTGTGGCTGGGCTACGGCATCACCGGCGGATGGCTGTACGTGAAGCTCGCGCTGGTCGCGATCCTGCTCGGCTACCACGTCTACCTGGGCCGGCTGGTCGCGGATTTCCGCGACGGCCGCGACATGCACGGCCATGTGTACTACCGGTGGCTGAACGAGATCCCCGCGCTGCCGGTGCTCGTCGGCGTCGTCTTCCTCGTCGTGATGAAGCCGTTCTGAGCGCGCGGCCCGCGCGCCGCGCGAGCGCGAGATGAACGTCCGCACGACCGGCGCCGAACGGTTCTTCGCGCCCTGCCCGCGCGGACTCGAGTCCGCGCTGGCCGCCGAGCTGACGGCGCTCGACGCGGCCGACGTGAAGCCCACCGACGGCGGCGTCGCGTTCGCCGGGCCGCTCACGCTCGCGTACGCCGCCAATCTCGAGTCGCGGCTCGCGAGCCGCGTGCTCTGGCGCGTCGGCGGCGGAGGCTACCGCGACGAACGCGACCTGAACGCCCTCGCGCGCTCGGTGCCGTGGGGGAGCCATTTCCACGCCGACCGCAAGATCCGCGTCGACGTCGCCGCGACACGGTCGCCGCTGAAAAGCCTCGAGTTCGCCACGCTGACGGTCAAGGACGCGGTGTGCGACCGCTTCCGCGACGAGCAGGGACGGCGGCCGTCGGTCGACAAGCGGCTGCCCGACGTGCGCATCCACGCCTACCTGACCGACCGCGAGGCGACGCTCTACCTCGACACGTCCGGCGAGCCCCTGTTCAAGCGCGGATGGCGGCGCGACACCGAGGAGGCGCCGCTGCGCGAGAACCTCGCCGCGGGCCTGATCGCGCTCGCCGGCTGGCGCCCGGGCACCGCGTTCCTCGACCCGATGTGCGGCAGCGGCACGATCGCCATCGAGGCGGCGATGATCGCCGCCGACCGCGCGCCCGGGCTCGCGCGGAGCTTCGGTTTCCAGAAGCTCGCGTGGTTCGACGGACCCGCGTGGCAGCGGTTGAAGCAGAAGGCGCGCGACCGTGTGCGCCCCCCGCCGGCGGAGCCGTCGATCCACGCGAGCGACAGGCACGCGGCCGCGGTCGCGAAGACGCGCGCCAACGCGGCGGCGGCGCAGGTCGAGGGATTCCTGCGCGTCGAGCAGGCCGACGCGCTGTCGCGCCCCGCTCCCGCGGCGTCCGGCGTGCTGATCGCCAATCCGCCTTACGGCGTAAGGCTCGAGGATCGCGAGCGGATCGCCGCTATGTACCCCGCGTGGGGCGACGCGCTCAAGGCCCGCTACGCCGGCTGGACCGCGTGGCTGTTCTCCGGCGATCCCGACCTGCCGAAGAAATTCGGGCTCATGGCCGAGCGCCGCATCCCGTTGTGGAACGGCGCGATCGAGTGCCGGCTCTACGCCTACCGGATCGTCAGCGGGCGGCTGCCCGGGTAGGTCGTCTCGTCGCCGCGGCGCTCGCGCTTCGGGTCCGCGTGGCCGCGCCCGCCCCGCCGTGGCCGCGGGCGGCCCGGATCCTTGACCGGCTTCAAGTCGCCGGCCGGCCGGGGCCGGTAGAATGGGTGTCGCGCCGACCAACGGCCCGGAGCCTGCGATGGGAATGCTGCCCGCCCGCCACTACGAGTCCGAACACACCCGGTTCGTCCGCGAACTGATCGACCGCAAGCCCCATCTGCCGGACGAGCAGAAGACGAGCCGCGCGATCTGGTGGGACAAGTCGCCGCGCGACCTGGCTGAGCGGCGCGTCATGGACCTGGGCCGTCTCGCGCAGAAGGCGTACTCGTACTTCAGCTGGAAATAACGCGGACGGGCGCCTGTTGCGCATCCGGCGCGCGGTTCCCAACGACGCGACCGCGATCTGGGCGATCCACACGCGCGCGATCCGCGAGACCGCGTCGTCGCACTACCCGCCCGAGAGCGTCGCCGCCTGGTCGGGCCGCACGACGCCGGAGACCTATGTCGAGCCGATCGAGGCGCGCGTCGTCCTGGTCGCCGAGGACGACGACGGGCGCATCGCCGGCTTCGCCCAGCTCCACCCGGTCGAGGGCGTCGTCGAAGGCTGCTACGTCGATCCCGATTTCGCGCGCGCCGGCGTCGGCCGTGCGCTGATGGCCGCCCTCGAGGACGCGGCGCGCGAACGCGGGCGCAGCGCGCTCCTGCTGCACGCGTCGCAGAACGCGGTCCCTTTCTACCGGGCGCTGGGCTGGACGCCGGAGTCCGGGGCGCGCCACGAACTCGCGCCCGGCGCCTGGCTCGACTGCGTGATCATGACCAAGCGGATCGCCGGCGCGCCGGCGGCGTAGCACCGGGCCGGGGCCCTCAGCGCTCGTCGGCCTTGATCTCGACGTAGGCGCGGTCGCGAGTCTGCCGCACGAACTCCTGGAACTGTTCGTCGGCCTTGCGCTGGCGCAGCGCCAGGCGCGCCTGGTCGCGCGTGCGGTCCCTGGACACGTCCTGCTCGCGCCGCTCGAGCACCTGCAGCAGGTGCCAGCCGAACGGCGTGCGCACCGGCGCCGACAGTTCGTTGGGCTTCAATTGCGCCATCGCGCGCTCGAAGTCGGGCACGGTGTCGTTCGGGCTGATCCAGCCCAGGTCGCCGCCGCGCGCCGACGAGGCGTCCTCGGAATTCACGCGCGCGAGGTCCTCGAACTTCGCGCCGCCCTCGATGCGCTCGCGGATCCGGTCGATCTTCGCCCTGGCCTCGTTCTCCGACGTGAGCTCGTTCACCTTGACGAGGATGTGGCGCACGCGCGTCTGCTGGACCACCGTCGCCTGGTTGCGGCTGCGCTCGTCGGCGAGCTGCACGATGTGGAACCCGGCCGGGCTGCGCAGCACGGCGGAGGCCTCCCCTTTCTTCAGTCCGCGCACCGGATCGACGAACACCGACGGCATGCGCGCCGGCGTCCGCCAGCCGAGGTTCCCGCCCTGCTGCGCGTCGGTCGCGTCGGAATAGGTCGCCGCGACCTGCGCGAACGCCGTGCCCGCGCGCACCCGCGCGAGCGCCTCCTCGGCGCGCGCGCGGCGCTGCTCGATCTGCTCGGGCGAGCTCTGCTCCGGCACGCGCACGAGGATGTGCGCGAGCAGGTACTCGTTCTCGCCGCCGGCCTGCGAGGCGACGGTGGCGAGGTGCTGGTCGACCTCGGCGTCGGACACGAAGATCCGGCTGTCGACCTCGCGGTCGCGCAGCCGCTGGACCGTGAGCTCGCGGCGCACGTCCTCGCGGTACTTCGCGTAGGCGATGCCCTCGCGGTCGAGGACGCGCCGGAACTCCTCGGGCGTGAGCTTGTTCTCCTGCGCGATCCGCAGGATCGTCCGCTCGACGGTCGTGTCGTCGACGCGGATGCCGGTGTCCTTGGCGAACTGCAGCAACGCGCGCTCGGTGATCAGCCGCTCGATCACCTGCTTGTCGAGCACGTCCGGCGCCGGCGGCTGCAGCCGGGACTCGCGCAACTGCTGGAGCAGCACGCGCTTCTGCTCGTTCATCTCGTACTGCGTGAGCGCTTCGTCGTTGACGACGGCGACGACGCGATCGAGCGCGACCGGTCCCGGCGGGGCGGCCGGCGCCGCCGGCCGCGCGCCCGGCGGCAGCGGCCGGGGACCGAGCGGCGCCTGGGCGTACGCTTGGGCCGCGAGCGCGGCGCTCGCGAGCATCGGAATCACCAGTCGACGGATCGCCATCGGGACACCTCAGAACTCGGGCAGCGGGCCCGCGCCGTCGTCGCGGAGCATGCGCGACGGATCGTTCACCGGGACGTAGCCGGGAACGCTGCGCCGGAGCAGGTCCAGCGGACTCGTGCCGACGCGCGCGAGGCCGTTCAGCTCGAGCTGGATGAAGAACGACGTGTTGGTCTGGTCGACCGTCGTCGCGAGCCGGTGCAGCACGGCGCGCAGCGCCCAGCAGTCGCCATTGTACTCGACGCCCGCGATGCCCTCGAGGAGCTTGCGGTCGTTGAGCGCGTAGTTGAAGCGGCCGAGCAGCGTCCAGCGGCCGCCGACCGGCCACTGCGCCGCCAGGTCGATCTGCCTGATCTGCTCGGTCGAGCCGTTGGGGTTGACGAGCTGCCGCGTGAAGCGATACCCGGCCGAGATCACGCGGCCCGGCTCGGGCGTGTACCGGACCGCGACGTTGAACCGCTCGTTCTGGCCGCGATCGAGGTTCTGCTGGACCAGCCCCGCGACCGCCCAGGCCTCCGAGATCCGGCCCTCGACGGCGAGCAGGATGTCCGACGACGACGCCGAGCGCGGCACTTCGTTCAGCGTGACCCGCTGGTCCTCGAAGTAGAAGCGCTGCGCGAGCGCGACGCGCAGCCGCTCCGCGCCGGTGCCCGGGTCGAGCAGCCGCGAGGTCACGCCGAGCGTCAGCTGGTTGGTATCGCCGATGCGGTCCTGGCCCAGGTAGCGGTTCTCGGTGAAGAGCTGGCCGAAGTTGTAGTCGTCGATCGCCGAGTCGAACACCGGCAGCGAGTTCTGCTCGCGGAACGGGATGTAGACGTAGTAGGCGCGCGGCTCGAGCGTGTTGACGAAGTCGACGCCGAAGAGCCGCCAGTCGCGCTCGAACACGACGCCCGCGTCGACGCTGGTGATCGGGATGGCGAGGTTGCGCTCGGGGTCGCCGCCGAAGCTCTCGTCGAGGTCGTAGCGGCGCAGGTGCACGCCGGTGCGCGCCGCGAAGAACCACCCGGGCGCGCCGCGCTTCCACGCGACCTGCGGGTAGAGGACCGCCCGCGAGCCCTGCGTGAGCTGCGTCGAGCGGAAGCGGGTGTATTCGCCGAACCCCGAGACCGAGATCCCGGCCCAGTCGGTCTCCGCCAGCGTGCCGATCACCTGCGGTACGCGGTGGTACGGCGGCACGATGGGCGCGTTCGGATCCTGCAGCGTCTGGAACGACTGCACGCGCGCGAGCAGCGTCCACGGCCCGCCGGCGTAGGTGACGCCCGCCTCGCGCGGCAACGTCGTCTGCGACGTGACCGAGATGCGGTCGGCCAGGTCGGCGAAGTACTTGTCGTCGGACACCTTGTTCAGGTCGACGTAGCCGCCCCAGCCCGGCGCGATCTGCTGCGCGTGCCGCCAGACCAGCGCGTAGCGCGTGCTGCTCGTCTGCCGGTCGTCGGGCAGCACCTGCGCGTCGGCCTCGCCGCCGCCGCCGTGGTCGCCGCCGTACAGGTAGCGGAACTGGCCGCCGAGCTGCAGGCCGCGCTTGCTCATGATCCGCGGCGTGAGCGTCGCGTCGTAGTTCGGCGCGAGGTTGAAATAATAGGGGAGCGCGAACTCGACGCCGCGCGCGCCCGACGAGCCGGCCGTCGGCACGAGGAATCCGCTCTTGCGCGCGTTGGACAGCGGGAACTCGATCCAGGGCGCGTAGAAGAGCGGCGCGCCGAAGAAACGCACCGTCGCGTCGCGGGCGGTGCCGACCATCCGCTGCGTGTCGATCTCGAGCTCGCGCGTCTGCAGGAACCAGTCCTCGCGCGGCGCGACGCAGGTCGTGTACCGGCCATCGGCGACGTCGTAGCGGTCGGGCCCGGCGAACGTGATCTTCGCCGCGTCGCCGCGCGCGCCGGTCTGCCCGAACGAGAACTTCGGCGACTCGAGCGAGCCGGTTTGGTCGTCCCGCTTGTAGACGAGCTCGGGGCCGGTGATCCAGTCCACGCCCTGGCGCAGGACGACGTTGCCGCTCGCGCGCAGTTCGTCGCGCTCGAGGTCGTAGACCAGGCGGTCGGCGAGCACGGTCTCGCGCCGCGCGCGCAGCTCGACCCGGCCCTCGGCGCGGACCTCGCGTTCGGCGACGCCCTCGAGCCGGTCGGCGCGCAGGAAGACGATGCCGCGCTCGGTGTCGTCCGCGGTGCCGACGCGCGGACGCTGCGGCGCCGAGGCCCGGGTGCCGGGCGCGGGCGCCGGCACCGGCGCGGCCGCCGGCGCGATCTCGCGGGCAGGTCGCAACACGAGCGGCGGCGGTGGCGCCGCCGGCACCGGGGCCGGCGTCTGCGCGGCCAGCTCCGCGGCCGCACCCAGGGCTGCGGCGAGCGCGGAGAGGGCGCGCGATGCGCGGGCGCGGGGCATGTTCGGGGTGTGCCGACGGAGGTCCGGTAGAATCCCGCATTCTACCCAACGCCCTCCCCGCGGCCTCCTGCCCCGGGCCGCCAGGCGTGACGAACGCCGTCCGCCGCCCTCGCGGCCTCGTCCCCGATGACCGCCGACGAACGACTCGCCGCCCTCGACGCCTGGATCGCCGACACGCTGCCGGGCGCGCGCTACGCGCTCGCGCCCGCGTCGGCCGACGCGAGCTTCCGCCGCTATTTCCGCGCGACCTTCGACGCCGCGACGCCGCCGCCGGTCGCCCCCGGCGAGCGCACGCTGATCGCCATGGACGCGCCGCCGCCGATGGAGGACTGCCGCCCGTACGTGCGCATCGCCGCGCTCCTCGCCGGCGCCGGTGTGCACGCGCCGCGCGTGCTCGCGCAGGATCTCGATCGCGGCTTCCTGCTGCTGACCGACCTGGGCACGACGACCTACCTCGACGCGCTCTCGGAATCGACGGCCAGGACGCTCTACCTCGACGCGATCGACGCGCTGGTCCGATGGCAGTCGGCGTCGCGCGCCGGCACGCTGCCGCCGTACGACGAGGCGCTGCTCCGCCGCGAGCTCGACCTCTTCCCCGAGTGGTACCTGGCGCGGCACCTCGGCGTCGCGCCCGACGCCGAAACCCGCGACACGCTGGAGCGCGTCTTCGCGTCCGTGCTCGCGAACAACCTCGCGCAGCCGCGCGTGTACGTGCACCGCGACTACCATTCGCGCAACCTGATGGTGTCGGCACCCAATCCGGGGGTGCTCGATTTCCAGGACGCGGTCTACGGCCCGATCACCTACGACCTCGTGTCGCTGCTGCGCGACGCCTACGTCGCCTGGGACGAGGAGCGCCAGATCGACCTCGCCGTCCGCTACTGGGAACGCGCACGCAGGGCCGCGCTGCCGGTCGATCCGGATTTCGGCGCCTTCTGGCGCGACTTCGAGTGGATGGGGGTCCAGCGGCAGTTGAAGGTGCTCGGGATCTTCGCGCGGCTCGCGCACCGCGACGGCAAGCACGGCTACCTCGCCGACATGCCGCGCGTCATGGTCTACCTGCGCGGCGCCTGCGGGCGCTACTCGGCGCTCGCGCCGCTCCTCGCGCTGCTCGACCGGCTCGAAGGACGCGACGCGAAGGCCGGCTACACGTTCTGATCGCGCCGCCGGCCGGAACGAACGCATGGGGGACGCGACCGCGATGATCCTCGCCGCCGGGCGCGGCGAGCGGATGCGCCCGCTGTCGGATGCGACGCCCAAGCCGCTGCTCGTCGCCGGCGGCAAGGCGCTGGTCGTCCACCAGATCGAGGCGCTCGCCCGCGCGGGCCACCGCGACATCGCGATCAACGCGTCGCACCTCGCCGATCGTCTCGTCGATGCGCTGGCGGACGGCCGCGCGCTGGGCGTGAGGCTCCACTGGTCGATCGAGCCCGAGCCGCTCGAAACCGCCGGCGGCCTCGCCACGGCGTCCCCGCTGTTCGCACCCGTTCCGATCGTCGTCGTCTCGGGCGACATCTGGACCGACTACGACTACGCCGCGCTCGCGCCGAGGATCGCCGCGATCGCCGGGCCGGCCGACCCTGCGCGCGCGCACCTGGTGAGGGTGCCCAATCCGCCCTATCACCCGCAGGGGGATTTCCGGCTGCCGGCGTCCGCGGACGGCAGGCCAGGACGGCTCGCGCTGCCGGACGCCCCGAGCCCGGCGCCATCCGTCGCGCCGGTGCTGACGTACGGCAACATCGGCGTGTACCATCCGGCGCTTTTCGCCGAACTCCCGCGCGGCGTGAAACTCAAACTGCTGCCGCTCTACCGCGAATGGATCGGCGCCGGCATCGTCACCGGCGAACGCTACGACGGCCGCTGGGCGAACATCGGCACGCCCGAGGACCTCGCCGGGCTCGACGCCGCGCTCGCCGGCCGCGCATGAGGCCGGCCGCCGCGATTCGACGACGTTGCGCGAAACCGAAGGATCGATGATGACCGACAACCCGCTGCTCGACTTCTCGGGGCTGCCCCGATTCACGGCGATCCGCCCCGAACACGTGACGCCGGCGATCGACACGCTGATCCGCGAAGTGCGCGACACGGTCGAGCGCGTGGCGACCGACCGCGCCCCGCCGACCTGGGACAACGTCGCCGAACCGCTCGCCGACGCGATGGACCGCCTGCACCGCGCCTGGGGCGTCGTGCGCCACCTGAACGCGGTCGTCAACACGCCGGCGCTGCGCGACGCCTACAACGGCAACCTGCCCGGGATCACCGACCTGCACACCGACCTCGGCCAGGACGAGCGGCTGTACGCGAGGTACCGGGCGATCGCCGCCACGCCGGCGTACGCGTCGCTCGACGATGCGCGCCGGCGCGTGATCGACAACGAGCTGCGCGACTTCCGGCTCTCCGGCGCGGAACTGCCGGCGGCCGAGAAGGCGCGCTTCAAGGCGATCCAGGAGGAGCTCGCGTCGGTGTGCGCGAAGATCGACGACAACGTGCTCGACGCGACCAACGCATGGTCGCTCGTCGTCGCCGACGAGCGGCGACTCGCCGGCCTGCCTGCCGACGTGATCGCCGAGGCGCGCGCGGCGGCGCGGGCGGACGGCGCCGACGGCTGGAAGCTCACGCTGCGGATGCCCTGCTACCTGCCGGTGATGAAGTACGCGGACGACCGCGAGCTCCGCGCGACGCTGCACCGCGCCTACTCGACGCGCGCTTCCGATCTCGGCGCGGATCCGGCGTGGGACAACGGCCCGCTGATCGTGCGCGTGCTCGCGCTGCGGCGCGAAGCGGCGCGGCTCCTGGGCTACCCCGACTACGCCGAGGTCTCGATCGTGCCCAAGATGGCGCGCGACGCCGGCGAGGTGCTCGGGTTCCTGCGCGATCTCGCGAAGCGCGCGAAGCCCTACGCCGAGCGCGACTACGCGGAACTCGCGTCGTTCGCGCGCGACGAACTGGGCGTGCGACGTCTCGAACCGTGGGATCTCGCGTGGGCGACCGAGAAGCTCCAGTCGAGGCGCTACGCGTTCTCCGACGAGGCGGTCCGGCAGTATTTCCCCGAGGACAAGGTGCTCGCCGGGCTGTTCCGCGTCGTCGAGACGATCTACGGCGTCGCGATCCGCGAGGCGAAGGCCGAGACCTGGCATCCGACGGTGCGCTTCTTCGAGATCGCCGACCGATCGGGCGCGGTGATCGCGCAGTTCTACTTCGACAACTTCGCGCGCGAGCACAAGCAGGGCGGCGCCTGGATGGACGACGCGATCAACCGCCGTCGCAACGCGCGGGGCCTGCAGATTCCGGTGGCGTACCTCACCTGCAACCTCCCCTCGCCGGTGGGCGAGCGGCCGGCGCTGTTCACCCACGACGACGTGATCACCGTCTTCCACGAGTTCGGCCACGGCCTGCACCACATGCTGACGCAGATCGAGGTCTCGGGCGTCTCCGGCATCGCGGGCGTCGAGTGGGACGCGGTCGAGCTGCCCAGCCAGTTCATGGAGAACTTCTGCTGGGAGTGGGACGTGCTGAAGCACATGACCGCGCATGCCGACACCGGGGAACCGCTGCCGCGCGCGCTCTACGAGAAGATGCTCGCCGCGAAGAATTTCCAGAGCGGTCTCGCGACGGTCCGCCAGCTCGAGTTCGGCCTGTTCGACATGCTGGTCCACACCGGGTACGTGCCCGGCGGCGGTGGCCGCTACGCGACGCCGCAGGCGGCGCTCGACGCCGTGCGCGCCGAGGTGCGCGTGCTGCCGTGCGCGCCGTACGACCGGTTCATGCAGGGCTTCAGCCACGTCTTCGCCGGCGGCTACGCGGCCGGCTACTACAGCTACAAGTGGGCCGAGGTCCTGTCGGCCGACGCCTACAGCCTGTTCGAGGAACTGGGCGTGCTGTCCGTCGAGGCGGGGCGACGCTTCCGCGACGAGGTGCTCGCCCGCGGCGGCAGCCGGCCCGCGCTCGAGTCGTTCGTGGCGTTCCGGGGCCGCGAGCCCCAACTCGACGCGCTTCTGCGTCATAATGGCATGACGTCGTCATCGGGCTGAGGAGGCCGTCATGACCGCGATGCGCACCGTCCCCCGTCTCGAGATCCTCGCGTTCGGCGTGGCGGCGTTCGCGTGGACCTGCTTCGCGGCCGCCCAGGGCTCCGGCGCGCAGGTCTACCGCTACGAGGACCCGCAGGGCCGGATCGTCTACTCGGACCGCCCGCCGCCGTCCGACGCGCGCAATCCGCAGGCGAAGCGGGTCGGCGCGAACTACATCGAGACCAACGAGGCGCCGCTCGCCGCGCAACTCGCGGTCGAGCGGTTTCCGGTCACGCTCTACACGTTCGGTTGCGGCGAGGTGTGCCAGAACGCCGAAGCGCTGCTCAATCGCCGCGGCGTGCCCTACACGACCGTCGACGTCGAGCAGCCGCAGAACGCCGCGCGGCTGCAGGCGCTGACCGGCGAGATGACCGCGCCGGTGCTCCAGGTCGGCGACAAGCTGGTCGTCAAGGGATACAACGAAGCACGCTGGACGGCGATGCTCGACGAGGCCGGTTATCCGAAGGCTCCGCCGCAGCGCCGCGCGGCTTCGCCCCAGTCGAGGCCGGCCGAGCCCGCGCCGGCACCCCGCGCCGAGACGCAGACCGCGGCGCCCTCGCCCAAGGGCGCCGGCTACCCGGCCCAGTAGCCTCCGGCGGGCCCCGCCGCGGTCAGCGCGGCGACGCCGGGCGCCCGCCCCTGGACCAGTCGGCGGACTTGCCCGCGTAGGCCGGACGCGGGGCGCCCGCGATGAGCGCGGCGATGTCCCAGGCGTCGTCGTCGGTCAGCGTGCCTCCGCGACCCAGCGGCATCTTCGCCCGGATGAACGCGGCGAGCGTCGCCGCCTGAGCCATGCCCGCGCCGTCGTTGAACGACTGCGGTCCCCAGACCGGCGGCATCACAAACGTACCCTCGGGCGTACGCAGGCCTCCGCCGTCGCGGCCATGGCAGGCGGCGCAACGCTGAGCGTACAGCGTCGCCCCCCGCCCGGCATCGGGCGCGCGCCCGGGCGCGGGCAGCGCGCGAAAGCCCCTCCCGTCGACGCTCGCGCCGACCGGCACCCCGGCGGATAGCCACGCGATGTAGGCGACGATCGCCCGCATCGGCATCGAGTCGACCGCGATCGCCTTGCCGTTCATCGAGCGGCGGAAGCAGTCGGCGATCCGATCCTCGATCGTCTCGACCGCGCCGCTCCGCGCGAAATACTCGGGATAGGCGCCGGCGAGCCCGACGAACGGGGCGCCGTTCGCGACCGTCCCGCCGTTCAGGTGGCACGACGAACAGTTGAGCGCGTTGCCGACGTAGTCGGGGAGCGCCGCCCGGGTGGCGTTGATGATCGAGAGTCCCTGCTGGACGGCTTCGCCCAGCGGCCCCGACGGCATCGTCTGCGGCGCCGGAACGACGAGCGGGACGGGCTTCTGTTGCGCCGCGAGCGGTCCGGCGACGAGTGCCGCGGCCACGAGCAATGCCAGACGTTTCGACACGGCCACCGTCCGTTTATCGAGTTTTCGACCGTTTGATTCTAGCTTCGCGCCACCATGCAGCCGGAGGACCGCCCGGTTCACGAACGCGGTTCTTGATCTACGACAGGAAATCCGTGCGTTCGGCAAGTCTGCGCAACGCAGGCCATCCGCCGATATTTCTAGAATGGGGTTTCGCAGGGTGACCCCGGGCGCGCGCGTCTGCGCGCCGGCGTCCCGGCGTCGCACCACGCGGCGCCGCGGGCGTCCCGCCAGTGACGGCGAGCCCTGTCCTTGCGCGGAGCCCGCCCTATGAGCCCCCTCCCGCCCTTGCGCAGCGTATGCCTCGCCGCGGCACTCTGCCTGGGCGGCGCGGCCGGCGTGCGCGCCCAGGATCACGCCGACGTCGCGTCGATGAGCCTCGAGCAGCTGATGCAGATCCGGGTGCTCGGCGCGTCGAAATACGAGCAGCGCCAGGACGAGGTCGCCGCCGCGGTCAGCGTGATCACCCGCGACGAGATCCGCGCCCTCGGCTGGCGCACGCTCGCCCAGGCGCTCGCGAGCCTGCCCGGCAACCATCTCACCTACGACCGCCAGTACACCTACCTCGGCACTCGCGGTTTCGCGCTGCCCGGCGATTTCAACACGCGCATCCTGGTGATGATCAACGGCAACCGCGTCAACGAGCCGAACAACGACGTCGGTCAGGTCGGCCGGCAACTGCCCCTCGATCTCGACCTGGTCGAGCGCATCGAGTACTTCCCCGGGCCAGGTGGCGCCGTTTACGGGCAGAACGCGATGTTCGGCGTCGTCAACCTCGTCACTCGGACCGGCCGCGAGATGAACGGCGGCGAAGCGGCCGCAGGCTGGCAGACGCGGCAGCGACTGGGCGAAG
The DNA here is from genome assembly GCA_020851255.1 of Burkholderiales bacterium. Taxonomy (GTDB): domain Bacteria; phylum Pseudomonadota; class Gammaproteobacteria; order Burkholderiales; family Casimicrobiaceae; genus VBCG01. The sequence goes on along the minus strand of JADZDA010000037.1, from coordinate 25,423 downwards.
GCCGCGCGAGCTGGGGCGGGCGTCTCGCCGACGGCTGGGACGTGCTGCTCTCCGCGTCGGCGATGCGCGCACGGGGCCAGGATCTCGCGTTCGACTTCGGTGCAGCCGGCGTGTCGGGCACCGCGAGCGGCATGGACGGCGAGCGCGATGCGGAGTTCTTCGTCCGCATCGGCCGCGGCCGCGGCTCCTTCGATTTCGCCGCCGGGCGCTACCGGAAGGACGACCCGACCTCCGCCTACCTCTCCGACCCGCTGGTCGCGGGCCAATACCAGGGTGACGCCTACTGGATCGCGCAGTGGGCCTGGGAGGACCGGCTTATGGACGACCGGCTGGTCGTCTCCGCGCGACTGTTCGCGGGCCAGGAGCGCTACCGCGCATCGTATTCCTACGGGACTTTCTACGATGCTCCGTTCGACAGCTCCTGGCGCGGCGGCGAGCTGCGCGCGGTGTCCACGGCGATCGCCGGGCACCGGCTCATGGCCGGCGTCGAGGCGCAGGACAACCACGAGGTCGCCCAGCAGTTCACCGATCGCGCCATGCCCGAGGCGTCGATCCGGATCAGCGTGCCGGGCTTTCGCGTCGGCGTCTACGCCCAGGACGAATGGCGGATCTCCGAGACGCTGAGCGCGACACTGGGGCGGCGCTGGGATCGCGACGATCGCACCGGGAACAAGCTGAGTCCGCGGATCGCGCTGATCTGGGCGGCGACGCCGCAGACCACGGTCCGCGCGCTCGCGGGCCGCGCGCACCGGTCGCCGAACGCCTACGAGCGCGACTATTTCGACGGCGTCTCCCAGGTCGCCAACCCCGGGCTGGGCAAGGAGACGATCGACACGGCCGAGCTGGTCGTCGACTGGCGCGCGGCGTCCGATCTCCTGTTCCGGGCGTCGCTCTATCGCTGGAAGATGCACGACATGGTGACGCTCGGCGTCGATCCGGTCAGCGGTCTGAGCCAGTATCAGACCGGCGACCACGCGGACGCCCGGGGCGTCGAAGTCTCGGTCGACCGGTCATGGGCGTCGGGCGCCCGGCTGCGCGGCAGCGTCACGTTCCAGCACGCGACCGGCGCCGGCGACCGGCTGCTGCCGAACGCACCGCGACGCCTCGCGAAGCTCGTCTACACGACACCGCTGCCGTCGGTGGGCCTCTCTCTCGCCTACGAGTTCCAGGCCGAGAGCGCGCGCCTCGCGCTGGACGGGACGCGGCTGGGCGGCGGCGCGGTCTCGAACCTGACGCTGCGATCGACCGCGCTCGCGCCCGGGCTCGACCTGTCGATCGGCGTGCACAACCTGTTCGACCAGAAGCGCCTGCACGCCGGCGCCGACAACAACTGGCAGACGGCGTTCGAGCAGGACGGCCGCAGCCTCCGGACGGATCTGCGCTATCGGTTCTGAAATGCCGTCGACGACGACCCGGTCGCGCGCGCCTGCGCCACGCCGCCGACGGCGGTTCGGCACGGCCGCGCTGGGCGCGCTCGTCGCGCTTTTCGCGCTGGTCGCGTCCGACACGCCGGTCAGCGCCCAGGAGGCGCCGGAGTTCCGCCTGAAGGCCGCGTTCCTCTACAACTTCGCGCAGTTCACCGAATGGCCGGCGGACGTCGGTCCGACGCTCCACCTGTGCGTGCACGGCGCCGATCCGTTCGGCGCGGAGCTCGACGCGCTCCACGGCAAGGCCGTGGGCGAGCGCGCGATCGCCGTGACCCGCCGCCTGCCGGCCGATGGCCTGCGCGGCTGCCAGGTCGTGTTCGTCGCGAACAACGCGATCGCGCAGCTGCCGCGCGTGCTGGAAACGCTGCGCGGCGCCCCGGTGCTGGTCGTGGCCGACGGCGCCGGTGCGGCGAAACGCGGCGCGACGCTCGCGCTGGCCGTCACCGATGGCAGGATCGCGTTCGAGGCGAACCTCGACGCCGCCCGCTCGGCGCGGCTCCAGTTGAGCTCCCGGTTGCTGCGACTCGCCGCCGAGGTCCATCCGTGAGCCCTGCCGCGAGTCCCTCCCGCAGCCCCTCCGTGTACCCGCCGGATACAGGCCCGCCGGTCCTCACGCTGAGCGAGCGGCTCGCGCGGGTTCATCGCGTGACGTTCAGCGCGGCGATCGCGATCATCGCCGTCGTCGTCGTCGCGACCAGCCTCGGGCTGGGGCTCCTGTCGGCGATCGGCAACGTCCGCGTGCAGGCCCGGATGCTCGCCGACGGGGTGAGCGCCGCGCTCGCGTTCGACGACGTCAAGGCGGCCGAGGAATCGCTGCTGCCGCTGCGCAACCTTCCGCAGGTGCACCGGGCGGTGGTCCGGCGGACGAACGGGCAGCCGATGGCGCGCTACGAGCAGAACGGCCACACGGTGCATCCCGCGTCCGCGGTCACCGGATTCGACGACGTGAGCATCTCGATCGGCCACGTGGACGTCGTCCAGCCGGTGGCGCTCGGCGCCCGCCCGCTCGGCGAGGTCCACCTGTCGGTCGGACTGGGTTCCGTGTATTGGCAGACCGCGCTCAACGCCGGCGCGCTGCTCGTGGCCGCTTTGCTCGCGCTCCTCGCGAGCCGCGTGCTGATCCGGCGGCTCGACGACGACGTGCTGCGCCCGCTCGCCGAGCTCGACCGCACGATCGAACGGGTCGCCGACGGCGCCGACTACCAGGTCCGGGCGCCGCGCAGCACCGTGCACGAGCTCGACGTCCTGGCGCGCGGCTTCAACGGCATGCTCGAGCAGATCGCGCAGCGCGACGCCTCGCTCGCGGCGCACCGCGACCAGCTCGAGGCGCTGGTCGACCAGCGCACCGCGCAGCTGCGCCTGGCGAAGGAGCAGGCGGAGGCCGCCAACGTCGCCAAGACCCGGTTCCTCGCCAACATGAGCCACGAGATCCGCACGCCGCTCAACGGCGTGATCGGCATGGCGGACCTGCTGCTCGCGACGCCGCTCAACGAGCGCCAGAAGCGACACGTCGACGTGCTGCGCGCATCCGCCGAAACGCTGCTCGCGCTGCTGAACGACGTCCTCGACCTGACCAAGATCGAGGCGGACCGCGTCGAACTCGAGATCGCCGGGTTCGACCCGATGATCGTCGTCGATCAGGTGGCGATGCTGTTCGCCGCCGCCGCGCACGCGAAAGGCCTGGACCTCGCCTGCCGGCAGGACGCCGCGGCCGCCGCACGCGTGCGCGGCGACGTGCACCGGGTCAAGCAGATCGTCACCAACCTCGTCAACAACGCGATCAAGTTCACCACGCAAGGCGAGGTCGTCATCGAGGTCGGCGTCGCGCCGCCCGGCCCCGACGGCGGACGGCGGTTGCGCTACGCGGTGCGCGATACCGGCGCGGGCGTGTCCGAAGCCGCGCGCGCGCGCCTGTTCCGCGCGTTCGCGCAGGCCGACAGCAGCACGACCCGCCGGTTCGGCGGCAGCGGGCTGGGGCTCGCGATCAGCCGGGAACTCGCCGAGCGCATGGGCGGTGCGGTCGGATACGAGAGCGTCGAAGGCGCAGGCTCGACGTTCTGGTTCGAGTTCCCCGCGCCGATCGACACCGACGGCGGATCCGCGGCGGCCGCCGCCGCGTCCACACTCCCCGTTCCCGCCGGCTGGCGGGCGCTCGTCGCGATGGGGCCGCGCGCGACCCGCGCGGCGCTCGTCGACACCTTGCGATCGCTGGGCGCGGTCGTCGACGTCGTCGGCGAGGCCGGCGGCGCGGTCGCGCTCCCGCCCGCGACGCCGGGCGACTGGGCGATCGCATTCTTCGATCGCCGCACACCGTTGCCGCGCGGGTTCGCGTCCCCCGCGGGGACTCGCCCGACCCGGCGGGTCACGCTCGTCCCGCTCGCGGAAGGCGCAACCGACGAAGATCCCGCGGGCGCGGAGACCGACGACGTGCTCTACGAACCGGTGACGCGCGGCGCGGTCATCGCGCTGGTCGCGAAGCTGCTGGGCGCCGTCGATTCACCGACGCCGGGCGCGCAACGCCCGTCGGTCCCCCGATTCCACGCGCGGGTCCTCCTCGCCGAGGACAATCCGGTCAACCAGGAGATCGCGCGGGCGATGCTGCGCGACCTCGGCTGCACGGTCGTTCCGGCCGACGACGGTGCCCAGGCGCTCGCCGCGGCCCGGCGCCAGCGCTTCGACGTGGTGCTGATGGACTGCCAGATGCCGGTGATGGACGGCTACGAGGCGACGCGCCGCATCCGGGCGTTCGAGCGCGAGCACGCGCTCGCACCGCAACGGATCGTCGCGCTGACCGCGAACGCCCTCGCAGGCGACCGGGAGGCCTGCGTCGCGGCCGGCATGGACGATTACCTCGCCAAGCCGATCACCAGCGGCAAGCTCGCCGACGCGCTCGCGCGCAACCTGGCGGAAGTCTCCGTCGACGCCGGCGCGGCGGCGGACCGCGTTCCTCCGGCGCAGCCGGCGGTGTTTGCCGCGTCGGCGGAGGATTCGCCGCTGCCCGATTTCGATCCGTCGGTCCTCGGCTCGCTGCCGTCGGTGACGAGCGGTTCCTCACCCGGTTTCGTGACCCGGATCCTCGGGCTCTTCGACGAGAACTGCTCGAGGACGCTCGCAGAGATCGACGCGGCGTTCGCCGCCCCGGGCGCGGACGACGCGATCCAGCGCAAGCTCCACTCGCTCAAGTCGTCGAGCGCCCAGATCGGCGCACGCGCGCTGGCCGAACTCGCGAGGGTCTACGAGGCCGAGTTGCGCGCGGGACGGCCGGCCCAGCGGGCCTGGGTCGGCACGCTGGACGACGCGTATCGGCGCGCCCGCGCCGGCTGGTCGGGACCCGGGTTCACGCCCGCGACTCCGGCGCCGCCCCGGCCGTAGCCTCCGCGCGACCGCCGCGACGGCTCCCGGCGGCAGCGTCGTCGCCCGTCGCTGCGCAGGAGTCGCCGCGTGATCCGGGAACGCGATGCGCTGACATCGGCCGGCCGCGCCTGCGGCGTCACCGGTCGAGAGGCGAGCGACGGTTCCCGGACGCTCACCGCCCCGGGTTGTCTCCGCCGGGATTTCCGACCCCGACGTAGTCGCGCAGATCCACCGAATCCCACAGGTCCTTCGCGGGCCGGACACGCTCCGCGAACTGCCTGCTCAGCGGGCGAGTCGTATCGATGATGACCTTGGTGGTCATCGGGCCCCTCTCGCTCCGCGTCTCGCCATAGGCGGTCGGGTCCAGGTGGGCGCCGAAGCTGTTGGTGACGATCGAACAATCCACGTCCGCCTGCACCCGCGTGGCGACCGCCCAGAGCACCTCCTGGTCGTCGTAGATGTCGATGTCGTCGTCAACGACGATCACATGCTTCACGTCGTAGTTCGAACCCAGCACGGCCAGACCGGCGAGCTTCCCCTCCCCCTGCGCGCGCTTGCGTATCGAGACGTAGCAATGCCAGAAATTCGCGCCCGAGGGCGGCAGATGGACCCCGCCGAGGTTCGGTACGATCTCCCGGATCCGTCGGTAGAGCTGCGCTTCGCGTCCGAGGACACCCACCTGCGTGTGCTCCCGGAACGAAGGGAACAGGTCGTGCCAGATCGGATCGCGGCGACGCGTGATCGCGGTGACCTCGATGGCGGGTACGTTCATCGGCGCGCCGTAATAGCCCGCGTATTCGGCGAACGGGCCATCGTTGTCGAACGAACCCGGGGGGATCCGCCCTTCGATCACCACTTCCGCGTACGCGGGCACCTTCAGGTCGACCGTCTTGCAGGCGACGAGCTCGACCGGCTCCCCCAGCAATCCGCCCGTGACCGCCAATTCGTCGTGCTCGAGCGGGCCGCGCGACGCGCCGCCGATGTGATACGCCGGATGGTGCCCGATGAAGACCGCGACTTCCATCGCGTTGCCGGCGGCGTGGTGCCGGCCGCGGATCGTCGCCGCGTGCTGCACGGGATTCATCATGCACCCCATGCGCGCCCGCCCCTTCAGTTCGTGCCTGTACGTGCCGACGTTGGTCACGCCGCTCACCGGATCCTTGCAGATCATGCAGCCGATGGTGATGTACCTGCCCGAATCCCCGGCGCAGTGCTGCTGGACCGGCAGGCTGTCCAGGTCGATGTCGTCCCCGGTCATGACGATCTCCTGCACCGGTGCCGTTCTCCCCGAGAACGACACCGGCGCGATCGGATTCGCCTCGCGCTTCATGTACTCGGCGAGTACGCGCCCCTTCTCGGTCGGATCGACGTCGAGCGCGCGAGCCAGCAGGCTGTAGCTCGAGAACAGGCCGGTCACCGTCGGCCAGCGGTTTCCGGCGACGTTGCGGAAGAGTACCGCCGGATATCGCCCTTGCTTGGCGAGCTTCTCCTGGATCACCGTCATGTAGAGATCGCGCGGGATCTGCCGCTCGATCTCCACCAGGTCCGCGGACCGGCTGGCGCGCAGCGCGTCGATGAAAGAACGCAGATCCTTCGCCATCGCATTCCCCGACCGGAATCAGTCCGACTCGATCGCCGCGGCCTTGATCAATTGCGCCCAGCGATCGCGTTCAGCGGCCACGTAGCCCGGAAATCGGGCCGCCGTCACGTCCATGCCCATCGCACCCATGTTGCGCAGCCGCCCCTGGAACTCTTCGGAGTCGACGATCTTCGCCGTCTCCCTCGCGAGCGACTCCCTCGCGTCCGCCGGTATCCCCGCCGGCGCGAACAGCCCGAACCAGGCACTGAGCTCGAGCGTGGGCAGACCGACTTCGTCGACCGACGACACGTCCGGCAACAGCGGCGATCGGCGTTTGGTCGTGATCACGAGGGCGTTCGCCTTGCCGGCCTTGACCTGCGTCGCCGCCGTCGCGATCAGATCGAACATCAGTTCGACCTCGCCGGCCAGCAGCGCGTTAAGCGCCGGCGCACTGCCCTTGTACGGAACGTGGCCGACCCGCAAGCCGGTCGCCGCGTTGAACAGCTCGCCGGCGAGGTGATTCGACGTCCCGTTTCCCGCTGAGGCGTAATTGAGCGCTCCGGATCGCTTTCGCGCGACGTCGATCAACTCCGCCATCGAGCGCACCTCCAGCTTCGGATGCACGAGCAGGACGAATGGAATCGTCGCCAGCGGTGCGATGGCGGTGAAGTCCTTCACGGGGTCGTATCCGACGCTGCGCGACAGAGCCGGATTCATCGCGTGCGAACTGACCGTCCCGATCATCAACGTGTAGCCGTCGGCCGGGCTCTGCGCAACCGCCCGGGCCCCGATCGCGGTTCCCGCTCCCGGCTTGTTCGACACGATGATCGATTGCTTCATCGCCCTGCCGAGGTAGTCGCCCAACGTCCGTGCCAGGACATCGGCCGAGCCGCCCGGAGGATAGGGGACCACGAGCTGGATCGGTCGTGCCGGATACGGAGCGGACGCTTCGCTCGCATGGGCCGCGCCGGCGGCGAGATCGAACAGAACCAGCACCAGCAGCAGCCCTCGCAGTGTCTTCATGGCACCTAGTCCCTCGACAAAAAACCGATGGAAGACCGCATCCGGCCGTCGATGCCGGAGCGCTGGAACTCCCGTTTCGCCGGTTCGTCGCGCGCCGGCCTGCGATCGGCGGCGGCTATGCGCGTCGTCCCGTCGACGAGGCTGGAGGGGCACGATCCCCGTGGCGCACTCAGGCCCGGAAGGCGACCGCATCGACCTCGTACAGCCATTCGGCGCGCACGAGCGCCTTCACGAACACCAGTGTGGAGGCCGGCGGAGTGGGAGGCTGGAACTCCGCTCGCACCTTCCCCAGCAGCGGCAGGTGCGAGGGCTCGACGAGATACGAGTTGATCTTCACCAGATGCTCGACGCCCATTCCGGCTTCGGCGAGGACCGCGACCAGATTGCGCCACGCCACGCGTGCCTGCGCCTCGAACCCCTCGGCCATCGTACCGTCCGGGAGCATGCCGATCTGTCCCGAGACGTGCAGCCACCGGCCGGCGGCGGGCGCCACGATGCCGTGGCTGTAGGCGCCCGCCGGTGCGCAGATCGAAGACGGGTTGACAGCGTTCATCCGGTCAAGACTCCTCGCGCGCGGGGTTCACCCGAGTGTTCCCATCGTGAAGTTCGCGTAGTCGTGGAAGGGCAGCACATGATCGCCCGCCTCCTGGATGCGGATCATGCTGTTGTAGACCTGGATCGGGTCGATGTGCGAGCCGGTGGGTATCACCGGGAGTCCGGTGGACCGCTTGGTTTCCTCGGTCGGATAGAAATTCTCGTGGATCGTGCACATGCCGGCGATGACGTAACGGCCGTCCTTGGTGTCGACGATCACGGACTGCCCGCCCGGGCTGTGGCCCGGCGCGTAGAGCAGATCCAGGCCCTTGGTCACGTGGTAGTCGCCCTCGATCTGGTGGAGATCGAGCTTGGCGATCTCCTCGTAGATGTAGCCCGGGGCGTACGTGCCCTTGAACATCGGGTGGAAGTGCAGCTTGTCCCACTCGGAGCGCTGGACCAGGATCTTCGACTTCTTGAAGTGCCGCGTGTTCATGCAGTGGTCCCAGTCCACGTGCGTCTGCAGAACCAGATCGATGTCGTCGTACGTCAGGCCGCGTTCCTTCAGGTGCTCGGCCAGCGACTTGATCTCCTCCACGTCGGCGAATTTCTCGCCGGCGTACATCAGCGGGCCGCCTTTGCGGATGTGGGCCCGGTAGTCCTCGGCGCTGCACCCGGTGTCGACCAGCGCCGTGAGACCGTTCCCCTGGATCAGCCAGGTCGTGTACGGGATGTCGACCTTCTCACCGGCACCGTGCATGTAGGTGAAGCGACTCTTCTCGCGCTGCGGCCCTTTGGCAACAACCATGGGTGTGATCGTGAACATGATGGGAATCCTCGCCGGGGAAAGTTACGGTCCTAGATTACGTCGCTTTCGGAGACACATCAATCGGCAGCTCGAGTCGATCGCCCCATTCCTTCCAGGCGCCTATGTAGTTGCGGACCCTCGGATAGCCCAGGAGCCGGAGCGCGAGATAGGAATGCGCGCCCCGGTAGCCGCCCTGGCAGTACGTGATCACCTCCGCTTCCCGACGGACTCCCGACCCCTCGTAGATGGATTCGAGCGCGGCCGCGGGCTTGAACGCGCCCTGTTCGTCGAGATTCTGCAGATAGTCGATCCAGACCGCGCCCGGAATGGCACCGCCGCGTGCGGCCTGGACGTCCTGACCCAGGTACTCCAGGCGACTCCGCGCATCGACCACGCGCGTCCCCGGCTGGCCGATCCGGGCCAGCACCTCGTCGTACGAGGCGAGACGATCCGGACGGGGTCGTGGCGAGAAGACGGTGCGCACCGGCGCCACCGGCTCGCCGGACAGCGGCAGTCCCGCGGCTGTCCAGGCCCGCACGCCGCCGTTCAGGATTCGCGCCCGATCGTGACCGAAATAATCGAGCAGCCACCACGTGCGCGCCACGCGCCAGTCGGTGGTCTCGTCGTAGAGGACGATGTTCTGCGCCTGATCGATGCCTTTGATGCCGAAGAGGTAGGCGATCATCCACAGGAAGGCCTTCAGCGGCGCCGGATCGGAGTCGCAGAGGTTGAGTCCGTAGAGGTCCGCATGCACGGCACCCGGCAGGTGGCCCGTGACATAGGCCTCCGTCGGACGACAGTCGATCAGCTGCAATCCCGGCGTCCCCAGGAGACCGCGCAGTTCGGCCGGAGCGATCAGAATCTGGCTGGCGTAGTCCTTCATCCCGATTCCCGTGGCAATTCGATCATGCGAGCGGTCGCCTCGTCGTCGGATCTCGTCGTCTGACGGGGCCGGCGGATCACCGCAGGCGACGCACGCGGCGGCGGGACATCCGACCTTCGTCTTCGCGTTCCGCGGACGCGCCGTTACCGGACGACTTCCTCCATGGTGTCCCGGCAGAGCCCTCGCTCTCGTGCGGCGGCCAGGACATGTTCCTGCCCGATCGGAATCGCCTTGACCTCGGTTCCCAATGCATCGGCGATCGCGTTCAGCAGCGTCGGGGTCGTGCAGTTGAGTGCCGCCTCGCCGATGCCCTTCGCGCCGAACGGACCGGCCGCGTAGGGCGTCTCGATCGCATCGGAGACGAATTCCTCCGGTACATCCAACGCGGTGGGAATCATGTACTGGGCGAACGACGGGCTCGTCGGCAACCCGTCCGACGTGGTCATGTCCTCCATCAGCGCATAACCCAGCGCCTGGATCGCACCGCCATAGAGCTGGCCGTACGCCATGACGGGATTGAGGATGCGCCCCATGTCGAGCACGTTGACGATCTTGAGCACACGCGTCTCGCCGGTGTCCGGATCCACCTCGACATCGGCCGCGGCGGCCATGAACGTGTGGCCGTACATGTAGCGGCCCTCGGAGGCTCGAAACCATCCTTCCTCCCGGAGGTTGTCGCCCACCTCCGAGCAGGCCCTGGCCACGTCCGCGAACGGCACCGACCTGACCGGCGCGCGCGTGGTGCGTATCCGTCCGCCTTCGAAGGCCAGGTCCTCCGGAGGCGCCTCGAGCAGCGCCGCTGCGCGCGCCGCGATGGTCTTCCGCACGGGCTCGATGGCCCGCAACAGGGCGTTTCCCAGTCCGAAGCTGAGTCGGGATGCCGACGTCCTGCCCGCCCGCGGGCAGGTCGACGTGTCGCTCATCTCGACCAGGACCGATTCCATGGTCAGACCGAGGCCCTCCGCGGCGATCTGCGCGAGGACCGTCGAGATGCCCTGGCCGAGTTCGGTGCCGCCGGCGTAGACCGTCACGCTGCCATCCGACTGCACCTCGATGGTGGCGCCGACACCCGACTTCCCGAGCACGGGTATCGCTCCCACGTCGAAGACCGGCATGTCGAAGCAGATGCTGCGGCCTATCCGCTTCCTCGAGTGTTCCGCCACGCTCGGCCTGGGGCCCAGTTTCTCCAGGATGCGCTCGATCAGCGTATCGAGGCTGACCGGGCTGTCGCCGAGCATCGCGCTGGCCGGCCGGTCGCCCGCCTTCAGGAAGTTCCTCCGGCGAAGCTCCAGCGGATCGATGGCGAGGGTCCGCGCCAGCCGGTCCATCAGGCATTCGCGCGCGATCGCCGCCTGCGGCGCTCCGAATCCGCGAAACGCGCCCGAGTCGAGGTTGTTCGTGTAGATCGCCTCCGCCTGCGTGCTGATGTTCGGAATCCGGTAAGGGCCCACCAGGGCCGACATCAACAGCCCCACGACTTCCGGTGTCCGCCCGGAGTACGGACCGGCATCCGCGATGACCTTGCCCTCGAGCGCGCGGATCACGCCGTCGCGGCCGGCTCCGATCCTCAGCCGGATTTCGGCGGGGTGGCGCTTGGGGTGGAACACGAACGATTCCTCGCGGTCCAGCACCAGCATCACCGGCACGCCCGCGAGCAGCGCCATCGCGGCCAGGTGGACCTGGATCGTCGTGTTCAATTTCCCGCCGAATCCGCCGCCCACCGGCGTGCCCTTGATGTGGATCTTCGATTTCGGAACACCCAGCGCGATGTGGATATCGTCGGCGACACCGTAGGGATCCTGCAGGCACGACATCACGTGCAGGACCCCTGACTGGTCCTGGTACGCCACCCCGGCTTCCGTTTCGAGAAACGCCTGCTCCTGCCGCGGGGTTTGGTAAATCTCCTCGACGACGACCTCGGCGTCACGGAAACCCGACTCGACATCCCCTTTCGAGAACTGCCTGTGCGTGCACCGATTGCCCGGCGACCCCTCGTGGATGAGGGGAGCGCCGGACTCCATCGCCTGGGCGGGCGATGTCAGCGGCCGCAGCACTTCGTAGCGCACCGAGACGGCGGACGCGGCCCGGCTCGCGATCTCCTCGGTCTCGGCGACCACCATGGCGACGGCATCCCCGACGTATCGGACTTCCTCCCCGATGGAAACGAGAACCGGACGGTGAGCGACCTCGTATCCGTAGCGGTTGGTCCCGGGCAGGTCTCGCGCGGTGATGACTCTCCTGACGCCGGGCATCGCCCCGGCGGCGCTGGTATCGATGGCCAGCACGCGTGCTCTCGGATGCGGCGAGAACACGATCTTCCCGAAGTGCATTCCCTGCAGCCGGATGTCGCCCGCGTAGATCGTCTGGCCCGTCACCTTCGCGCGCGCGTCGACCCGGTCCACTCCCTTCCCGACGATCCGCTCTTCAGTCATCGCTGGCTCCGATCCGGCCGCCGCCGTCAACGCTCGTCGGCGACGACCGAGCTGATCGCGTCGACGATCTGGTAGTAGCCGGTGCACCGGCAGAGATTCCCGGACAGCGCCTCCGCGATCTGCGTCTTGTCGGGCCTGGGGGTCTCCTGCAGGAGCGCGTAGGCGCTCATCAGCACTCCGGGTGTGCAGAAACCGCATTGGACCGCGCCATGCCTTACGAACGCTTCCTGCAATGGATGCAGGTGATCCCCGCTGCCCAGGCCCTCGATCGTCATGACCTCGGCGCCGTCCGCCTGGACCCCGAGGACCAGGCAGGCGTTCACCAGTTCGTCGTTCAGCAGAACCGTGCAGGCGCCGCAGTCTCCCGCGTCGCAGCCCTTCTTCGTGCCCGTCAGCCCGAGGTCTTCCCTCAGCACGTCCAGGAGACTCCGATGTCCGTCGACCTCGATCGAATGGCGGTGGCCATTCACCGTCAACACCACGCAGCGACGCGTCATGGTTCCGCTCCCCGACCCTCGTTCCCTTCGCCGATCATCGACTGCAGCATCCGCAATGTCCATGCTTCAGCCAGGCGCCTGCGCCCGGGCGCCGAGGCACGGATGTCGGATATCGGCCTGCATTCCTGCGCCGCGAGCGCCGCGGCTTCCCGGAGGTTCTCCGCGCTCGGCCTCGTCCCTCTCAGCGCGTGCTCGGCGCGGTGCGCACGCATCGCCGTCGGAGCGACCGCGCCGAGGACGATCCGTATGTCACGGACGCGGCCGTCGTCCTCCAGGTCGATCGACCCGGCGAGATTGACGATGGCGATGGCCTGGGCCTTGCGCCGGCCGACCTTGATGAACCGGCTGCGGCGATTCCGCGCCGGGACGGGAACGACCACTTCGGCCACCACCTCGGCCAACCCCAGGCCGGTCTTCCCCGGCCCGAGCAGGAATTCGGACAACGCCACTTCCCGTTTCCCCTCGGGGCCGACGAGCGCGACGGCGGCATCCGCCGCCAGCAGCGGGGGGACCGCATCGGCCGCAGGCGACGCCGTGACGATGTTGCCGCCCAGCGTCGCGCGATTGCGGATCTGCCGCGAACTCATCTGCATCACGGCGCTCACGACGGACGGCGCGACGGCCCGGACCGCGTCCGATTCCGCGATCTCGGTCATTCGCACGGCCGCGCCGATCCGCAACCTGCGCTCCTCCAGGACTATGCCGCGACATGACGCGAGCTCGCTCACATCGAACAGCACTCGCGGACACGCCTTGCCTGCGCGAATCTTGACGTGCAGGTCGGTGCCGCCGGCCAGCACGGCGCCCTCCGCGCGCGCCTCGCTCAACCCCGCCAGCAATTCTTCCAGCGACCGCGGTCGAACGTAATCGAACGAACACGCCACTTCGATCTCCTCGCCGGCATGGCTCGCCTGCGGCGGCCGGATGCCTTCTGCCTGCTCGTTCGCCGGTGTGCGTCGTACCCGGGACGCCAGTCGCAGCCGGCGAACCTGAACACCGGGGGATACGCGCTCAGCCTGCGCCCGCGCCGGACGTTCCGAGGTAGCTCTTCAGGATGAAATCATCCTTCAGGAGCTCGTCTCGATGCCCGCCATGGGCGACCCTTCCTCTTTCCAGCACATAGCCCCGGTCCGCCAGTTGCAGCGCGATGCGTGCATTCTGCTCGACCAGCAGCAGCGTCGTCCGCTTCCTGAGTTGTTCGAGCACCCGGAAGATGTCCTTCACGATCAGCGGGGCGAGTCCCATCGACGGCTCGTCGAGCAGGAGCAGCTTCGGGCGACTCATCATGGCGCGTGCGATCGCCAGCATCTGCTGCTCGCCGCCCGAGAGAAACCCCGCCAGCTGGCCCTCGCGGCTGCCCAGGACCGGAAACGTCTCGTACAGCGCCTCCAGATCGCGGCGAACCTCGGCCTTCCGTGCCGCACCGCGCCTGACGTAAGCCCCCATCAGCAGGTTCTCCCTGACCGTCAGCGACCCGAAGACACGACGTCCTTCGGGAACCATCGCCACGCCGCCGGCGACGATCGCGGCCGGAGCCAGGCCATGCATCGCCGCTCCGTCGAAGCTGATCGCGCCCGAATCGACGGGCAACATGCCGCAGATGGCCCGCAACAACGTGGTCTTGCCGGCGCCATTGGGTCCGATCACGCATACGAGTTCGCCCTGGCGAACCTCCAGGTCGACGTCCCGCAGGACACGCAGATGGCCGTAACCCGCGTTGACTTTCTCGACGCGCAGCACGTCAGACCTCGGCGCCCAGATAGACCTCGATGACCTTGTCGTTCCGCTGGATCTCCTCCGGAGTGCCTTCGGCGATCTTCTCGCCGAAGTTCAGCACCACGATCTCGTCGCTCAGATTCATCACGAGATGCATGTCGTGCTCGACGAGCAGGACCGTAACGCCGTCATCGCGGATTTCCCGGACGAGCCCCATCATGTGCTCTGATTCGCCGCGCGTGAGACCCGCCGCGAATTCATCGAGCAACAGGAGTCGAGGACCCAGCGCCAGGGCGCGCGCCATCTCGAGGAGCTTGAGTTCGCCGCAGGCGAGGTCGCCGGCGGCCTCGTTCGCCTTGTCCGACAATCCGACCTTCTCCAGGATCGCCAGGCAACGCTCGTGCGTCTCCCGCTCCTCCCTGCGCGATCGATTCGTGTACAACAGCGCGTCGAGCCAGGTCGCTCTTCCCCGCAGGTGGTAGCCGACCTGCACGTTCTCCAGGACGGACATCTCCCCGAAGATCTGCGGCGTCTGGAATGTCCGTCCCATGCCCATCGCCGCACGACGGTTCGGCTTCATGCCGGTGACGTCCCGGTCGCCGAGGCGAACCCGGCCGGCCGTGGGCGAATCGATGCCGGTGATCAGATTGAACAAGGTACTCTTGCCGGCACCGTTCGGCCCGATCACGGCCTTGATGCTCCGCTCGCGCACCTGGAACGAGAGACCGGATATCGCCGACAGTCCGCCGAAGGTCTTGCCGATCTTGTCGACGCTCAACAGGATGTCTGCCACGATCCGGCGATCTCCTCACACTCGCGGGGTCGTTCGAAACCTGGCGCTCAGGTCTCGAGCCAGCGACGCCAGGCCGTTGGGCATGAACATCATCACGGCGACCAGGATCGTGCCGTAGATCACGACGTCGAGGCCCTCGTAGGCGCGCAGGTACTCGGGGAGGAAGGTGAGGATGCCTCCCCCGATGATCGGGCCCCAGAACGTGCCTATGCCACCCACGACGACCATTGTCAGTATCAGGACCGACTGCATGAACCCGAAGGTGTCGGGGGCGGCGAAGTTGATGTAATGCACATACAGGGTTCCGGCGACCGCGGCGTACGCGGCCGACAGGACGAAGACGATCACCTTGTACCGGTAGGTATCGACGCCGGTGCATTCGGCGGCGACGTCGCCGCCCTTGATGGCGTTGAGCGCCCTGCCTATGCGCGACGTCCTGAGATTGAGGGACGCGAGGGCGCCGATCGCCACCCATGCCCAGATGAAGTAGTAATTCCCGATGGCCGATCCGATCGTGATCGGCCCGATGGAGAAACTGGGCACGTCCACCAGGCCGGAAGGTCCGCCGGTGAGCCCGGACAACTGGACGAACAACGTATGGACGATGATGCCCACGCCCAGCGTCGCCATGGCCAGATAGTGCCCCTTGAGCCGCAGGGTCGGCAGCGCGATCGCCAGCGCCGCGATGCAGGTGCCGAGCACGGATGCGGCCAGCCCGAGCACCGGAGGCCACCCGAATTTCGATGTGAGCACGCCTGAAATGTAGGCCCCCAGGCCCCAGAACGCCGCATGTCCCAGGGAGATCTGTCCCGCGTATCCCATGAGGATATTCAGGCCGATGCTCAGCAGGATGTGTATCCCGGCGAAGCCGATGATATTGAGCAGATAGGCGTTCGGCGACGTGGCGGGAAACGCCGCGACGAACGCGAGAAACACGCACAGGGAGAACCAGCGCGGAAGTCGCGGCTGCCTAGAACTTGACGGCACGTTCCCTCCCGGTGCCGCCGAGCAACCCGGACGGCCTGACGAGGAGCAGGACGATCAGCAGCAGGAACGCCACCGCATCCTGGTATCCGCTGCCGCCCCAGCCCGCGGTGTAGGCCTCGGCGGCGCCGAGGATGAGGCCGCCCAGGAACGCACCGTAGACATTGCCCATTCCTCCGATGATCGCGGCGCAGAAGCCCTTGAGTCCCAGGATCGTCCCCTGTTCGTAGGAGGTCATCGTCAGCGGCGTGATGATCACGCCGGCCAGGGCGCCCACGCCCGCCGCGACGGCGAACGAAACGGTGCGCAGGCGATTGACGGGAATTCCCATCAGCGCCGCCGTCTCCCGGTCGAACGCGGCGGCGCGCATGGCCGTGCCCGTCACCGACTTCTTGAGGAAGAGAGCCACGGCCGCCACGACCAACACGGCGATGCCGATGACCCAGAGCGCCTGGGGCGTGACCGTGGCGCCGTGTATCGCAAGCGGCACCTCCCCCGAGAATGCCGGGAACCCTTTCGGAAACTTGCCCCAGATCATCATCACGAGTCCCTTGATCACGATCGCGAGACCGATGGTGACGATGATCAGGTTCAGGACATCGGGCTTGCGGCTCAGACCGAGCGTCGCCTTCTCGGCGGCCATGCCGATCAGCGTGACCCCGACGGTCGCGACCAGGAGCGCCACCGGCACCGGCCAGCCGAGGCTCGCGACCACCACCGCGGCCATCATCCCGCCCAGCATGACGAACTCACCCTGGGCGAAGTTGATGATTCCCGTCGTGTTGTAAACGATGCAGAAGCCGACGGCCACCAGCCCGTAGACGCTGCCTATGGTCAGCCCGGAGATCAGGAGCTGCAGGAACTCGGTCATCGGTCTTGCGCCCGCTTCAGGACCGCCCGCGATCGCCGGCGCCGGCATTCCGGCGGTCGGCCCCCGGATTCAGGGGCCCCTGCGACTCGACCGGCGTGCGCACGAAGATCGCCGCTACTTCGTTTCCGCCCCCATCAGGAGCTTCCAGTCGCCGTTGCGCCACTCCATGACGACGGCGTCCTCCTTGGTGAGGCCGTAATGCCGCTGCGGACTGAATCGGTAGATACCGTTCGTACCGACGAAGTTGAGGCGCTCGAGCGCCTCGCGGATCTTCTCCTTGTCGAAGCCCTTCGCCGCTTCCAGCGCCTTGAAGGCCATCAGCATTCCGTCATACGCCTCGGCGCCGTACACGTCCGGCTCCTGCGCGTACTTCGCCTTGAATTCCCGGGTGTAGTCGAGAATGACCTTCTTCGCGGGATCCGAGTCCGGCAGCTGGCGGCCGACGGGAAAGCGCAGCGATACGAGCACCGTTCCTTCGGCCGCGTCACCCGCCATCTCCATGTATTTCGGCACGACGTAGCCGAAGCCGTGCATCAGGATCTGCTTCATGCCGAGCTGGCGCGCGTTCTTCATGAAGACCACGCCTGAGGGCGCAACGGTCCAGCACAGGATGACCTCCGGGTTGGCCGCCCGGATCCTCGTGAGCTGCGGAACCAGGTCGTTCGCAGCGGCGTCGAACTCCTCCCAGGCCACGACGTTGATGCCGGCGCCCGGCGCCTGCAGCTTCAATTCGTCGCGCGCGCTCGTCCCGAAGCCGGACGTATCGGAGAGCATCGCGACCCGCGTGATCCCCTTGGATTTCCACCAGTCGATGGCGCGTCCGACGATCTCCTTGTCGGTGAGGTGGGACTTGAAGGCCCACGAGCTCTTGTCGATGGGCTCGACGATCGGCCTGGCTCCGGCATTCGAGATCATCGGAACGCCGTGGCGCATCGCAACCGGCTTCATGGCCAGGGAAAGGCCGCTCATGTTCCCGGCTCCGGAGATGATGTCGACCTCGTCCTGGGTGATCAGCCGATTGGTGGCGGCGACGGCCTTCGTGACATCGCTCGCCGCATCGTAGACGATCAGCTTCACGGGATGCCCGTTGATGCCCCCGCTCCGGTTGATCTGGTCGACCATCATCTCCACGGTCATCTTCATCCGCTCGCCGAGCAACGCGCCCGCTCCCGTGACCGAGAAGACGCTGCCGATCTTGTATGCGCGTTTCTCCTGGGAGTACGCGTCCCGCCCGCCGGCCAGCAACGCGACCCCAAGGACCGCTGCAACCATCCACCGCCTGTTCGAGATCATGACCATCGTCCTCTCTTCACGAGTCCTGCTGTTGCTGCATTGGGAAAGGTCCGCACAACCAGGTGAATTTCAACCGACTCTCAACCGACGGAATTCCGGGAATGCCCGCTCGTCGCGATCGGAACGGAGTCCCGACGATCGCATCGAGAAACCGATCCCCTCCTGCCCCATCGCCTGCTGCGGATGGATCGCGGCGTCCCCGCCGGCGAACGTCCTCAGGCATCGACCGCCTCCGGAAAATGCGCGTCGATCCCCGCGACCGGCACCGACCACGGATCCCGCATGTTCATCTCGCGGAGTGACCTCTCGCACCGTTCGCCCATGCGAAACGACTCGAAGTCGCCGTTCGCGGGCGCCGACTGTCTCGTCGGCCACCGTCCGCGGGAATTTTTTAGTTACGGCAATCCCCCCTCAAAAGCAAGGGGTTCATGACTTCCCCTCGTGAGGTCATGCCGCCGTTGCAGCCGCCGCACGGGCACCGGTCCGGCGTCGGCCGGACCGCGACGCAAGCGTGCGCAAGCGATCGAAGACGGCTGCGGACGATGTGTGTCGGAGCGATTGCGCCCCGCACCTGTAGCAGCGTTCGCCGCCGGGCCCGGCTTGGCGCAGCACGCCGGCAACCGACTGCGTCGCGAGATCGACGCCAGGCCGGCGGGATGCACGGTGCCGGTCCGGCGAATGTCTGCCGGGCAACCACTCGACGACGATCGCGCCTCCCCTTCCGATCGACCGCCTGGAGATCGGCGCCGGGACTGGGGTACGATCTGTCGTCCACCGGAATCGGCTCTCGCAAGATCAATACGTCAGGCGGGCAGTGAAACTCGCGACCTGGAACGTCAATTCGCTGAACGTCCGCCTGCCGCGACTGCTCGACTGGCTCGCCGCGAGCGCGCCCGACGTCGTCTGCCTCCAGGAAACCAAGCTCGAGGACCTGCGGTTCCCCCGCGACGAGATCGCCGCCGCCGGGTACCGCGCGCACGCGCACGGCCAGAAGACCTACAACGGCGTCGCGATCCTCGTGCGCGACGGCCTGGTCTGCGACGACGTCGCGACCGGCATTCCCGGTTTCGCCGATGAACAGAAGCGCGTGATCGCCGCGACCGTCGGCGGCGTGCGCGTGGTCTGCGCCTACGTCCCCAACGGGCAGTCGGTCGACTCCGACAAGTACCGCTACAAGCTCGCCTGGTGCGAGGCGGCGACCGGCTACCTGCGCGACGCGCTCGCCGGCCACCGCGAGCTCGCGTTCGCCGGCGACCTGAACATCGCGCCACAGCCCGCCGACGTCCACGATCCGGCGCTGTGGGAGGGCCAGGTCCTCTGCTCCGGGCCGGAACGCGCCGCGTTCGAGCGCTGGCTCGCGCTCGGGCTGAAGGACAGCTTCCGGCTGTTCGAGCAGCCGCCCAGGACGTTCAGCTGGTGGGATTACCGCCAGCTCGCGTTCCCGAAGAACCACGGATTGCGCATCGACCACATCCTGGTCTCCGACGCGCTCGCGACCCGCTGCGCGTCGTGCACGATCGATCGCGCCGCGCGCAAGGGCGAGAAGCCGTCGGACCACGCGCCGGTGATCGCGCAGTTCCGCGGCCGGGACGCAACGGCGGGCGCATGACGCGCGCTCCGTACGCGTCGATCGCCGGCGCCGCCGCCGGCGCCGCGCTGTTCTTCCTCCTGCTCGATCCGCGATTGCTCGATCCGGGCAACTGGCTGTGGTTGATGGACGGCGACCCCGCCGCCCAGTACCTGGGCTGGCGGTTCTTCCGGGCGGAGCCCTGGCAGTGGCCGCCCGGCGCGCTGCGGACCTACGGCCACGACATCGGCGCCGGCATCGTGTTCACCGACTCGATTCCGATCGCCGCGTTCGCCGCCAAGCTCCTCTCGCCGCTGCTGCCGTCGACGTTCCAGTACTTCGGGCTCTGGGCGCTGCTGTGTTTCGTGCTGCAGGGGTTCTTCGCCGGCCTGCTCGCGACGGTGGCCGCCGAACGCCCGCTGCAGCGGCTCGCCGTCACCGCCCTGCTCGTCGCGAGCCTGCCGGTCGTCGATCGCGCGATCGGCCATTTCGCGCTGATGTCGCACTGGCTGCTGTTGTGGGGACTGTGGCTCGCCCTGCGTCCGCACCGCGAACTCGCCACCGGACCGTGGGTCGCGCTGACCTGCATCGCCTCGCTCGTGCACGCGTACCTGCTCGCGATGGTGCTGGCGCTGTGGGTCGCCGACGTGCTGCGCCGCCGCCATTTCGATCCCCTCCCGCGCCCGGATTTCGGCGACTGGGTGCGGCACGTCGTCGTGGTGTCGCTCGCACTCTGGGGGACGATGGCGTTGGCCGGCTACTTCGACCTGCCCCGCGGCGCGGTGAGCGGCGGGTCGCTGTACTTCGGCAAGTACGCCGCCAACCTGAACGCGTTCTGGAATCCCGGCTGGGGATCGCGCTTCCTGCCGGATCTCCCGGTGATCAAGGGCTCGGAGCTCGAAGGTTACGGCTACCTCGGCCTGGGCGTGCTCGCGCTGCTCGCGGTCGCGCTGCTCGCGCTCGTGCGCCCCGGCGGCGCGCCGGTGAACTGGCGACCCTACGCGCCTCTGGTCGCCATCGCGATCGGACTGTGGCTGGTCGCGCTGTCGCACAAGATCGCCTGGGGCGACCGGATCGTCATCGAGTTACCGTTGCGCGACCGGCCGCTCGAGCTCGTCGCCACGTTCCGCGCGTCCGGCCGGATGATCTGGGTCGCGTTCTACGGTCTCGTGTTCGCCTCGGCCGCGATCGTCGCGGCGCGATTCGCGCCGGCTGCGGCGTCCGTGCTGCTCGTCGGGGCCACGGCGTTGCAGATCGCCGACCTCTCGCCGCGCTACGCCGCCATGCGCCCCTATTTCGACGATCGCTACATCGCCCAGCCGGCGAAGCGCGAGACCTTCATGCGCTCTCCGTTCTGGAGCGAGGCCGCGAAGACCTACCGGACGATCCGCGTCGCGCCGGTGGCCAACATGGCGCATGGCTGGCCGTGGCTCGCGCTCTACGCGGTCGACCACGGAATGTCGGTGAACACCGGCCAGTTCTCGCGCCCCTCGTTCCCCCGGATGGCCGCCGCCAACGACGCGTTGACGCGCACGCTCGTCTCCGGGCCGCTCGCGCCGGACACGCTCTACCTGCTGTGGTCGAAGGACACGCGCTTCGACTGGGCGATCGGCGCCGAAGACGGCGCGGGCACGATCGACACCTATTTCGTGGTCGCGCCCGGGTGGTTCTCGGTCCCGCGCGCCTCGATCGCGCCCGACGCGCTCGCCCGCGGTCCGGCGAAGGGCATCGCGCCGTAGCCGCGGCGGGAGCGGCGGGGCGCGCGGCGCGCTATTCGTTCCCCGCTCCGCGCTTGCGGAGCTCCTCGTCCATGCCGAGTTCCTGGATCTTGCGCGTGAGCGTGTTGCGCCCCCAGCCCAGCCGCTGAGCGGCCTCCATCCGATGCCCGCCGGTGTGCGCGAGCGCCCGGCGGATCAGCGTGGTCTCGAACTCGCGCTCGAGCCGGTCACCGACCGCCGGCTCGCCCCGCGCGAGCGCCGCGGCGAGTTCGCGGTCGAGCGACTGCTGCCACGACGCCTCGCCCGCCGCGCGTTCGCCGCCCGCCGCCGGCTCGCGCACCTCCGGCGGCAGATCGGCGGCCTCGATCCGCTGTCCGGGCGCCATCACCGTGAGCCAGTGGCAGACGTTCTCGAGCTGACGGACGTTGCCGGGGAACGCGAACGCCTGCAGCACGCGGAGCGCGTCGTCGGACAGCACCTTGGTCTCGACGGCGAGTTCGCGCGCGCTCTTCTGCATGAAGTGGCGCGCCAGCGGTCCGATGTCCTCGGTCCGCTCGCGCAGCGGCGGCAGCCGCAGCCGCACGACGTTGAGCCGGTGCAGCAGGTCCTCGCGGAAGAGGCCCTGGCGTACGCGCTCCTCGAGGTTCTGGTGCGTGGCGGCGATGATGCGCACGTTCGCCTTCAGCGGCGCGTGGCCGCCGACCCGGTAGAACTCCCCGTCGGACAGCACGCGCAGCAGCCGCACCTGCAGGTCGGGCGGCATGTCGCCGATCTCGTCGAGGAACAGCGTTCCCCCCTCGGCCTGCTCGAAGCGGCCGCGTCGCGCGGTCTGCGCGCCGGTGAACGCGCCGCGTTCGTGGCCGAAGAGCTCGCTCTCGAGCAGGTCCTTGGGTATCGCCGCGGTGTTGATCGCGACGAAAGGTCCGGCCGCCCGCGGGCTGTGCCGGTGCAGCGCCCGCGCGACGAGTTCCTTCCCGGTTCCGCTCTCGCCGGTGATGAGCACGGTCGCGCCCGACGGCGACAGGCGGCCGATCGCGCGGAACACCTCCTGCATCGCGGGCGCCTGCCCGAGCATCTCCGGCGTCTCGGGTACGCCGGGCACGGGCGCCGCGGCCACCGGCGTCTCGCTCGCGGCGCGCCGGATCAGCGCGAGCGCGTGGTCGACGTCGAAGGGCTTGGGCAGGTACTCGAACGCGCCGCCCTGGAACGCCTGCACCGCGCTGTCGAGGTCCGAGTACGCGGTCATGATGATCACCGGCACGTTCGGGTGCGTCTCCTTGACCTTCGCGAGCAGCGAGAGCCCCGACTCGCCGCTCATCCGGATGTCGGAGACCAGCACCTGCGGCTCGCTGACCGCGAGCGCCTGCTGCACTTCGTACGCCGACGTGAAGGTCTGGTACGGGATGCCCTCGCGCGCGAGCGCCTTCTCGAGCACCCAGCGGATCGACCGGTCGTCGTCGACGATCCAGACCGATCGCGGCGTGACGCCCGGGCGGGCGACGTTGTGTTCGTGCGTGGGGGTCTGCATCGGGTGGGTCCCAGGGTGTCAGGCCGCCGCGCGCGACGCCTCGATCGGCAGCCGGATCGTGAACGTCGTGCGGCCGGGGCGGCTCTCGCACTCGATCGTGCCGCCGTGCTGGGCGACGTAGGTCTGCGCGATCGTGAGGCCGAGGCCGCTGCCGCCCTCGCGTCCGGAAACGAGCGGATAGAAGATGCGGCCCCGGATCGACTCGGGGATGCCCGGGCCGTTGTCGTCGACGTCGATCGCGAGTGCCAGGCGGTGGAAGCGGCGCGCCAGGGTCACGTTGCGCGCGACGCGCGTGCGCAGCGTGATCCGCGGCTCGGTGACCGCGCCGGCGAGCGCCTGCGCCGCGTTGCGCACGACGTTCATCACCGCCTGCGTCAGTTGCTCGGCGTCGGCGTCGATCTCGGGCAGCGAGATGTCGAAGTCGCAGGTGATCGGAAGCTGCGGGAATTCCGCCTGCACGACGTTCTTGACGCGCACGAGGATCTCGTGGACGTTGGTCGCCCGGACCGTCGGCAGCCGGTGCGGCGTCAGCAGCCGGTTGACCAGCGACTGCAGCCGGTCGGCCTCGCCGATGATGACCTGCGTGTACTCGATCAGCGGGGGCCGGTCGAGCTCGCGCTCGAGCAGCTGCGCCGCGCCCCGGATGCCGCCCAGCGGATTCTTGATCTCGTGCGCGAGGCTGCGGATCAGCTCGCGGTTCGCCTGCTGCTGTTCGTTCAGCCGCTCCTCGCGCGCGGCCCGGAGCTCGCGGTCGATCAGCCGGAATTCGAGCGCCAGAGTCGCGGACCCCACGTCGATCGGCGTCGCGGTGACGCACAGGTGGAGCGGCGGCTTGCCGGTCGCGCGGATCTCGAGTTCCTGTTCGGTGTAGGACGCGCCGGCCACGATCGCACGCCGGACCGCGGTCCCCAGCGGCACGCAGGGACCGAGCGCCTCGACGAGCGTGCGCCGGACCAGCATCGCGCGCGACATCCCGAACAGGTTCTCGGCGGCGGCGTTCGCCCAGACGACGCGGCCCTCCCGCTCCAGCAGCAGCACGGCGGTGGCGAGCAGGTCCAGGCCGGCGTACGCGGCCGGCGGATCGGGGTTGTCGGTGCGTACGCGCGGATTCACGGGACGCGCATCGCGCGGCACGGGCCGCGCCTCGGGTGCGATGACCCGGTATCGTTAGCAATAAGCGCGCCGTCGGTGGCGCGCCGCCGGTGGACCGGGCGCGCGGCGCCCGTCAGCGCAGCGCGAGTTCGCGCTTGAGCGCGTCGACGTTGCGCTGGTGGAGCTGGAGCGCCTGGCGCAGCCTCGCGATCCGTTCGGCGTAACGCTGCGCGTCGGCCTTCTCCTCGGGCAGCGGCGGCGGCGCGCCGTCGGCCCACTGGGTCTTCGCCTCGGCGAGCAGCCGTTCCTCGCTCGCGAGCTCGTCGGCGAGGACCTTGCGCCGCAGGTCGTCGCGCGACTTCTGCGTGCCCGCGTCGACCTTGGGAAACGACGCCGGCGCGCCGGCCGGCGATTTCGGCGGCGCCTTCGGCGGGGCGGGCGGCTCGACCGCGTCGGGCACGTTGAAGAACGCCTGCGCGCCGGACGCCGTCAGGCACTTCCACATGCTGGAGCCGACCATGCGGACCGGCTTGTCGACGCAGCCCGACTCCTTCGCCGACTGCGCGAGCGAGGCCTGCGCCGCGCCCGCGGCGGACACGCAGGCGCCGAGAGCGGCGGCGATGCACGCCAGGCGCGCGCGGAGTCGTGGCGGCGGTCGGACCATCGCTGCGCAGTGTATCGGACCGCCCCCGGAAGACGAAAGGGGCGAGCCCCGGGCCCGCCCCTTCCGCCATCGCGTCGACCCTCGCGTCCGTGGCGCCGCTCAGAGCGAGTAGTACATCTCGTACTCGACCGGGTGGGTGGTCATGCGGAAGCGCGTGACCTCCTCCTGCTTCAGCTCGATGTACGCGTCGAGCATGTCGTTGGTGAACACCCCTCCGCGCGTCAGGAACTCGCGATCGCGATCCAGGTAGTCGAGCGCCATGTCGAGCGACGAGCAGACGGTCGGGATCTTCTTGTCCTCCTCGGGCGGCAGGTCGTAGAGGTTCTTGTCCGCCGGATCGCCCGGGTGGATCTTGTTCTGCACGCCGTCGAGTCCCGCCATCAGCATCGCGGCGAAGCCCAGGTACGGGTTGCAGGTCGGATCGGGGAAGCGCACCTCGATCCGGCGCCCCTTCGGGCTCGCGACGTACGGGATGCGGATCGACGCCGAGCGGTTGCGCGCCGAATAGGCGAGCAGCACCGGCGCTTCGAAGCCCGGGACCAGGCGCTTATAGGAATTGGTGGTCGGGTTCGAGAAAGCGTTGATCGCCTTCGCGTGCTTGATGATTCCCGCAATGTACGACAGGCAGGTTTCGGACAGGTCCGAATACTTGTTGCCCGC
>JADZDA010000036.1 GCA_020851255.1 Burkholderiales bacterium | reverse complement strand
GGACGTTGTCGAGCACGTTCGCCGCGAAGATCACCGGCTCCTGCGGCACGATCGCGATGCGCCGGCGAACCTCCGCCGGATCGGCGTCACGGACGTTCACGCCGTCGACCCGCACCGCCCCCGCCTGCGGATCGTAGAAGCGCACCAGGAGCTGGAACACGGTCGTCTTGCCGGCGCCCGACGGGCCGACCAGCGCCACGTGCTCGCCCGGCGCGACCGCGAGCGAGAATCCGTCGAGCGCGGGCGTGTCGGGTCGCGACGGGTAGTGGAACGTGACGCCGTCTAGCGCAACCTCGCCGGTCGGCGGCCGCGGCATCGCGACCGGATGCGGCGGCGGCGCGATCTCGGAGCGGACGGCCAGCAGCTCGAACAGCCGCTCGGTGGCCCCGGCCGCGCGCTGCACTTCGCCGATGGTCTCGGCGATCGTGCCCACGGCGCTCGCCACGATGATCGCGTAGAACACGAAGGCCGAGAGCTCGCCGGCGGTCATCCGCCCGGCCAGGACGTCGTGGCCGCCGACCCACAGGATCACGCCGACCGCGCCGAACACGAGGAAGATCACCGACGACACGAGCAGCGCGCGCTGGCGTATCCGCCGCTTCGCCACGCCGAACGCCGCCTCGATGCGCGTCGCGAATCCGCCGCGGTCCGCCTCCTCGTGCCCGTAGGCCTGGACGGTGCGGATCTCGTGCAGCGCCTCGTCGACGTACGCGCCGACATCGCCCAGCCGGTCCTGCGACGCGCGCGCGAGCCGGCGGACGCGGCGGCCGAACAGCACGATCGGCGCGATCACCACCGGGACGCCGACCAGGACGAGCAGCGTGAGCTTGGGACTGGTCAGCGCCAGCATGACCAGCCCGCCCGTGAACAGCAGCAGGTTCCGCAGGGCGAGCGACACCGACGATCCGATGACGCCCTCGAGCATCGCCGCGTCGCTCGTGAGGCGCGCGATGACCTCCCCGGTCCGGGTCACTTCGAACCAGCCCGGCGGCAGCGACAGCACGTGGTCGAACACCGACCGGCGCAGGTCGGAGGTCACGCGCTCGCCGAGCCACGACACGTTGTAGAACCGCACGTAGGTCGCCAGCGCCATCACGACGATCACGCCCAGCGACGCGGCGAGCGTGGTGTCCAGCGCCGCGGCGTTCGAGGCGAGGAAGCCGCGGTCGATGACGATGCGCACACCCTGCCCGAGCGCGAGCGTCGCCGCCGCCGCGGTGACCAGCGCGACCGCGGAGATCGCGACCCGGCCCCGGTACGGCGCGACGTAGCGGCCGGCGCGAGCGAGCGTCCTGAGCGCGGTGGCCGGCGGGAGCCGGGACGCGTCGACGCGGGAAGGATCAGCGCGGGCGATGACGGTCTCCGGACGGATTCCGGGTGCGGCGCGTCGCGCGGGAAGTCGTCGGCTCGTGCAAGGGTGTTCGGGACCGGAGATCGGCGCGGGTTAGAATCGCATCTTACCCGCGAGGCCCCGGCCATGAACGCGCCCCACGCCCCGTCCTTCCTCGGCACCGTCGATCTGGCGCCGCGCGACCCGATCCTCGGCATCACCGACGCCTACATCGCGGACACCAACCCGCGCAAGGTCAACCTCGGCGTCGGCGTCTACACCGACGAGAACGGCAAGGTCCCGCTGCTCGAATGCGTCGGGCGCGCCGAGGCGCAGCTGATGGCGCAGCCGGCGCCGTGGACCTACCTGCCGATCGACGGACTCGCCGCGTACGACAAGGCGGTGCTGAACCTCCTGTTCGGCGCCGACGGCGACGTCGTGGCCTCGGGCCGCGCCTGCGCGGTGCAGGCGCTGGGCGGCACCGGCGGCTTGCGCGTCGGCGCGGACTTCCTGCGCCGGTACGCGCCCGGCGCGCAGGTGTGGATCAGCGATCCTTCGTGGGAGAACCATCGCGCGCTGTTCGAGGCGGCCGGGTTCAAGGTCGAGTCCTACCCCTACTACCACGCGCCGACGCGGGGTCTCGACTTCGACGCGATGATGGCGGCGCTCGCGAAGATCCCCGAGGGTCACGTCGTGGTCCTGCACGCGTGCTGCCACAATCCGACCGGCGTCGACCCGACGCCCGAGCAGTGGGAACGCATCCTGCACACGGTGCGCGAGCGCGGGCTCGTGCCGTTCCTCGACATCGCCTACCAGGGCTTCGGCGCGGGCATCGACGCCGACGGCGCGATCGTCCGCCGCTTCGCCGCCACGCCGGGACCACTGCTCGTCGCGAGCTCGTTCTCGAAGTCGTTCTCCCTCTACGGCGAACGCGTCGGTGCGCTCACCGTCGTGACCGGCGGCAAGGACGAGGCGGCGCGCGTGCTCTCGCAGCTCAAGCGGATCGTGCGCACGAACTACTCGAACCCGCCGACGCACGGATCGAAGATCGTCGCCGCGGTGCTGACCGCGCCGGAGCTGCGCGCACTCTGGGAGCAGGAGCTCGGCGGCATGCGCGACCGGATCAAGGCGATGCGGTCGCTGCTGGTCGACCGGCTGCGGACACGCGTACCCGGGCGGGATTTCTCGTTCATGCTGCGCCAGCGCGG
>JADZDA010000035.1 GCA_020851255.1 Burkholderiales bacterium | reverse complement strand
TGACGTACGCGTACGAGATCTCGGTGTCGCCCATCGGGCGCTCGACGTTGAGCATCGTGAGCTCGGCGCCCAGCACGACGAGCGTCAGCAGGAACGCGACGATCACCGCCCAGTGGGCGATCAGGAGCGCCCGCTGCACGCGCTGCGGGACCGTCCGGACGACGATGTCGATGATGATGTGCTGCCTCGCGCGGAGCGCCGCGTCGGCGCCGAGGAACGCGCACCAGATGAACAGCAGCATCGCGACGTCGATCGCCCACAGGATCGGCGACCCGAGCGCGCGCGAGATCGCGGCGACGAAGACGAGGGCCGAGCAGCCGGCGAGGCACGCTCGCGCGGCCGTGTCCTCGGCGCGGCGCAGGGCCGCGATGAACGTTTGCATCGCCGGTTCCTCCGGGGAAGGGCGGCGCGACCGGCGGAAGGGGCCGGCCGCGCCCGCCGCGGCGCTACCTGCCGAGCGCCTTGTCGACGTCCTTGCGCAGGTCCGCGTAGCCCAGCGTCTGGTAGACGCCCGCGGTCGCGGCCTTGAACGGCGCCTTGTCGATCTCGACGATCGTGACGCCCTTCTCGCGGAGTTTCTTCTCGTAGTCGGCGAGCGAGGCGATCGTCGCCTCGGACGCCCACTTGCCGGCCGCGAACGTCTCCTCGGCGAGGATCTTCTGCTGGTCCGCCGGCAGCTTGTCGAACCACGCGCGGCTCGTGACGATGCCGGTGATCAGGTAGATGTGCTCGGTCTTGGTGATGTGCTTGACCACCTCGTAGAGCCGTGCGCCGTAGACCGCCGGGTGCTGCGCCTCGGCGCCGTCGATCACCTTGGTCTGCAGCGCCGAGTACACCTCGGACCAGGGCATGCCGGTCGGCGTCGCGCCCATCGCGCGCACCGTCTCCAGCCATACCGGCGCACCGGGCGTGCGCATGCGGACGCCCTTCAGGTCGGCGGGCACCTTCACCGGCACGTTGGTCAGCACGTGGCGGTGTCCCTGGAACCAGTCGAACGACAGCACCTGCAGGCTCGCGGCGTTGCGGAGCTTGTCGACCCAACCCTTGAACAGCGGCGCCTGCTCGAGGCGCAGCACCTGGTCGAAGTTGTCGACGAGGTAGGGCGCGCCCAGGATGCCGAATTCCTTGACGAACGGCGCGAGGCGACCGCCGTCGACCAGCACGGCGACGTTGGCGCCGGCGCGTGCCTGCTCGAGGACGTCCTCGTCCTTGCCGAGCTGCGAGCCGGGGAAGATGCGCACCGAGAGCTTGCCGGCGCTGCGCTTCTCGACGGCCGCCTTGAAGCGCTCGAGTCCCGCGTACATCGGATCGTCGGTGGTGAGCGCGGTGTTGACGTTGAGCACGGTCTGCGCGGTCGCCGGCAGCGCGGCGGCCGCGAACGCCAGCGCGAGCGCCGGCGCCACGATGCGTAGCCATTTCATGGGTTGCCTCCAGGTCGGCCGGATGGGAGGGGTTCGGGTGGCGGCCGGTCCGGCGCTGCCGGGCCGCCACGGAAATAGCCGGGGGAGGACGCCGCGATCGTGTCGATCGACGCGAACACCGCGCGCAGGTGGCGTCCCATCGCCTCGGAGGCGTCGTAGGGCCGTCGCGCGATCACCGCGGCGACGATGTCCTCGTGCTGGGCGTGGATCCGCTCGAGCCAGTCCTCGTCCTCCAGCGAGAGGACGCGGACGCGGTCGAACTGGGCCTTGACCTCCTCGATCGTCGACCAGACCCGCGGCCGCCCGGCGATCTCGACCAGTCGTTGATGGAGCCGGTCGTCGAGCGCCAGGAACTTCGCCTGGTCGCGTCGGGCCACCGCGCGCGCCTGGTCCTTGGTGAGTGCCTGGAGATCGGCGTGGTCGGCGGCGGTCGCGACCTGCGCGGCGATCGCGACCGCGCGGGTTTCGATCGCCTCGCGCAGGAACTGCCCGTCCGCCACCGCGTCCAGGTCGATCGGAGCGACCACGGTGCCCACCTGGGGTCGGACCGTAAGTAAGCCTTCACTTTCAAGCCGGATGATCGCTTCGCGGACCGGCGTGCGGCTCATGCCGAGCTGGCCTGCGACCTCGTTTTCCGACAACACCAGCCCCGGGCGCAGTCGGCCGGCCAGGATCTCGCTCCGCAGCCATGCGTACGCGGTGCCGCCCGCACCCCGGCGGCGCCCGTCGGCTCGCGCCACGGGCGGCGGCGTCGCGGGGATCGGGGCGGGGGCAGGTGTCATGGACAGGTCGAACGCTTCCACACTAGTATACAAGCATGATCCCGATCGCCGTCAATTGGTCTAACCACTTGACCACGTACGCCCCCCCGGTTAGGCTCCTCGGCGCCCCGGGGAACGGCCCGGTCCGGAGCGCTGCGCCGGCCGCCGGCCGGCCGATCCCGGGTAACCGGCCCGACCGCCGCCGCGCCGCCATGCCCTTCCAGAGCATCGAACCTCGCCGGCTCTACCGGCAGATCGCCGACCAGATCCGCGGATTGATCCGCTCCGGCGAGTTCCCCGCCGGGTCGCGGCTGCCGCCCGAGCGTGACCTCGCCAAGCAACTGGGCGTGTCGCGTCCGTCGGTGCGCGAGGCGCTGATCGCGCTCGAGGTCGAGGGGTTGGTCGAAGTCCGAATCGGTTCCGGCATCTACGTGCTCGTTCCGGGCGGACCGGCCGACGCGCCGCCCGCGAGCGACGCCACCGCGGGCCCTTTCGAGCTGCTGCGGGCCAGGTACGTGATCGAGAGCGAATGCGCGGCACTCGCGGCGAAATCGGCGAGGAAGCTCCAGCTCCAGGCGGCCGAGGCCGCGCTGGACGACATGGAGCGCGAACTCAGGGACGGGCGCCTGCCGCTCGCGTCCGACCGGCTGTTCCATCTGCGCGTGGCCGAGGCGACCGGCAACGGGGCGCTCGTGCAGGTGGTCAAGAACCTCTGGGAGGAGCGCACCGGACCGCTGTACCAGCAGCTCGAACACCATTACGAGTCCCCGGAACTGTGGACGGCGGCGATCGCCGAGCACCGCGGCATCCTGAAGGCGGTCGCGGCGCGCGATCCGGCCGCTGCGCGCGCCGCGATGCAGCGACATCTGAACCAGGCCTACAAGCGGTTCAGCAAGGGTTGGGATACCCTGCAATAAGCGCGGACCGCGCGAAAGACCGGCCAGCCGTCCGCCGCGACCGCAACGACCGACCGACCCCATGCTCGCCGCCCGTATCCACGCCAGGGAGGACCTGCGTGTCGAACCGCTGGCCCCGCCGGTGCCCGGGCCCGGAGAGGTGCTGCTCAAACTCGGCGCCGGCGGGATCTGCGGGTCCGACCTCCATTACTACTTCGAGGGGCGCAACGGCAGCTTCGTCGTCCGCGAGCCGCTGATCCCCGGCCACGAGGCCTCGGCGGTCGTCGAGGCCATCGGCCCCGGGGTCACCCGGGTGCGGACCGGCGACAAGGTCGCCGTGTCGCCGTCGCACGCCTGCGGCCGGTGCGAGGCCTGCCGCGAGGGTCGCGAGCACCTGTGCACCGCGATGCGGTTCCTGGGCAGCGCGAGCGTCTACCCGCACGCGCAGGGGCTGTTCCGCGAACGCTTCGTGCTGGGCGAACGCCAGTGCTACCCGGTCGCGGGCGAGGTGTCGCTGGGAGAACTCGCGTTCGCCGAGCCCCTCGCCGTCGCGCTGCACGCGGTGAACCGCGGCGGCAGCCTCCTCGGCAAATCGGTGCTCGTGACCGGCGCCGGCACGATCGGCTGCCTCACGGTGATCGCGGCCCGGCTCGCCGGCGCGCGCGAGGTGACGGTGAGCGATGTCCTCGACCGGCCGCTCGAACAGGCGCGGCGCGTCGGCGCCGACTTCACGGTGCGCGCCGACCGCGACGCGGCCGCGCTCGCGTCGCCGCGCCACGACGTCTGTTACGAGGTATCGGGCAGTTTCGCCGCGCTGAAATCCTGCGTCGCCGCGGTCAAGCGCGGCGGCATCGTCGTCCAGGTCGGCACGCTCCCGCACGAGCCGCTGCCGTTCGTCGTCAACGAGGTGATGGCGAAGGAGATCGATCTGCGCGGCGCGTTCCGCTGGGGCATCGAATTCGACTGGGCGGTGGGCTATCTCGCCGCGCGCCGCGTCGACGTGAGGCCCCTGCTGTCGGGCCAGTATCCGCTCGCCGACGCCGTGGCCGCGTTCACCGCGGCGGCGGACAAGAACCGCAGCACCAAGGTGCAGGTGGTCTGCGCCCAGGATCGATCGTAGGTCCGTCCGGCCGATCGGCCGGGCGGGAACGCGCAGTCCGGACCGGCGGGCATCGAAGACCGCCGGCCGCAACGAGGAGGAGTTCCCATGCGTCCGATGTCCCGTCTCGCCGCCGCCGCCCTGGCGTTCGCCGCCCTCGTGGCCGGTGGCCCCGCGATCGCCCAGCAGAAGCTCAAGTGGGCCCACGTCTACGAGACCTCCGAGCCGTATCACACCGAGTCGGTGTGGGCGGCGGCCGAGATCAAGAGGCGCACCAACGGCAAGTTCGACATCGAGGTGTTCCCGGCGAGCTCGCTCGGCAAGGAAACCGACATCAACCAGGGCATGCTCCTCGGCACCGTCGACATGATCATCAGCGGGCCGTCGTTCGCCGCGCGCAGCTATCCGCGGCTGGGCATCGCCTACTACCCGTTCATCTTCCGCGACGCCGATCACCTGCTGGCCTACTCGAAGAGCCCGGTGTTCGCCGAGATGGTCAACGAGTTCCGCGCCAAGACCGGCATCCAGATCACCGCGTACACGTACTACGGTGCCCGCCAGACCACTTCGAACCG
>JADZDA010000034.1 GCA_020851255.1 Burkholderiales bacterium | reverse complement strand
CGCGGCGTTGCCGCCGTTCTTCAGGTCCTTGCGAACCTCGCCTTCGAGCGTCGACGCGCTCGCGAGCACGCGGCCGCCTTCCGGCGCGACGATCTGCGCGTAGATGTGGCTGTTCGAGCGGCTGACCACGAGCCGGGTCGCGAGCTGCTCGGCGATGCGCAGCCGCGTCTGGCGGGCGCGTCGGATTCGAGCTTCCTTCTTGTTCATCGGTCGTCCCTCGAAGCGTTACTTCTTCTTCGTGTCCTTGAGCACGACACGCTCGTCGGCGTAGCGCACGCCCTTGCCCTTGTAGGGCTCTGGCGGGCGGTAGGCGCGGATCTCCGCCGCGACCTGGCCGACCAGCTGCTTGTCGATGCCCTTGACCAGGATGTCGGTCTGCTGGGGCGTCTCGACCCTGATGCCCTTGGGCATCGCGTGCACGATCGGATGCGAGAAACCCAGCGACAGGTTGAGCTTGTCGCCGGCGGCCTGCGCCCGGAATCCGACGCCGACCAGCGTCAGCCTGCGCTCGAAGCCCTGCGACACGCCCTTGACCATGTTGGCGATCAGCGCGCGCGTCGTGCCGTGCAGGGCTCTCGCCTCCGGCCGAACCGCCGTGCAGACGATCGCGTCGCCCTTGCGCTCGACGCCGACGCCGTCGGCGATCCGCCACGACAGCGAGCCGAGCGGCCCCTTGATCGTGACCTCGCCGGACGCGATCGCCACGTCTACCTTCGCCGGGAGCGTGATGGGTTGGTTGCCGATGCGGGACATGGAGCCTCCGTCAGGCGACGATGCAGAGGACTTCGCCTCCGACACCGGTGGCCCGCGCCTTGCGGTCGGTCATCACGCCGCGCGACGTCGACACGATCGCGATGCCCAGTCCGTTCATCACCCTGGGCATCTCGTCCTTGCCGCGGTAGATCCGCAGCCCCGGTGACGAGACGCGCTCGATGCGCTCGATCACCGGACGGCCCGCGTGGTAGCGCAGCGCGATCTCCAGGACCGGCTTCACCGGGTCGCCGCCGATCTTGAATCCGTCGATGTAGCCCTCGTCCTTCAGGACCTTCGCGATCGAGATCTTGACCTTCGACGACGGCATCTCGACGGTCGCGCGCTCGACCATCTGCGCGTTGCGGATCCGCGTCAGCATGTCGGCGATGGGATCAGTCATGCTCATGCGTCACTCCCTCTACCAGCTCGCCTTGACGACGCCGGGCACCTCGCCGCGCAGCACGTACTCGCGCAGCTTGTTGCGGCCGAGGCCGAACTTGCTGAAGACGCCGCGCGGCCGCCCGGTGAGCGAGCAGCGGTTGCGCACCCGCGTCGGATTGGCGTTGCGCGGCAGCTGCTGGAGCTTCAGCCGCGCCGCGTAACGGTCCTCGTCCGAGGCCTTCGAGCTCTCGACGACCGACTGGAGCGCCGCGCGGCGCTTCGCGTATTTCGCGACGAGTTTCTTGCGCTTCTCGTTGCGGTTGATCAGGGCCAGCTTCGCCATGTCGAGGCCTCTAGTTCTTGAACGGAAAACGGAACGCGGCGAGCAGCGCCTTCGCCTCGGCGTCCGTCCTCGCGCTCGTCGTGATCGAGATGTTCATCCCGCGGAGCGCGTCGATCTTGTCGTACTCGACCTCCGGGAAGATGATCTGTTCCTTGACGCCCATGTTGTAGTTGCCCTGGCCGTCGAAACCGCGGCCGGACACGCCCCGGAAGTCGCGCACGCGCGGCAGCGCGATCGAGATCAGCCGGTCGAGGAACTCGTACATCCGTTCGTGGCGCAGCGTCACCATGCACCCGATCGGATAACCCTCGCGGATCTTGAACCCGGCGATCGCCTTGCGCGCCTTGGTGACGACCGGCTTCTGGCCGGAGATCTTCTGCATGTCGGCGGTGGCGTTCTCGAGGATCTTCTTGTCGGCGGTCGCCTCGCCGACGCCCATGTTGAGCACGATCTTCGTCAGCCGGGGCACCTGCATGACCGACTGGTAGCCGAACTGCTTCATCAGCGCCGGCACGACTTCCTTGCGGTAGGTTTCCTTCAGGCGGGCCATTCCGTCTCTCCTGTCAGACGCCGACGATCTCGCCGTTGGACTTGTAGAACCGGACCTTGCGACCGTCCTCGAGCGTCCGGAAGCCGACGCGGTCGGGCTTCTGCGTCACCGGATTCCAGATGGCGACGTTGGAGACGTGGATCGGCAGCTCGCGCGTGACGATGCCGCCGGGCTGGTTCTTGAGCGGGTTGGGCCGGGTGTGGCGCTTGGCGGTGTTCACGCCGTTGACGACCACGTGGTCGGCGTCGACGACGCGCGAGACTTCGCCGCGCTTGCCCTTGTCGCGGCCGGTGATGACGACGACGTTGTCGCCCTTCTTGAGCTTGCGCATGGCGCCTCCTACAGGACTTCCGGCGCGAGCGACACGATCTTCATGAACCGCTCGGTGCGCAGCTCGCGCGTGACCGGTCCGAAGATGCGGGTGCCGATCGGCTCCAGCTTGGCGTTGAGCAGGACTGCCGCGTTGGTGTCGAAACGAACGCGGGCGCCGTCGTCGCGGCGCACGCCCTGGCGGGTGCGCACGACCACGGCGTTGTAGATCTCGCCCTTCTTGACGCGACCGCGCGGCGCGGCGTCCTTGACGCTGACCTTGATCACGTCCCCGATGTGGGCGTAACGGCGCTTGCTGCCGCCCAGCACCTTGATACACATGACCGAACGCGCGCCCGTGTTGTCGGCGACGTCCAGCACCGTCTGCATCTG
>JADZDA010000033.1 GCA_020851255.1 Burkholderiales bacterium | reverse complement strand
GAGCCGACGGCAGCAGCGCTCGCCTATGGCCTCGACAAAAAGAAAGACGCCAAGACCATCGCGGTTTACGACTTGGGCGGCGGCACGTTCGACGTGTCCGTGCTCGAGATCGGTGACGGCGTGTTCGAAGTTAAGTCGACCAACGGCGACACGTTCCTTGGTGGCGAAGACTTCGACATGCGCCTCGTTGACTACTTCTCGGACGAGTTCAAGAAGGAGCAGGGCATTGACCTGCGCAAGGACAAGCTTGCGCTTCAGCGCCTGAAGGAAGCGGCGGAAAAGGCCAAGATCGAGCTCTCGAGCTCGACTCAGACCGAAGTGAACCTGCCCTTCATCACCGCTGATGCCTCGGGTCCGAAGCACCTCACCATCAAGCTGACGCGCGCCAAGCTGGAAAGCCTGGTGGATGAACTGATCCAGCGCACCATCGAGCCCTGCCGCATCGCGGTCAAGGACGCCGGTGTCAAGCTGAGCGACATCGACGACATCATCCTGGTGGGCGGCATGAGCCGCATGCCCAAGGTGCAGGAGAAGGTCAAGGAGTTCTTCGGCAAGGAGCCGCGCAAGGACGTCAACCCCGACGAAGCCGTGGCCGTGGGTGCCGCCATTCAGGGCCAGGTGCTCTCGGGTGACCGCAAGGACGTGCTGCTGCTGGACGTGACCCCACTGAGCCTGGGCATTGAAACCATGGGCGGCGTGATGACCAAGATGATCGCCAAGAACACGACGATCCCGACCAAGGCGACGCAGGTCTTCTCGACGGCCGACGACAACCAGGGCGCGGTGACCATCCACGTGCTGCAGGGCGAGCGCGAGATGTCGTCGGGCAACAAGAGCCTGGGCCAGTTCAACCTCGAGGGCATCCCGCCCGCGCCGCGCGGCGTGCCGCAGATCGAGGTGAAGTTCGACATCGACGCGACCGGCATCCTCCACGTGTCGGCGAAGGACAAGGCGACGTCGAAGGAAGCCAAGATCACGATCAAGGCGAACTCCGGGCTCTCCGACGAGGAGATC
The DNA here is from genome assembly GCA_020851255.1 of Burkholderiales bacterium. Lineage (GTDB taxonomy): Bacteria > Pseudomonadota > Gammaproteobacteria > Burkholderiales > Casimicrobiaceae > VBCG01. The sequence goes on along the minus strand of JADZDA010000033.1, from coordinate 12,350 downwards.
CAGCGGATGGTCAAGGACGCCGAGGCGCACGCCGAGGAGGACCGGAAGCTCATGGAGACCGTCCAGGCGCGCAACGGCCTCGACGCGCTCGTCCACAGCGTCAGGAAATCCCTCACCGAGCACGGCGACAAGGTCGGCGCCGACGAGAAGGCGAAGATCGAGGCCGCGCTGAAGGACGCCGAGGAACTGCTCAAGCAAAAGGACGCGGCGAAGGACGCGCTCGAGGCGAAGACCGAGGCGCTCGCCAAGTCCGCGCAGAAGCTCGGCGAGGCGATGTACGCGCAGGCGCAGGCGGCGGCGGGCGCGGCCGGGGCCGGTGAATCCGGCGCGCCCGGCGGCGAGGCGAAGAAGGAGGGCGACGAGAAGGTCGTCGACGCCGAATACACGGAAGTCAAGGATCGAAAGTAAGGCGCTTCCGATCCTTTCCTTCCTCGGACAGTCCGTCGCGCCTCGCACGACGGACTGTCCGTCCGCGTTCGAGCGGCGCCGGTGGCGCCGTTCAACGCGGACGAATCGGTTGCCACCGGCGCGCCCGTGCGCGGGCCGGTCATTGTCGTTGGTGAGGTTGGTTTCATACGCCCGCTCGAACGGGGGCTGACGGGTCGAGCAGGGGACAACCAGGCATGGCTAAGCGCGACTACTACACGGTGCTGGGCGTCAACCGCGACGCTGCCGACGAGGACATCAAGAAGTCCTACCGGAAGCTCGCGATGAAATTCCACCCCGACCGCAATCCGGACGACAAGTCGGCCGAGGAGAAATTCAAGGAGGCGAAGGAAGCCTACGAGATCCTCACCGACGCGAAGAAGCGCGCCGCTTACGATCAGTTCGGGCACGCGGGCGTCGATCCGTCGGCCGGATTCGCCGGCGCCGGCGCGCGCGGTGCGGGGCCCGAGGGTTTCGGCGGCTTCGCCGACGCGTTCGGCGACATCTTCGGCGAGATCTTCGGCCAGGGCCGCGGCGGCCGCGGCAACGGCGTGTTCCGCGGCGCCGACCTGCGCTACAACCTCGAGCTGTCGCTCGAGGAGGCCGCGCGCGGCACCGAGGCGCGCATCCGCGTGCCGACGATGGAGGCCTGCGGCACCTGCACGGGCAGCGGCGCGAAGCCGGGCACCCAGGCGAAGACCTGCCCGACCTGCCACGGTCGCGGCGAAGTGCGGGTCTCGCAGGGCTTCTTCTCGATCCAGCAGACCTGTCCGAACTGTCACGGCACCGGCAAGGTGATACCCGAGCCGTGCACGACCTGCGAAGGCGCTGGCCGCGTGCGCAAGCACAAGACGCTGTCGGTGAAGATCCCGGCGGGCGTCGACCAGGACGACCGCATCCGGCTCACCGGCGAGGGCGAGGCCGGCGTCAACGGCGGACCGGCCGGCGACCTGTACGTCGTCGTCCAGTTGAAGCCTCACGCGGTCTTCCAGCGCGAGGGAGCCGATCTCCACTGCGAGATGCCGATCAGTTTCGGCACGGCCGCGCTCGGCGGCGAGATCGAGATCCCGACGCTCGACGGGCACGCGAAGGTGAAGATCCCGCCGGAGACGCAGACCGGCCAGGTCTTCCGGCTGCGCAACAAGGGCATCAAGCCGGTGCGCGGATCGGTGACCGGAGACCTCTACTGCCACGTCGCCGTCGAGACGCCGGTGAAGCTCACCGCGACGCAGAAGGACCTGCTGCGCGAGTTCGAGGCGATCAACCAGCAGGATCCCGCCGCGCACAGCCCGAAGCAGAAATCCTTCTTCGACAAGCTGAAGGAGTTCTTCGGGTGACCGCAGCGACACCCGGTCCGGACGCCCGGCCGGCCCGGTCGCGCGGGCGATGACCCTCGCGGGCGCCCGCGCGGGATGAGCCGGACGCTGCTCGCCCGTCACGCGGAGGTCGTCGTCACGATGGACGGCGGGCGCCGCGAGATCCGCGACGGCGCGATCTACGCCGAGGACCACCGGATCGTCGCCGTCGGTCCGTCCGGCGACCTGCCCGCGACCGCGGACGAGGTGATCGACCTGACAGGCCACGCCGTCGTGCCCGGGCTGGTCAACGTGCATCACCACATGTTCCAGTCGCTCACGCGCGCCGTCCCGGCCGCGCAGGACGCGAGCCTGTTCGGCTGGCTCGCGACGCTCTATCCGATGTGGGCGCGGATGACGCCCGACGCCGCGCGCGCGGCCGTCGAGGTCGCGAGCGCGGAGCTCGTGCTCTCCGGTTGCACGACGACGTCGGACCACCTCTACCTCCATCCCAACGGCGTCACGCTGGCCGATACGATCGAGGCGGCGGCGCGGGTGGGGATCCGCTTCCACCCGACCCGCGGCGCGATGAGCGTGGGCGAGAGCGCGGGCGGGCTGCCGCCGGACTCGCTCGTCGAGGACGAACGCACGATCCTGGACGCGATGCAGCGCGCCGTCGAGCGGTGGCACGATCCGTCGCCGTGCGCGATGGTCCGGATCGCGCTGGCGCCGTGCTCGCCGTTCTCCGTGAGCCGCGACCTCATGCGCGAGACCGCCGCACTGGCGCGCTCGCTCGGCGTGCGCCTGCATACGCACCTCGCCGAGAACGACGACGACGTCGCGTACAGCCGCGAGCGATTCGGCATGACGCCCGCGAGATACGCGGAGTCGGTCGGCTGGCTCGGCGACGATGTCTGGCACGCCCACTGCGTGAAGCTCGACGACGACGGCGTCGGCGAGTTCGCGCGGAGCGGCACCGCGGTCGCGCATTGCCCGTGCTCGAACATGCGGCTCGGATCGGGCGTCGCGCCGGTGCGCCGGATGCGCGACGCCGGCGTCATCGTCGGCCTGGGCGTCGACGGCAGCGCGTCGAACGACGGCGCGCATCTGCTCGCCGAGGCGCGCACGGCGATGCTGCTCCAGCGCGTCGCGCGCGGCGCCGGCGCGATGTCCGCCCGCGAGGCGCTCGAGCTCGCCACACTCGGCGGCGCCGCGGCGCTCGGGCGCGACGACATCGGGTCGCTCGCGCCGGGCAGGGCCGCGGATTTCGCCGCGTTCGACCTGCGCGGCCCGTCGTTCGCCGGGGCCGGATACGACCCGGTCGCGGCGCTGGTGCTGTGCGCGAGCGCGGCGGCGTCCTGGACCGTGATCCACGGCCGCGTGGGGGTCCGCGAAGGACGGCTGGCGACGATCGACCTGCCGGTGGCGCTCGAGCGTCACGCCCGCGAAGCGCGGCGCATCGCGCGCGGCGACTGACCGCCAGGCCGACGGTCCGGCCGCCGCGCGCCGGTTCCACGCGCCGGCGTCGCCGGGCCGGGCCCGGGCGCGCGCTGCTAGAATCGGCGCGTCCTCGCCCCGGGAGACCCGGCGTGTACCGCATGATCCTCTTCTTCCTCGCGGCGGCGCTGCTGCCCGCCGCGTCGCCGGCGCAGGTCCGGATCGGCCTGCTCGTGTCGGCGACCGGCCCGACCGCGGCGATCGGCGTGCCGCAGAAGAACACCGGCGACATCCTGCCCAGGCGCATCGGCGATGCGACGGTCGAGTACTTCCAGCTCGAGGACGGTGCCGATTCGACCCGCGCGGTCCAGAACGCCAGGAAGCTCCTGCTCGAGCACAACGTCGATGCGGTCATCGGTCCGTCGACGACGCCGGCCGCGCTCGCGATCCTCGACATCGTCGCCGAGGGCAAGGTGCCGCTGCTCGCCACCGTCGGCAGCTCGAACGTCGTCGAACCGCTCGACGCGAAGCGGCGCTGGGTGTTCAAGACGACGCAGAACGACGACCTGATCGCGTCGGCGCTGATCCGGCACATGAAGTCCGCCGGCGTGCGGACGCTGGGCTTCATCGGCTTCAACGACCCGTACGGCGAGAACTGGCACCGCGTGCTCGTGCCCATGGCCGGGAAGGAGGGGATCCGGGTCGTCGCCAACGAGCGCTACGCGCGCACCGACCAGAGCGTCACCGGGCAGTCGCTCAAGCTGATCGCGGCGAAGCCGGACGCGATGTTCATCGCGGCCGTCGGCGGACCGGCGGTGCTGCCGCAGGCGACGCTGCGCGATCACGGCTGGAAGGGGCCGGTCTACCAGACCCACGCGATCGCGACACAGGATTTCATCACGCTCGGCCGCGACAAGGTCGAGGGCACGGTGCTCGCCGCCGGACCGATGCTGGTCATCGACGACATCCCCGCCGCCAACCCGACGCGCGGCGTCGCGCTGGGCTACATCGCCGCCTACGAGCGCAGATTCGGATCCCGCCCGGCGACGTTCGGCGCGAACGTCTGGGACGGGTGGCTGCTGCTCGAGCGCGCGATTCCGGTCGCGCTCAAGTCGGCGAAACCCGGAACCGAGGCGTTCCGCGCGGCGCTGCGGGACGCGCTGGAGGGCTCGCGCGAAGTCGTCGGTACGCAGGGTGTGTTCAACATGTCGGGGTCCGATCACAACGGGATGGACGAGCGCGCCCGCGTCGTTGTCGTCGTGCGCGACGGACGCTTCCGGCTGCTCCCCGAGTAACGGGCAGGGATGCGCGCCGGCGCCCCCGCCGCGATGCCGACCGGCCTGCTGCTGGCGGCGGGTTCCGCGCGTCGATTCGGCGGCGGCAAGCTGCTGGCGAAGCTCCCCGACGGAAGTCCGGTCGGTGTCGCCGCCTGCCGGACGCTCCTGGCGGCGCTGCCCGAGGTCGTCGCCGTCGTGCGGCCGGGCGACGACGCGCTCGCCGCGGCGCTCGCCGAGGCCGGCGCGCGTGTCGTCGTCTGCGAGCGCGCCCACGAAGGCATGGGGGCGAGCCTCGCGTGCGCGGTGGACTCGGCGCCGGACGCTGCCGGTTGGGTCGTCGCGCTCGCCGACATGCCGTGGGTGCGCGCCGACACGGTGCGCGCGGTCGCGGAGGCGATACGCGATGGCGCTTCGATCGCCGCGCCGTTCGTGGGCGGCGAGCGCGGCCATCCGACCGGGTTCGCATGCTCGCATCGGGCGCATCTGGCGGCGCTCACCGGCGACCAGGGCGCCCGCTCGCTCGTCGGGCGAGCCGGTGACGCGCTGGTGCGCATCGTCGTGGACGACCCCGGCGTGCTGCGCGACATCGACACGCCGGCCGATCTCCCGCCGTAGGCCGGCGGAACCGGCTCGCGAGGACCGACCCCGAGGGTCAGGGGAGCGGCTTCACGGCGCGATGGAAACCCACGGTGCCGCCGAGCACCGCGCTGCCGGCGACCTCGCTGAAGCCGGTCTCGGCGAGAACCACGGACAATTCGTCGGCCGAGTAGAACATCTTCAGCGCGTCGATGAAGTAACGGCGGCATTCCTGCGCGGCGCGTCCGCTGCCGAAGGCGTAGGCGGTGAAGGCGAGGCAGGGCCGGAGGTAGGCGTAGTAGAGCGATGCGACGATGCGATTGGCCGGGCGGAGCATGTCGCAATGGTGGAAGCGGCCGCCGGGTTTGAGGACCCGCAGGACCTCCGAGAACACCTGCCGGACCAGGAGGTGGCGGGACGCGAACTGGAGCGTCACCACGTCGAAGTGGGCGTCGGGGAACGGCAGCGTGTGGACGTCGCCGATCGTGCTGCCGATCCGGCGTCCCCGCGCCTCGGCGCGCTGCCGGCCGGTCGCCTGCATCTGGGCGCTGCGATCGATCGCCTGCACGTCGAGCGACGGCTCGCGCGCGAGCAGCGCGAGTCCGATCGCATTGGTTCCCGCGCAGACGTCGAGTACGCGCTCTCCCGCCCGCACCGGGATCGACGCGATGAACCGGCGTTCCAGCCAGCCGATCGCGCCGAGGGTCGCCACCGCGTTGGCCCGATCGTAATATCTGGCGACGTCGGCGAAGACCTCCTGGAGGTCCTGGTTCCAGACCTTGTGGAAGCGCTCCTCGCGGACGGATTCCCGGGTGGCGATCGGTGGGGGCGTCAAGTTCGCTCGGCGTCGGGTTGGGAGTGACCAGGCAGCGGCGGCACGGCGCCGGGCCCCGGGAGATTAGCGCGATTTCCCGCTGCCCGGCGCGCCAATGGACCCTGGATGCACCGGAGACCGGGGTGCGCGAACGCCGGCCGGGCATCGGGCCCGCCGGAAGGTGCGTCGGGTCGCCCGAATCCCGTCGTGGCCCGCAGGCGCTCCAGGATGCCGTCGAGCCGGACGTCCGAATTCTTGTCGGGCGCCCACGCCCCCTGGAACTTGGGGCGCGTCGGCTGGTTCTCGATGTCCGGCAGCGGACCGTCCACACCGTCCGGATACCGCGGTCCGGTGACGGTCGTCGTGGCGGTCTCGGGTACGTTCTTGTTGCGCGTCCACGCGGGATCGGCGCCCACGGTGAACCGGTCCAGCGGCCACCTGGTGGCGTTGATCCCGGTCGACGCGCCCTGGTCCTCGAGATTCGCTTCGTACTCCGCGGCGATCGGCATCCAGTCGAGCGTCACCCGCAACTCGTCACGCCTGTGGTCGGCGATGCGGATCGGATCGATCTCGCCGGACTCCGCCTCGATGGTCGGCGAGCAGGCGGAACCGTCGCGCTTCTCGTGCTCGTAGGCGATCGGGCCATCGGGGACCGAAGACATCGAGCAGCGCAGTTGCAGCCGGAGGTTCCGCACGTCGGCGTCGGACCGGAACGGGACCTGGCGGCAACGGCGCTGTTCCGACCTCTGCGCTTCGGCGCGATCGGTGAAGACCGGGGAACCGGTGTCCGATCACCGATCGACGCCGTGGCGCCCGGCGCGGCCACGCGCGAGCGCGGCGACCTGCCTACGGAGGCGGGCCGGCTGCGACCTCTGGTGCCGGCGGCGCCACGGTGAGTCGGGCGCGCCACCAGGCGCGCAGCGGCTCGGCTTCCAGCGGCCCGCTGACGAGGAAGCCCTGCGCGTGGCGGCAACCGTGGCGCCGGAGGAAGGCGACCTGCGACGCCGACTCGACGCCTTCGGCGATGCAGCGCAGGCCCAGCGAGTGGGCGAGGGCGACGATCGCCTGCGTGATCGCCTCGTCGTTGCGGTTGCGGTCGATTCCGTGGACGAACCGCTGGTCGATCTTGAGCCCGTGGATCGGCAGCCGCGCGAGATAGGACAGCGACGAATAGCCGGTGCCGAAGTCGTCGACCGTGATCGACACGCCCATCCGCTTCAGGCTCGCCAGCGTCGCCACCGCCTTGTCCGGGTGCGTGATGATGACGCTCTCGGTGATCTCGAGGTCGAGCGCGTCGGGCGCGAGGCCGCTGGTCGCGAGCGCGTCCTCGACGATCGCGAGCCAGCTGTCGTGCTGGAGCTGCTGCACCGAGAGGTTCACCGACAGCCGCAAGGGCATGCCTTCCCGGTGCCATCGCGCGACCTGGCGGCAGGCGTCGCGCAGCGCCTTCGCGCCGAGCGTCTGGATCAAACCGGATTCCTCGGCGATCGGAATGAACTCGGCGGGTCCGATGACCCCGCGCACCGGGTCGCGCCAACGCAGCAGCGCCTCGACGCCGAACGGCCTGCCGGTCGTCAGATCCACCTGCGGCTGGTAGACGAGGAAGAACTCGTCGTCCATGAGGCCGCGCCGCATGTCGGTCTCGATCTGCAGCCGTTCGCGCACGCGCGCGTTCATGTCGGCCGTGTAGAACCGGTAGGCGTTGCGGCCCGCGTCCTTGGCCGCGTACATCGCGGTGTCCGCCTGCTTGATCAGCGTCGCCGGGTCCTGCGCGTCGAGCGGGTAGAGCGACACGCCGATCGAGCAGGTGAGGGTGGGGGACTGGTCGGTGACCCGGAACGGCGCCAGGAACGACTCGCGCACGCGGTGGATGACCGTCATCGCCTCGAAGGTCGCGTGCGCCGGATCGAGGCCGGGGAGGACCAGCACGAACTCGTCGCCCCCCAGCCGCGCGACCAGGTCGGCCTCGCGCACGGCGTGTCCGAGCCGCTGCGCGATCGACTGCAGCAGCTGATCGCCGATGTCGTGTCCCAGCGTGTCGTTGATCCGCTTGAAGTGATCGAAGTCGAGGAACAGGCAGGCGACCTGCGTCGCGTCGCGCTGCGCCTGCGCGAGGATCTGCTTCAGCCGCTGGTTCAGCAGCGAACGGTTCGCGAGGCCGGTGAGGATGTCGTGCTGCGCGAGCTTGTAGGCGTGCTCGGTGGCGATCTCGAGTTCGCGCGTGCGCTGGGCGACCTTGTCCTCGAGCGTGCGCTGCACCGTCGCGACCTCGGCGCGCGACTGCGCGAGGCGCCGCGTCATGTCGTTGAAGGTCGTCGAGAGCAGGCCGAGCTCGTCCCGCGAGCCCGCCGGCACGACGACGTCGAGCCGCCCGGCTGCGACCGCCCGCGCCGCGCGCATCAGCCGGCGCATCGGCGCGACCAGCGCCCGCGTCAACAGCATCGACGCGATCAGCGCGAGGGCGCCGACGACGCCCGCCACGGTCAGCACGCCGGTCGCGTGCTCGCGGAACCGGGCCGCGCGCCCGTCGAACGACAGCCCGAGCCGTAGATAGCCCAGCGGCGCCGCGCCGTCCGCAGACGCGTCGGCGCGCGGACGGATCGCCACCAGCGACTCGAGGTACGGCTTGCCGCTGATCGAACGGCGCACTTGGGTGGCGTCCCCGCGCGCCGCCGCGTCGACGGAAACCGCCGGCGCGATCGTCGCTTCGGCCGGCGCTCCGGCGTAGCGGCGCTCGGCGAGCGTGCGCCCGCCGGCGTCCAGCAGTGTCGCGTACGCGATCGACGTGTCCGGCGTCACCGCCGCGAGCAGGCGGTCGAGCGCCGGTCGGTCGGCGGCGCGCAGCGGCGCTTCGGCGAGACCCGCGATCGTCGCGGCGAGCGATCGCGACCGGGCTTCGAGCTCGGCGTTGTCGGAGCGCCACTCGTGCCAGAACGTATAGGCGATGATCGCGGCCGCGGTGGCGAACACGAGCCCGACGGACAGGACCTGGAGCTTGGCGAGGAGGCCGAGCCGGATCGGCGGCGGCGGCGGCGCTCCGGTCGAGTCCGCGGCCAGCGGTGATCCGCGCCCGCGCAGGCGGCGCAGCAGGCGGCCCCGGCGCAGCCGTCGCTCCGGCGGGCCGACGGTTCGGTCCGGCGTCATCCCGCGCGGCGGCCCCGCCGTTGCATCGCCGCGGTCAGCCCGCGACGACGGGCAACCCGCCGATGCGCGCGCGCCACTCCGCAGGCCCGGTCTCGTGGACCGACGTGCCCTGCGCGTCGACGGCGACGGTCACCGGCATGTCGCGCACGTCGAACTCGTAGATCGCCTCCATGCCGAGGTCGGCGAACGCGACGACCCGCGAACCGCGGATCGCCTTCGCGACCAGGTACGCTGCGCCGCCGACGGCCATCAGATAGGCGGCGCGGTGCCTGCGTATCGCTTCCACCGCGACCGGACCGCGTTCGGCCTTGCCGACCATCGCGATCAGGCCGGTGCGCGCGAGCATCGTCTCGGTGAACTTGTCCATCCGCGTCGCCGTGGTCGGTCCGGCGGGCCCGACCACCTCGTCGCGCACCGGATCGACCGGTCCGACGTAGTAGATCACGCGGTTGGTGAACTCGACCGGCAGCTTTCCGCCGTTCGCGATCAGGTCGGCGATGCGCTTGTGCGCGGCGTCGCGCCCGGTCAGCATCTTCCCGTTGAGGAGCAGGCGTTCGCCGGGCTTCCAGGAAGCGACCTCCGCGGGGGTCAGGCGGTCGAGGTCGACGCGGCGCGATTCGGGCGACGGCGACCAGGCGACCTTCGGCCAGCGTTCCAGATCGGGCGGTTCGAGCTGCGCCGCGCCGGAGCCGTCGAGCGCGAAGTGCGCGTGGCGCGTCGCGGCGCAGTTGGGGATCATCGCCACCGGCAGGCTGGCCGCGTGCGTCGGGTAGTCGAGGATCTTGACGTCGAGGACGGTCGCGAGCCCGCCCAGCCCCTGCGCGCCTATGCCCAGCGCGTTGACCTTGTCCATCAGCTCGAGCCGCAGTTCCTCGACGCGCGTGCGCGGTCCGCGCCGGCGCAGCTCGTGGATGTCGATGGGCTCCATCAGAGCCTCTTTCGCGAGCACCATCGCCTTCTCGGCGCTGCCGCCGATCCCGAGTCCGAGCATGCCCGGAGGGCACCAGCCCGCGCCCATCGTCGGCACGGTCTTCAGCACCCAGTCGACGATCGAGTCGGAGGGATTCAGCATCGCGAGCTTGGACTTGTTCTCGCTGCCGCCGCCCTTCGCCGAGATCTTCACGTCGACCATGCCGCCCGGTACGAGGTCGAAGTGCACCACCGCCGGCGTGTTGTCGCGGGTGTTGGTCCGCTTGCCGGCGGGGTCGGCGAGGATCGAGGCGCGCAGCGGGTTGTCCGGATGGTTGTACGCGCGACGCACGCCCTCGTTCACCATGTCGGCGACCGACATCGTCGCGCCGCTCCAGCGGACGTCCATGCCGACCTTGACGAACGCGACGACGATTCCGGTGTCCTGGCAGATCGGCCGGTGGCCCTCGGCGCACATCCGCGAGTTCGTGAGGATCTGCGCGATCGCGTCCTTCGCCGCCGCGCTCTGTTCGGCCCGGTGCGCCGCGCCGAGCGCCTCGATGTAGTCGACCGGGTGGTAGTAGGAGATGTACTGGAGCGCGTCGGCGACGCTCGCGATCAGGTCGTCCTGGCGGATCGTGGTCATGGGTGCCTCGCCGGGGTCAGTGGGCGTCGTGCGCGCGCTGGCCCGCGGCGGGCCGGGTCGCGGCGCCGCGTCCGTGCGGCATCAGCCGGTCGGTGGCCGCGATCGCCATCGCGGACAGCAGGAACGTTATGTGGATCGCCGTCTGCCACAGGAGCGTCTTCTCGTCGTAAGCCTGCGCGTTGATGAACGTCTTGAGCAGGTGGATCGACGAGATCCCGATGATCGCCGTGGCGAGCTTGACCTTGAGCACGCTCGCATTCACGTGCGACAGCCATTCCGGCTGGTCGGGGTGGCTTTCCAGCCGCATCCGCGACACGAAGGTCTCGTAGCCGCCGACGATGACCATGATGAGCAGGTTCGAGATCATCACCACGTCGATCAGGCCCAGGACGACCAGCATGATGACGGTCTCCGACGGGGTCTTCATCGGAATCACCGCCTGCCCGACCGGCGTGACCGCCCGGACGATCTGGTCGATGGCCGCCTGGCTGCCGAAGGCCGCCTCGATCAGGTGGATCAGCTCGACCCAGAAATGCCAGACGTAGACACCCTGCGCGAGGATGAGCCCCAGGTACAGCGGCAGCTGCAGCCAGCGGCTCATGAATATCAGGTGCGGCAGCGGCCGCATCTTGAGGTTCGCGAGCGTCAGGGGGTCGTTGCCGGAAACGGCCATGGGAAGCCTAAGCTGATGATCGAAAACATAAGTCTAACATCCCGCCCCACTGCGGCGCTGGCGCTCGCGTTCGGCCGGGCGACTGCGGCCGGCGCCGGCGCCGGCGCCGCGCCCGGATCCAGGTCCCCCCTAGCCTAACTCTTGTATCTTATATAAGATTGCGCGCCGGCGAACCCGGGTCGGGGACGCCGCGGGCGACCCGCGCGGCCGGCGCGCGATTGCGCCGGCGCGACGCGCTTGGGTAGACTGGCCGGCCCGGCCCACGACAACAAGCACCGCGGCGCGCGGATGCGCGCCGTTCTGGAGGCATCGAGCATGTCCACGAACCAGATCGAGTCCGTGCTGCACGAGAACCGCGTGTTCGCGCCCGATGCGCGATGGGTCTCGCAGGCGCACCTCACGAAGGCGGACTACGACGAGATGTGCGCGCGCGCGGCGTCCGACTACGAGGGTTACTGGGCCGAGCTCGCGCGCGACAACCTCGTGTGGCACAAGCCGTTCACCAGAGTCCTCGACGAGTCGAACGCGCCGTTCTACAAATGGTTCGAAGACGGCCAGCTCAACGCGTCCTACAACTGCCTCGATCGTCACCTGCTGACGATCCCCAACCGGACCGCGATCGTCTTCGAGGCGGACGACGGCACCGTCACCCGTGTCACGTACCGCCAGCTCCACCGTCGGGTCTGCGAGTTCGCGAACGGACTCAAGAAGCTCGGCGTCCAGAAGGGCGATCGCGTCCTCGTCTACCTGCCGATGTCGATCGAGGCGGTCGTCGCGATGCAGGCCTGCGCGCGCATCGGCGCCATCCACTCGGTCGTGTTCGGCGGCTTCTCGGCGAAGAGCGTCAACGAGCGGATCGTCGACGCCGGCGCGAAGCTCGTCATCACCGCCGACGGCCAGTTCCGCGGCGGCAAGGAGATTCCGCTCAAGCCCGCGGTCGACGAGGCGCTTTCGATGGGCGGCTGCGAGTCCATCGGCCACGTGGTCGTCTTCCGGCGCACCGGCGGCAAGGTCGCGTGGGACGCGAAGCGCGATCTGTGGTGGCACGAACTCACCGCCGGCCAGGCGGCGACCTGCCCGGCGGTTCCCGTCGGCGCCGAGCACCCGCTGTTCATCCTCTACACGTCGGGATCGACCGGCAAGCCCAAGGGCG
>JADZDA010000032.1 GCA_020851255.1 Burkholderiales bacterium | reverse complement strand
TCGCCGCGGACGCCTGGTCCCATTTCTGCGCGAGCGTGCGCGGATCCCGGCCGGCCGGCCTGAGCGCCGGGTCGAGCATCGACGCGAGCTGCATCGTCAGCGTCGAGCCGCCGCGGACGCGCTGCCCGCGCACGACGCGGCGCGCGCTGTCCCACGCCGCGACCGCGAGTCCGGCCCAGTCGACGCCGGCGTGCTCGTGGAATCGGCGGTCCTCGCCGGCGACCAGTGCGGCCAGCGTCGCCGGCGAGATCTGGTCCAGCGCGACCCAGGCGAGCCGCCGCGTCGACCGGTCGATCCGGCGCTCGGCGATGGGCACACCCCGTCGGTCGGTGAGTGTGGCATCCGAAGGGCGCCACGCCGCGCGGACCTCGTCGAATGTCGGCACCGAGGACGCGCGCGCCGGTGCTGCGACCAGCGACGCCGCGAGCGCGACGAGCGCGAGCGCGCGCAGCGCGGTGCCCGACTGCGCGATCACGGCGCGACCCGCCACGGGTCGTTGGGCCGCTCGCCGAACATCTCGGGCGCGTACATCGCCTCGACACGCGTCGCCGGCAGTCCGAAATCGCCAGGATTGTCCAGGCGCACCGTGTATTCGACGACGAAGCGTCCCTTGGGCACGTAGCGGAAATAGGCGCGGAACGCGGTGGCGGTCCGCTCCTCGAACGCCGGCCACACGGCGCCGGCGCGCCGTTCGCCCTGCGCGTCGAGCGCCGATTCCCCGCCCAGGCCCCGGCCCAGCGCGGTCGCGCCGGCCGGCAGCGGGTCGTCGACGACGACCCAGGCCATGTCCGATTGCGCGTCGAGGTCGAGCGTGACCCGCGCCACGTCGCCGCGGCGCCAGGTGCCCGGCGTCTGCTGGCGGACCGGCGCGACGCTGCGCGAGATCCGGTATCCGGACGAGAACGGCGCGGTGACCGGTATCGCGGCCACGCTGGTGAGCGTGACCCACGGCACGCCGGTGCCGTCGTGACGCAGCGTCACGTCGGCGCGCGCGTCGGGCCACGGGAGCCGCCGGGCGTAGGTCTTCGCGCCGTCGTCCGGCTTCCACGCGTGCTCGAACGTCCGCCCGGCGAGCGCCGCGCTCGTCGTCCCCGCCGGAGCCGTCGATTCGAACTTCGCCGCGAACCGGTCGAGCGCCACCGTGCCCCAGGCGTTGGCGACCGTCGTGTTCCAGTGGCCGCGCTGCATCCGGCCCAGCGACCCGCGCACCAGCCGCGGCAGGTCGTCCTTCCAGCCGGGGAGGCCGAGCGTGGCCAGGATCAGCTTGTTCGCGTTCGCGTCGGCGGAGATCATCAACCACCACAACGCATCCGACTTCTCGGTCGAGAAGCCCATCGTCGTGCCCTGGAAGTTCAGCCGCGCCCGCAGGATCTCCTGCGCCGCTCCGAGCCGCTCGTCGCGCCGCGGCAGCTTCGGCTGGCGCGCGAGGACCATCGTCCAGTCGACGACCGCGGACGTCGGCCACAGGTTCGGCTCGATCGCGAACGTGTCGAGCCAGCGCGGATCGAACGGCTCGGACCGGCGCGACAGCGCCTCGAGCGCGGCGACCTTGCGGATCGCGAGGTCGGCGGTCGGCAGCGCCGAGCCGCGGACCGCGCGGCCCTCGACGAACGCGACGAGCGCCTGCTCCATCCGCCGGCGCTCGCGCTCGGGAATCTCGAAGCCCGCCTCGTGCGCGATCGACAGCACGTAGCTCGTCAGCACGTCGTCGCCGTCGCGCAGCAGCGTCCAGTACCGGGCGAAGCCGTCGCGATCGAGGTGGTCGGCCAGGCTCGCGACGACCGCGTCCCAGCGGCGCCGGTCGGAGAGGCCGATCGCCACCGACACGCGCTGCTCGAGACAGGTGTACGGGTAGCGCTCGAGCCACTCGCGCACGCCGGGCAGGTCGCCGGCGAGGCTCGCCTGCATCTGGACGTTCACGCCGCCGCGACCGGGGATCGCGTCCGCCGGACGCTCGACCGGCACCGACCGCGGCGCGTCCAGCCGCAGGATCGTCGCCTGCCAGGTGCGCTCGGGCACGAGCGGCGTCACGCCCTGCGACAGCTTGATCGAATCGCGCGCGACGACCGCGCCGTCGGCGCCGGCACGCGCGCTCGCGTCGACCTGCCAGGCGAGCGACGTCGCGGCCGTCGGCACCTGCGCGGTCCAGGCGAGTTCGCGCGCCTCGCCGGGCGCGAGCGCGAGCGTGCGTGCGTCGAGTCCGGGCAGGACGGCGGCGCCCGCGGCCGCGCGTGGCGCGACGGACACGTCGATCGGACGCTCCGACGCGTTGCGCACGGTGAAGGTCGCCGCGAACCGGTCGCCGTCGCGCACGCGCTGCGGCAGCCCCGACAGCAGCATCAGGTCCTGCGTCGCGCGGACGCTCGCCTCGCCGGTGCCGAACAGGCCGGCGCCGGCGCTCGCGACGGCGACGATCCGGAAGCCGGTGAGCGAATCGTTGAGCGGCACGACGATGCTCGCCCGTCCCTCGTCGTCGAGCGGCACGCGCGCGCGCCACAGGAGCAGCGTGTCGAAGAGCTCGCGCGAGCCCATCCGCCCGCCGCCGCCGCCGGGCGCCACCGCCTTGCGGCCGAAGTGCCGCTTGCCGATCACCTGCATCTGCGCGGTCGAGGTGTCGACCTCCTCGCCGCGGCGGACCATCATCGCGTCCAGGAGCTTCCAGGTCGCGTTGGGCATGAGCTCGAGCAGGCCCTCGTCGACGGCGGCGATGGCGACTTCCGCGCCCTTCGGCGGCGGCGTTCCGTCGGGCCTGCGCACCTGGATCGCCACCGGGACGCGATCGCGCGTCTTGTGCACCAAGCCATCGGGCACGACCTTGACCGCGAGCTCGTGGGCGGCCCAGCCGACGCGGATCTCGGCGAGCCCCATGCGGAACGACGGCCTGGCCAGGTCGACCATCGCCGTGGCCCTCGGGTCGGCGACCCGCCCGCGCACGACGAGCGCGGAGACGAACACGTTCGGCGCGTAGTTCCCCTTGACCGACACCTCGACCACCGGTTCGCCGCGCGCGATGCGGAGGACGGTCGCGTCGAGCACGCCTTCGCGCTCGACGGTGACGAGTGCGGTCGCCTCGCGGAACGGGATGCGCGCCTGGAAGCGCGCGGTCGCACCGGGTTCGTAGCGCTTCTCCTCGGCGATCAGGTCGAAGCGGTCGTTGTCCGTCGCGGCGAATCCTTCGTCGTCGTCGCCGGAGGACACCCAGACGTCGGCGCGCGTGAGCGCCGGACGGCCGTCGGCGTCCGCGGCACGGGCGCGGACGATGATCTGCCCGGAAGCCGGCGCCGCGGCCTCGCAGGCGAGCCGGCCCTTCGCGTCGGTGACACCCTCGCACAGCGGCCCGACCCGCGTCGTGTCGTAGCCGTGCTCGTAGGCGTAGAAGCCGCCGACCAGCCGGCGGCGGTGCGAGTAGGCTTCGCGCCGGTACGCGTCGGTCTGCACGCGCACGCCCGGCAGCGGCCGGCCCGCGACGTCGAGTGCGACGACGCTGAACTTCAACCGCTCCTTCGACGACGCCCAGCCGTCGGGCTTGATGCCCAGCACGAGTTTCGATGGCCAGAGCGCGACGCGCGTGGCGGCGGTCAGCGTCTGCCCGTTCGGATCGCGGTATTCGAGTTCGGCGACCAGGTCGCGCGGATCCGCGGATTTCCCGACGTCCTTCACGGTCGCGCGCGCGCCGCCGGCGGCATCGAGCGCGAACGCCTGCTCCGCGCCGCGCACCGCGCGCGGACCCTCGCCCGCGTCCGGCTCGTCGTCGGGATCGGCGTAGCGGAAATCGCCGTCGCGGATCGCGCCGTCGCCCCAGGTCTCGCGGCCTTCCTTCACGTCGCCGGCGGCGAACGCGTAGCCGTCCCAGTCGTCGAAGACGACCGGGCGCCGCTCGGTCTGCGTGCGGAGCCGGACCGGCAGTCCGCCCGCGGCGCCGCCGGCGAGGTACTGGACCTGGACGTCGAAGTCGACGGATTCCGGCACCACCAGCGGCGCGCCCAGCGCCTTCAGGCGCGCGCGCAGGAGGGGCACGCGGAACGCCTCGACACGGAAAGTGGCCGCGGGCCGCTCGTCGGATTCGTCCTTCCGGCCCGCGAGCGTGTCGCGGACGAAGACCTGGTAGCTGCCGGTGTACGCGTCCTTCGGCACCTCGAAGACCGCCTCGCCCGCCGACGGCGACGCGCCCGCGGCCCAGCGCACCGGTACCTCGTATTCGCGGTCGGATCCGAGGTGGCGGATCGTGAGTTTGTCGCCGAGCGCCTTGCGCGGCACCAGCGCGAACCCGCCGCCGGTGGTCTCGCGCACGAACACCTTCATCGACACGCTCTCGCCGGTCCGCACCAGCGAGCGGTCGAGCACCGCGTGGGCGACGAACGGTCCGTCGAAACGCCCGGTCGGCACGTTGAACCGCCAGGGCGCGATGCCCTCGCCCCAGTGCGGCATCGCGAACGCCCTGTCGTCGGCGGTGCGTGCCGACACGAAGTACTCCTTGACCGCGTCGCCGAAGCCGCACGAGGGCAGTTCCTCGCGCGCGGGCAGCCGCGCCGCGATGCGCGCGATGCCGGAGGCGTCGGTCCGGCCTTCCCAGTGCGTGCGGCCGTTGCAGTCGCGCACCGCCACCGCCGCACCTTCGACGACGCTCGCATCGGAAAGGCGCGTCACCCAGACGAGCGAGGATTCGCGGCCGAGCTTCACGTGCACCGAGAGGTTGGTCACCAGCGCGGCGGCGCGCGCGTGCCAGGGTTTCGCCTCGCCGATGAGCGCGGCGCCCAGTTTCGGGCTCGCGAGTTCGACGACGTAGAACCCGGGCGCGGCCAGCGGGATGCCGACGACCTCGAACGCCTTGCCGCCGCCCGGCTTGGGAACCGCGATCCTGGTCACGGTGTCGGCCGTGTTGAAGATCGATTCGGCGTAGCCGTTGCGCTTGACCATCCAGCGGTCGTCCTTCGAGTCGTACTCGCGCTCGATCCGGTTGGCGTGCGCGAGACGGCGGAACCAGGCGACGATCTGCCGGTCGTCGCCCGGTGCCACGCGCATCACCTGACCGGGCACCGGCGCGCCCGCCTTCGCCGCAGCCTTCGGCGGCCGCACCGACGCGGTCCCGCCGGCCAGCGCGGCCTCGACGTTGCGCAGGGTGACCGGCAGCATCGGCCGGGACTTGTCGGGCAACACGCGTTCCAGGATCCCGAAATCGGCGGCGAACTTCGCGAGCGGCGGGCTCTCGTCGGTGCGCACGGCGAGCGGGAACGACCGGGCGTTGACCAGCGCGCGGCCGGCGTCGTCGCGCAAACCGTCGGGCAGTTCGATGCGGAAGCGCTGGCGCTCGGGGAGCCCCGGCCCGAAGCTCACGCGATCGACGGTCCCGGCCTCGGCCCTGGGCAGCGTCGCCGGCCAGGCCTTGCCCGCTGCGTCGACGAGCCGTATCCGCGCCGCGTCGCCTTTCGCGACCGGCGCGGTGAACGACAGCGTCATCGGCAGCACCGGCAGGCACTGGGCGTCCTTGTTGACGCGCTCGCAGGAGAACGACGCACGGAACGCCGGCCGCACGCGGAAGGCGAGCGTCTGCGCGGCCGAGGTCGCGACGCCGGTCGTCGCCTCGATGCCCCGTCCCCAGACGAGCTTCGCCTCGGCACCGGCCGGCAGCGCGCGCGCGCAGGCGAGCGTGACGATCGGCGAGTCGGGCGCGTCGCGCAGCCGCGCGAACCGCTCGGCGTCGCTGCCGCTCGCCGGCAGCCGGAACAGGAAGTGGCGCGCGCGCCCCGACTCGCCGTCGACGAGCACCGCGCGCAGCCAGCTCGACGCGAACGACCGGCGGCTGTCGAGGATCGTCCGCCGCTCCTCGCCGGTGACCAGCCGCACGCCGATCTCCTCGTTGACGCCGGCCGCGACGCAGCGCGCGTGCTTCGCGACGCTCTCGGGCTTCGCCGGCGCGTCGAGGCCCAGGATGAACACCTGGCTCTCGTCGATCCGCGCACCGTCCCACGGCAGGCTGCGCACGATCGACGGACCGCCGGTCGACAGCGCGTGGCGGGCGGGGGGCAGCGCCGCGCCGGCCAGGTCCTTCGTTCCCGGCTTGAGCGCGAACGAGCAGCGCAAGCCGGCCGGCAGGTCGGAGGCGAAGTCGTACACCCAGCGCTTCGGATCGACCCAGCGGCCGTTCCCCGGCACGGCGCATTCGACGTCGAACGGGCCGGCGGCGCGCGGATCGCCCAGCGCGACCATCGGCGTCGAGAACGCGGCCGTCGCCTGGCGGACCCGCTTCACCTCGCCCTGGGGCGAGAAGCGCTCCAGCGACTGCGCGGCGGACGGCAGGGCCGTAGCCAGGGCGGACAGCGCGACGAGCACGCGGGCGTCGGCGCGCCACGAACGAACCGGCAGGACGAACGACATGGATTCCCTCGATCGACGTTGCGCCCGGGAGCGACCCCGGCCCCGGGACCCTGCCCCGGCATCGGCGACATTAGAGCATCCCCGCAGGGCGTTGCGCGGCGCCGGCGATGGCGAGGCGCGGGCCGATTCGGGCGGACCGCGGGCACCGATCGTGGCCGGATCGACAACGATCGACCGGTGGACCTACACTTCCGGTCCCCGCCGGCCGGTTACGGTGCCGACACCTCTCCCGCGTCCGATGCCGTCGTACCAAAGACTGCGTGCGATCCTGCTCGAACCGCGCAACGCCTGGGCGCGGATCGCGGCCGAACCGGCGACCGTGCAGTCGCTCGCGCTCGGCTGGATCCTGGGGCTCGCGGCGATCGGGCCGCTCGCCATGCTGGTCGGCTACGCGGACCTGGGTCTCGCCCGCTCGCTGCGCCTCGCGGTCGGCGCCTGGCTGACGACGCTGGTCGTCACCTTCCTGCTCGCGCTGATCGTCGACACGCTCGCGCCGTCGTTCGGGGGTCGCCGCGACTACGTCGCCTCGCTCAAGCTCGTCGCCTACGCGTTCACCGCGATCTACCTCGCCGGCATCGGGCACGTGATGGGACAGATCGGCGGCGCGATCGTGCTCGCCGCGGCGGTGGTCTCCTGGATCTCGTTCGGCATCGGCGCGCCGATGCTGCGCCGCTGCACGCCCGACCGCAGCGTCGCGTTCACGCTGGTCGTGCTCGTCGCCTGGCTCGCGCTGGCCGCGATCGCCGGCTACGCGACGTCGGGCGGCGGCATCCGCCCGGCCAGCGTGCCCAGGCGTCTGCTGTAGTCGGCGACGGCGCCTCGCATCAGGCCGCGACCGCCTCCGGATCGCGCCGGGCGGCGGCCGGTGCCGCCCGCCACCGCGCGAGCAGCTCGGCTTCCCGCGCCCGCGCCGCCTCGATGCTGCGCAGCTTCACATGCCCGTATCCGCGGATCGACATCGGCAGCGCGGCGATCTCGACGGCGAGGTCCCGGTCGCCGCCGGCGAGGCCGACGACGAGCTCGCCGATGCGCGCCTCGTAGTCGGCGACGAGCTGCCGCTCCAGGCGGCGCTCGTCGGTGCGCCCGAACGGGTCGAGCGCGGTGCCCCGCAGCCGGCGCAACGCCGCGATCACCCGCAGCACCGGCCGCATCCACCGCCCGACCGCGCGCTTCGCCGGCACGCCGGTGACCGGATCGGGTTTGGCGAACAGCGGCGGCGCGAAGTGGTAGCGGATCGAGTAGTCGCCTTCGAAAGCGGCCGCGACCTCCCGCTCGAACTCGCCGTCGGTGTACAGCCGCGCGACCTCGTACTCGTCCTTGATCGCGAGCAGCTTGAAGTAGCTCCGGGCGACGGCCTCGGCGAGCGGCGTGCCGGTGCCCAGTGAGCGCTCGCGGCGCGCCACCGCGTCCACCAGACCGCGGTAGCGCGCGGCGTAGGCGGCGTCCTGGTAGTCGGTGAGCCAGGCGACGCGGCGCTCGACCGCCTCGTCGAGCGTGGCCGAGATCGCACGGTCGGACGCGACCGCGTCGGCCGGCGGCGCGGCGTGCCGCTCGACGGCGGCGGGATCGTGCGCGGCGAGGCGACCCCAGGCGAACGCCCGGAGATTCGCCTCGACGGCGGCGCCGTTGATCGCGACCGCGCGTTCGATCGCCTCGCGCGAGACCGGCAGCATCCCGCACTGCCAGGCGTAGCCCAGCAGGAGCACGTTCGCGGTCTGCGCGTCGCCCATCAGCGCGGTCGCGATCCGGGTCGCGTCGACCCGACGCGTGCGCTCGCGGCCGATCACATCGGCCACGCCTTCCTCCATCGGTCCCCACGGCGTGACCAGGTCGGGGTTGCGGATGAACGCGACGGTCGGCGCGCGATTCGTGTTGAGCACCGCGCGCGTGACCCCCTTGCGCATCCGGTTCAGGATCGCGTTCTCCGCGGTGACCAGCAGATCGGCGCCGATGACCGCGTCCGCCTCGCCGGCGGCGATCCGGATGGTCGCGAGGCGCTCCGGCGTGGCCGCGATCTTGACGTAGGTCGTCACCGCGCCGCCCTTCTGCGCGACGCCGGTCATGTCGAGCACCGACACGCCCTTGCCCTCGACGTGCGCGGCCATGCCGATCAGCGCGCCCACCGTGATGATGCCGGTTCCGCCGACGCCGGCGACCACGATCGAGTACGTCCGGTCGAGCGCGGGCAGCGAGGGTTCGGGGATCGAGTCGAACGCCGCCTGGCCGGCGGACGACGGCACGGCGCGGCGCGGACGTCCGCCTTCGACCGACACGAAACTCGGGCAGAAGCCCTTCTGGCAGGCGAAGTCCTTGTTGCACTGGGTCTGGTCGATCGCGCGCTTGCGGCCGAACTCGGTCTCGACCGGGATCACCGACACGCAATTGGACTGGACACCGCAGTCGCCGCAGCCCTCGCACACGCGCGTGTTGACGAACGACCGGCGGTCGGGGTCCGGGTAGCGGCCGCGCTTGCGTCGGCGCCGCTTCTCGGCGGCGCAGGTCTGGTCGTAGACGAGTGCGGTGACGCCGGGCGTGTCGCGCAGCTCGCGCTGGACGGCATCGAGATGGTCGCGGTGCCGGATCGTGACGCCGGGCGCGAACGCCGATCCGGACCCGTACTTCTCCGGCTCGTCGGTCACGACGACGATCGTGCGCACGCCCTCCGCCTCGAGCTGCCGCGTGACGCCGGGCACGTTCATCGCGCCGGGCAGCGGCTGGCCGCCGGTCGCGGCGGTCGCGTCGTTGTAGAGGATCTTGAACGTGATGTTCGCCTTCGCCGACACCGCCGCACGGACCGCGAGCAACCCCGAGTGGTAGTAGGTGCCGTCGCCCATGTTGGCGAAGACGTGCCGGGTGTCGGTGAACGGCGCGTGGCCGACCCAGGCCGCGCCTTCGCTGCCCATCGGCGAGAAGATCTTCGTGCCGCCGAAGATGTAGGTCGCCATGAAGTGGCAGCCGACGCCGGCGATCGCCGCGCTGCCTTCGGGCACGCGCGTCGAGGTGTTGTGCGGACAGCCGGAGCAGAAGAACGGCACCCGGCCGGCGTCGCCCAGGTAGCCGCGCAGCTGCGGCGACAGCGACGGCTGGGCGAGCGCGGCGACGCGGGCCTCGAGCCAGGCGACCCGTTCGTCGAACGCGGCGCTGCGGTGGAATCGGCGCAGCCGCGCGGCGATCGCGAGCGCGATCTCCTCGGCGGAGAGCTCGCCGGTCGGCGGCAGCATCCAGGCGCCCGCCGCCCCGTCCTCGCCGTGCTTGCCCAGCACGCGCGGCCGGCGCGCGTCGGGCCAGCCGTAGAGCAGCGCGCGGATCTGATCCTCGAGGATCGGTCGCTTCTCCTCGACGACGACGATCTCCTCGAGCCCCTCCGCGAAGGCGTGCAATCCCCGCGGCTCGAGCGGCCAGGGCATGGCGACCTTGAACGCGCGGATGCCGATCGCCGCCGCCTCGCGCTCGCCGATGCCCAGGTGCTCGAGCGCCTGGCGCACGTCGAGCCAGGACTTGCCCGCCGCGACGATGCCGAGCCGCGCGTTCGGGCTGTCGAGCGCGATCCGGTTGAGCGAATTCGCGCGGACGTACGCGAGCACGGCCGGCAGGCGTCCCTCGTGGATCCGCCGCTCCATCGTGAGCGGCTGGTCGGGCAGCCGCAGATTGAGGCCGCCGGCCGGCAGCCGGTGATCCTCCGGCAGGCGGATGTCGATGCGCGAGGGGTCGACGTCGACGGACGCGGAACACTCGATCGTGTCGTCGAGCGCCTTGAACCCGATCCAGGATCCCGAGTAGCGGGACATCGCGAACCCGTGCAGGCCCAGGTCGAGGTATTCCTGCACGCCGGTCGGCGCGAGCACCGGGACGTACGGGCCCATCAGCATCGACTCGCTCTGCGTGGCGACCGTCGACGAGCGGGCCATGTGGTCGTCGCCGCACACGAGCAGCACGCCGCCCTGCGCCGAGGAGCCGGCGTGGTTGCCGTGCAGCAGCGCGTCGCCGGAGCGCGCGAGCCCGGCCCACTTGCCGTACCACAGCGCGAACACCCCGTCGTGACGGCGCTTCGGATCGAGCGCGACCTGCTGCGCCCCCCAGACCGCGGTCATCGCGAGTTCCTCGTTCTGACCGGGCTGGAAACGGATCGCGTGGCGCTCGAGCACCTCGCGCGCCTCCCACATCGTCTTGTCGACGTTGTTGAGCGGCGAGCCCTGGTAGCCGCAGACGAATCCCGCGGTGTTCAGCCCGGCGGCGGCGTCACGCAGCCGCTGGACCACCATCAGGCGCGCGAGCGCCTGGATGCCGGTCAGGTAGACGCGGCCGCCCGCGAGCGTGTACTTGTCGTCGAGCCGGACGTCGAGGAGATCCATCGCGCCTCCCTACTCCAGCACCTTGCCGGGATTCATGATGCCGGCCGGGTCGAGCACGCGCTTGACCGCGCGCATCACGTCGACGGCCTCGCCGAACTCCTCGACCAGGAATTCGCGCTTGCCCAGCCCTATGCCGTGCTCGCCGGTCGACGTCCCGCCCATCGCGATCGCGCGCCGGACCAGCCGCGCGTTGAGCGTCCACGCCTCCTCGATCTCGTCGTCGCGGTCCGGGTGGACGAGGATCATCAGGTGGAAGTTGCCGTCGCCGACGTGGCCGAACAGCGGAATCGGCAGCCCGGCCGCCGCGATGTCGACCTGGGTCTCGGCGATGCAGTCGGCGAGCCGCGAGATCGGCACGCAGACGTCGGTGGCGATCATCCGGCTGCCCGGCTTCAACTGCAGGCAGGCGAAGTACGCGTCGTGGCGCGCCTGCCAGAGCCGGTTCCGCTCCTCGGGCCGGGTCGCCCAGGCGAAGTCGACGCCGCCGTGCTCGCGCGCGATCGCCTGCCTCTGCGTCGCCTGCTCCTCGACGCCGCCCGCGGTGCCGTGGAACTCGTACCACAGCGTCGGCGACTCGGCGAGCGAGAGCTTGCTGTAGCGGTTGACCGCGCCGATCG
>JADZDA010000031.1 GCA_020851255.1 Burkholderiales bacterium | reverse complement strand
GCGAAATTCGAGTCTGACCCCAATTTCTACCGCCAAGGGGAAATTCGAGTCTGACCCCAATTCCTCCAGTTTCCGACCCCGATTCCTGCCTGATGCGCCGCCCATCCGCCCTCGTCGCGCTGCACGCCGCGGTCGCGCTGTTCGGCCTCGCGGGCTTGTTCGGTCGCTGGATCGAACTGGCGCCGGCGGGCATCGTGCTCGGGCGCACGCTGATCGCGGCGCTGGCGCTCGCGGCGTGGGGAGCGACCGCGGGCGTCCTCTCCGGTCCGACCCGCGGACTGGCCGTCACCGGCGCGATCCTCGCCGTCCACTGGTGGACGTTCTTCGCCGGCATCCGGGAAGGGGGCGTGGCGATCGGCCTGCTCGGATTCGCGAGCTTCCCGTTGTTCACGCTGCTGATCGAGCACGCGACCGGCCAGCGCGCGGCAACGTGGTCGGATGCCGCCGTCGCCGCGCTCGTCGTCGCCGGCCTGGCGCTGGTCGTGCCTCGCTACGACATCGGCGATGCGGCGGTCCGGGGCCTGGGCTGGGGCGTCGTCTCCGGTGCGACGTTCGCCTGGCTCGCCGTGCGCAACCGTCGCCACGCGGCGGACACGACGCCGGTGTCGATCGCGATGTGGCAGAACGCGTTCGCCGCGGCCTGCCTCGTTCCCTGGGTGATCGTCTCGCCGCCCGGCGCTTGGACGGACGCGCGCACGCTCGGTCTCCTGCTGGCGCTGGGCCTCGTTTGCACCGCGTTGGCACACACGCTCTTCATCGCGGCGCTGACATCGGTGTCGGCGCACACCGCGAGCGTGGTCGCGGCGCTGGAGCCGGTGTACGGCATCGCGCTCGCGGCGGCGCTGCTCGCCGAGCGTCCGACGCCGGGCATGCTCGCCGGCTGCGCGCTGCTGGTCTCGGCGGCGATCGTCGCCTCGTACCGGAACCGCGTGACATAATGACCGCCGCTCGCGGATGACGGGGTGTCGTCCGCGGCCGAACGAATCCGACCGGACCGCGACCGCCGATGACCGCCACGCCGCCGCTCGCGCTGGGACTCGTCGGACTGGGCCGGATGGGCGGCAACATGGCGCGACGGCTCGCGCGGGCGGGCGTGCGCGTGGTCGGGTACGACACGACCCCGGGCGCGGCCGCAATCCTCGCGGACGAGGGCGTCGTCACCGCCGTCGATTCGCTCGCGGCCTTGGCCGCGGCGCTGCCGGCGCCGCGCGTCGTCTGGGTGATGGTGCCGGCGGGCGCCGCGACGCAGGCGACGATCGACGAACTCGCGCCGCTCCTGGCCCCCGGCGACACGATCGTCGACGGCGGCAACGCGAACTACAAGGATTCGCAGCGACGCGGCGCGCAGCTCGCGGCGCGCGGACTCGATTTCGTCGACTGCGGCGTGTCCGGCGGTGTGTGGGGACTGGACAACGGCTACGCGCTGATGTTCGGCGCCAACGAAGCCGGTGCGCTCGCGATCGGGCCGTACGCGCGCATCCTCGCGCCGGGCCCGGACCGCGGGTGGCTGCACTGCGGGCCGGTCGGGGCCGGGCACTTCGTCAAGATGATCCACAACGGCATCGAATACGGAATGATGCAGTCGTACGCCGAGGGCTTCGCGCTGCTGGACGGCAAGCGCGAGTTCGCGCTCGACGCCGCCAAGATCGCCGAACTGTGGCGGCACGGCAGCGTCGTGCGTTCCTGGCTCCTCGATCTCACCGCGGAATTCCTCGCCCGCGACCCGGATCCCGGCGCGATCGCCCCGCGGGTCGCGGACTCCGGCGAGGGACGCTGGACGGTCGCGGAAGCGGTCGAGCAGGGGGTGCCCGCCCCGGTCCTGGCGCTCGCGCTGATGATGCGCTTCGACAGCCAGGGCAGCGGCGACTACGCGAACCGGATGCTGGCGCGGATGCGCCAGGCGTTCGGCGGCCATGCGGTGGACACCGCGCGCGGCGCCGGGAGCGGCGATTCGCGATGATCGTGGTCGTGATGGGTGTGACCGGCTGCGGCAAGTCGACGGTGGGATCGGCGCTCGCCGCCCGCCTGGGCTGGCGGTTCCTCGACGCCGACGATTTCCACCCGCCGGCGAACGTCGAGAAAATGCGCACCGGCGTGCCGCTCGACGACGACGATCGCTGGCCGTGGCTCGACCGCGTCGCGACCGAACTCGCGGCGATCGCCGGACGCGGCGAGGGCGCGGTGCTCGCCTGTTCGGCGCTCAAGGAGGCGTATCGCGCACGATTGCGCGCCGCGGGCGATGTGCGCTTCGTCCATCTCGCCGGTGACGCGGCCACGATCGCGGCCCGGCTCGAGGCCCGCCGGCACCGCTACATGCCGGCGTCGCTGCTCGCGAGCCAGTTCGCCGCGCTCGAACCGCCGGGCGAGGCCATCGTGATCGACATCCTGGCCCCGGTCGACGAGCAGGTCGCCCGGATCGTTCGTGCACTCGACTCCGGCGCCGCCGCGCACCTGCGGCCGGCCGGCGTGCGCTAACCGCGGAACGGACATGAGCGACGACGTCGATCCCCGGCTGTCCGCGGACACGCGCACGCTCCACCTCGGACGCGCGCCGGACCGGCACCTGGGCGCGGTCAACACGCCGGTCTACCGCGCGTCGACGATGGTGTTCCCGACGCTCGACGACCTCGAGGCGTCGGCGGCGGGCCGCTACGACGGCATCGGCTACGGACTGCACGGACTGCCCACGGTGACCGATTTCCAGGCGGCGGCGGCCTCGCTCGAGGGCGGCCACCGGGCCTACGCGGTGCCCAGCGGCCTCACGGCCACCACGCTGCCGCTGCTCGCGTTCCTGAAGGCCGGCGACCGCGTGCTGATCACCGACTCGGTCTACGGCCCGACGCGCCGCTTCGCGATGAACACGCTGGTGCGCTACGGCGTCGACGTCGCGTTCTACGATCCGCTGATCGGCGGGAGAATCGAATCGCTGATGACGCCGGCGACGCGGGTCGTGTTCGCCGAGTCGCCCGGCTCGCTCTCGTTCGACGTCCAGGACGTGCCGGCCATCGCGGCGGTCGCGCGCCGCCACGGCGCGACGCTGATCCTCGACAACTCCTGGGCGACGCCGCTGGGCTTCCGCTCGTTCGACCACGGCGTCGACGTGTCGGTCCACGCGGCGACCAAGTACATCGGCGGCCACTCGGACGTGCTCTCGGGCCTGATCATCTGCAACGAGGCGTCGAGCGCGGCGGTCCACCGGACCTGGACCGACATGGGCGTGACCGCGTCGTCCGACGACTGTTTTCTCGCGCTGCGCGGCTTGCGGACCCTGCCGATCCGCCTCGCGCGCCACCAGGCGAGCGCGATGAAGATCGCGACGTGGCTGACCGGGCGCCCCGAAGTCGCCGAGGTGCTCTACCCGGCGCTCCCGGGCGCGCGCGGCCACGCGCTGTGGAAGCGCGACTTCCGGCTGGCGAGCGGGCTTTTCACCCTGGTCCTGAAGCCCGGACCCGGACGCGACCGCATCGCCGCGATGCTCGACGGCATGCGGCTCTTCAGCATGGGGTGGAGCTGGGGCGGCTACGAGAGCCTGGTCATCCCGGTGGACCTCGACAAGCTGCGCACGGTGTCGCGCTTCGACGCGCCCGGGCCTTGCCTGCGGCTCGCGATCGGGCTGGACGACCCGGACGACCTGATCGCCGATCTCGCGGCCGGCTTCGAGCGCCTCGGCGGTCGCGGCTGACCGCGATTCGCCCGCAGCGGCCGCGCGCTGGCGCGCTCAGCGGTCGGTCGGAGTGTCGTCGTCGGTGCCGAGGTAGGCTTCCTGCACCCGGCGGTCGGCGCGGATCGCGTCGGGCGCGCCTCGCGCGAGGATCCGCCCGCGGTCGAGCACGACGATCCGGTCGGCGTGCGCGAACACCACGTCCATGTCGTGCTCGGTGAAGAGCAGTGCGATCGACCGCTCGCGGACGAGCGCGGAGACGACGTCCATCATCGCGCCGCGCTCGCGCGGCGCCATGCCGGCGGTCGGCTCGTCCATGAGGAGCAGCCGAGGCTCGCCGGCGAGCGCCAGCGCGAGCTCGACCCGTTTCAGGTCGCCGTACGCGAGGATGGCCGCGTGCTCGCCGGCGAGTTCCGCGGCGCCGACGCGCGCGAGCAGTGCGTCGGCGCGCGCGTCGTAGGCGCCGAGTCCGGCACCGACGGGCGAGGCGGTCGCGCCTTCGTGCGCGGCGATCGCCAGCGCGACGTTCTCGCGCACCGTCATCGACGCGAAGCTCGCCGCGACCTGGAAGGTGCGCCCGACGCCGCGCCGAGCCCGCTCGCGGGTCGGGCGGGCGGTGACGTCGGTGCCGCCGATCGTCACGCGTCCCTCGTCGGGGGTGAGCTGTCCGTCGATCAGGTTGAAGCAGGTCGTCTTGCCGGCCCCGTTGGGTCCGATCAGCGCGACGCGCTCGCCGGACGCGACCGTGAACGACACGCCGTCGACGGCGCGCACACCGCCGAAGGCGCGCTCGAGCCCCTCGACGACGAGCACCGGCATCGCGGCGACGGCGGGCGAGGGCGGTTTCATCGCCCGCGCCTGCGCACGATGGCGGACGCGAGGACGCCGCCCAGTCCGTGGGGAACGGCCAGCACGATCGCCAGGATCGCCACGCCCAGCCCCGCCCGCCAGAAATCGGTCGCGCGGGAGAGCGCGTCCTGCCCCCACGTGAAGAGCGAGGCACCGATCACCGGCCCGAACGTGGCGTTGAGGCCGCCCAGGAGCACCATGACGAGCCCGTCGACCGAGCGCGGGATCGCGAGCGTCTCGGGCGAGATGCTGCCCTTCGAGAAGGCGTAGAGGCCGCCCGCCAGGCCGGCGAACGCGCCGGCCAGCGCGAACGCGGTCCACTGGAGCCGGCGGACATCGAGTCCGATCGACTCGGCGCGGGCCGCGGAATCGCGGGCCCCCCGCAACGCGCGTCCGAACGGCGACGCGGCGATCCGGGAGAGCGCGAACATCGCGACCGCGACGATCGCGACCGCGAACCACGAGTAGCGCGTCCGGTCGGCGAGCGATTCGGGCGGCCACAGGCCGATGAGGCCGTTGGAGCCGCCGGTCACCGCGTCCCACTGGAAGACGATCGACCAGGTGATCTGCGCGAACGCGAGCGTCAGCATAGCGAGATACACGCCGGAGAGCCGAACGCAGAACCACCCGAAAGCGATGGCGGCGACGAGCGCCGCGAGCGGGGCGGCGACGAGCGCGGCGCCCATCGGCGCGCCCTGCTTGAACGCGAGCGCCGCGGCGTACGCGCCGACGCCGAAGTAGGCCGCGTGGCCGAACGAGGTGAGCCCCGCGGGGCCGAGCAGCAGGCGCAGGCTCGCGGCGAACAGTGTCGCGATCGCGATGTCGGTCGCGAGGATGCGCGCGTACTCGTCGCTCAGGAGCGGCAGAGCCACGAACGCGGCGACGATCGCCGCGGCCACCCATGCCTCCCGCCGGCCCGGATCGACGACCAGCGCCCGCTGCTCCGGCAGCGGCGTGGACGCGGGCAGCGTCAGCGTCGCGCCGAAGAAGCCCTGCGGCCGGATCGCGAGCACGATCGCCATCACGACGAACTCGGCGACCAGCGTGAGCTTGGGAAAGGCGATCGCGACGCCGGCCACGTCGACGGTGCCCAGCGCGATGCACAGCGCCTTGACCAGCCCGATGACCATCGCCGCGACGAACGCGCCGGGGATAGAGCCCAGTCCGCCGACGACGGTGACCACGAACGCCTCGGCGACGACCGCGAGATCCATGCCCAGATTCGCGGGCTCCCGCGGCAGTTGCAGCGCGCCGGCCATGCCGGCGAGGCCGGCGCCCAGCGCGAACACCGCCGTGTAGAGCTTCGCCTGGTCCACGCCCAGCGCCGCCACCATCGCGCGGTTCTCGGCGGCGGCGCGCACGAGCACGCCGAAGC
Source organism: Burkholderiales bacterium (assembly GCA_020851255.1). GTDB lineage: Bacteria > Pseudomonadota > Gammaproteobacteria > Burkholderiales > Casimicrobiaceae > VBCG01. The sequence continues at coordinate 1,838 of JADZDA010000031.1, read as the reverse complement.
GCGTGCGTCGCACGAGCAGCGTCAGCCCCGCCAGCACCAGCAACCCGACCACGATGAGGAACAGGTCGTACTCGGCGATCGACCTCGTGCCCAGCGCGACCCCCTCGTCGAGGCCAGGCACCCGCGGTCCGAGCCGGTCCTCGGCGCCCCAGGCCGCGAGCGTGGCGTCGCGCACGATCAGGACGACCGCGAACGTCGCCGTGAGTTGCAGCAGCTCGGGCGCCGCGTACAGGCGCTTGAGCAGCGTGACTTCGACGAGCGCGCCCAGCACGGCCGCCGCCAGCGTCGCCCCGGCGACCGCCAGCACGAAGCCGCCGGCGCCCGCTCCGGGGATGCCGGCGAGCGCGTCGCCGATCGACCACGCGGCGTAGGCGCCCAGCATGAAAAACGAGCCGTGCGCGAAATTGACGACGCGCGTGACCCCGAAGATCAGCGTGAGCCCTGCGGCGACCAGGAACAGGCTGGACGCCGAAGCGAGCCCGTTGACGAACTGGACGGCGTACGCGGCGGCGGTCATCGGCGGTTGGCGCCCGGTACGGCAGCGACTCCCTCTCCCTGCACTCGGGGAGAGGGTCGGGGTGAGGGGGACTGTCGAGATTCCCTCATCCCGATGCTCCTGGGCTCAGGCCGGCGGCAAGGTACTCAGTGTGGCACTCGCCACCTAGACCGAAAACACGAAAACCGGGAAACCAGGGGCGGGCGTGGAGCGCTCAGCGCGCCGGTCGCAGCCTGCGCACGATCTCGTCGGGCGGCAGGTGGTCGCGGCCGTCGGCGTAGCGCCAGTCGACCATCACGCCCTTGCCGTCCCTGACCGCCGTGCGTCCGACGTAGGCGCCCATCGTCGATTGCTGGTCCAGCGTCCGGAACACGATGCGGCCGAACGGCGTGTCCACGTCGAGGCCGCGCAGCGCCGCCGCGATCTTCGCCGGCTCGGTCGAGCCGGCCTTGCGGATCGCCGCCGCCGCGGCCCGGATCGTCGCGTAGCCGACGACCGAGCCGAGCCGCGGGTAGTCGGCGAACTTCGCCTCGTAGGCGCCGCGGAACGCCTTGTGCGCGGGCGTGTCGATCGCGTACCACGGGTACCCGGTGACCCACCAGCCGGAAGGCGCCTCGTCCTTCAGCGGGTCGAGATATTCGGGCTCGCCGCCCAGCAGGTTGAACACCGGCCGGTCGCGGAAGAGCCCGCGGGTGTTGCCTTCGCGGACGAATCGCGCGAGGTCGGGACCGAACAGCGAGCTGAAGATCGCGTCCGGCTTCGCGTCGGCGATCGCCTGCGTCACCGGGCCCGCGTCGATCTTGCCCAGCGGCACCGCGATCTCGATGAACTCGAGGCCGCCCGACTGGCGCGCGATCATCTGCTGCTTGAACGTCGCGGTCGCCGACTGGCCGTACTCGTAGTTCGGGTAGACGATCGCCCAGCGTTTCTTGCCGAGTTTCGCCGCCTCGGGGACGAGCATCGCCGTCTGCATGTACGTCGACGCCCGCAGCCGGAACGTCCAGGGATTGCCGCTCTCCCAGACGATCTTGTCGGTCAGCGGCTCGGCGGCGAGGAACGGGATCTTGCGCTGGTTCGCGAGGTCGGCGACCGCGAGCCCGACGTTCGACGCGAACGTCCCCATCAGCATCGAGACCTTCTCGCGGGTGACGAGTTCCTCGGCGACCCGCACGGCGTCGCCGGGCGTGCCGCCGTCGTCGCGGGAGACGAGCTCGAACCTGCGCCCGAGCGCGCCGCCGGCGGCGTTCTCCTGCTCGATCGCGAGCTCCATGCCCTTGCGGTAGGGCTCGAGGAACGCCGGGAACACCGTGTAGCTGTTCAGCTCGCCAAGCCGGATCGGCTG
>JADZDA010000030.1 GCA_020851255.1 Burkholderiales bacterium | reverse complement strand
GCTTCGCTATTTAGCATTTTTTTCGACCTCGCGCCCTCAGCCTTTGGTCGCATCGGTCGACGGGACGATGGCAAGGCGAGTTCGACCATGGGGAGTGGGGTCGAGCGTATCTCTAACGAAAAATAGGTCGCTTCGATGAAGGATAGTCGGTTAGTCTGCGCCGGACTATCCGGAGCGGTCAACGCCCACACCCCTGATTCCGATCTGAATTCTCCGCCGACATCGCACGCGGGGACGATACGCACCTGCTCCACGCAGAACTCGCCTCGATCGACTGCCCTCGATGCGGCATTGGCTCGACGACTCCCGGCCCCCTACCGCCCTCCGATCACCCCCCGCGCAATGACGGTCCGCTGGATCTCGGATGCGCCTTCGTAGATCCGCAGGATGCGCGCGTCGCGCACGTAGCGTTCGAGCGGCAGTTCGCGGGGGTAGCCGTAGCCGCCGGGCCGTTGCCATGCGGTATCGGCGACGAACGCGACCATCTCGGACGCGTGGAGCTTCGCCATCGCCGACGCCTGCGTGTACGCCGGCCCCTGCCCGCGCAGCGCGAGCGCCTGCAATGCCAGCGCCCATGACGCTTCGAGCCTGGTCTTCATGTCGGCGATCATCCACTGGACGCCCTGGCGCCCGGCGAGCGGCTCGCCGGCGACGGTGCGCTCGCGCGTCCAGTGGACGGCGGCGGCGAGCGCCGCCTCGGCGATGCCGATCGCGGTCGCGGCGACGTCGAGGCGGCTGTTGTCGAGCACCTTCATGGCGATCCTGAAGCCGGCACCCTCCTCGCCCAACCGGTTCGCCGCCGGCACGCGCACGCCGTCGAACGTGACCGCGAACGCGTGCGCCGAACGGATGCCCATCAGCCGCTCGGGTCTGGATACGCTGATTCCGGGCGCGTCGCGCTCGACGACGAAGGCGGAGACGCCGCGCGCGCCGGCGGCGGGATCGGTCTTCGCGAAGACGACGAGGAAGGCCGCCTCGCCCGCGTTGGAGATGAACTGCTTGGCGCCGTCGAGCACGAAGTCGCCGCCCTGGCGCTTCGCGTGCGTCCGCAGGTCGGCCGGGTGCGAACCGCCGGTCGGCTCGGTGAGCGCGAAGCCGGCGAGCCGTTCGCCGGCAGCGGCGCCCGGCAGCCAGCGCGCGCGCTGCTCGTCGCTGCCGCCGATCAGCACGGCGTCGGTGCCGAGGTAGTGCGCGCCGATCATCGACGAAGTCGACGCGCAGGCTTTCGACACTTCGACCAGCGCGAGGAACGTCGCGACCGGCGACACGCCCGGCCCGCCCCAGCGCTCGGGCAGGTTCATGCCCATCAGGCCCAACTCGGCCAGTCGGGGCAGGTGGCAGGTGCACGACGCGCCGCTCTCGTCCAGCTCGGCGGCCGCGGGCGCGAGTACGCCGGCGGCGAAGCGCGCGACCGACTCGGCGAGCGCGCGATCGGCCGCGGTGGTTCCGGGTCGTTCGGTCATTGTTTCGCTCTCCGTTCGGTCGGCGCGGACGGTGTCGGCGATGGGCGTGTCAGCCCAACGCGCCGGCCTCGCGCAGTTCACGCACACGGTCGACGGCGCCGGTGAGCCATGCGCCGAGGATCTCGTCGGTGTGCTCGCCCAGCGCCGGAGCCCGGCCGGCGAGGTTCGGCGCCGATCCTGCGAAGCGCACCGGCTGTAGCGGCAGCGCGAGTCCGGGCAACCGCGTGTCGTCGACCGGCGTGAGCAGGCCGCGCGAACGCGCCTGTTCCGATTCGAGCGCCTGCGCGACATTCCACAGCGGAGCGACCGGGACGCCCTCGGCGTCGATGCGCGCGACGACCTGGTCCACGGTCAGCGCCGACGCCCAGGCCTCGATCGCCTCGCGCAGCGGCGGCTCGTTCGTGCTGCGCAACTCGTCGGAGGCGTAGCGCGGATCGGCGGCGAGTTCGGGCCGACCGAGCACGCGGGCGAGCGTCGCGAACAGCTTGTTGTTGAGCACCGCGAGCGCGAAATGACCGTCCCGCGCCCGGTACACGCCGAAGGGGGCGGACAGCGGATGGCGATTGCCGACACGGCGCGCCGGCCTGCCGGTGAACACGTAGCGCGCGACCGAGGTCACCAGGAACGCGAGCGTGCTGTCGAACATCGCGACGTCGACGTGCTGGCCGACGCCGGTCCGGCGGGCCTGGAGCAGCGCAGCGAGGGTCGCCCAGGACGCGAACAGTCCGCTCACCACGTCGGAGACGGCTTCGCCGACCAACGTCGGCGGCCCGTCCGGATCGCCGGTGTTCTCCATCAGCCCGCTCATCGCCTGCACGACGATGTCGTAGGCGGGGCGGTTCGCGTACGGTCCGGTCTGGCCGAACCCCGAGACGCTGACGTACACGAGCCGGGGATTGACCGCACGCAGCGCCGCGGCGCCGATGCCGAGCTTCTCCGCCACGCCCGGTCGGAAGTTCTCGACGACCGCATCGCAGCTCGCGGCGAGTTCGTGCACGGCGGCGACCGCGGCCGGGTGCTTGAGGTCGAGGCGCACGCTCTTCTTGTTGCGGTTCATGACCGTGAAGAGCGCGCTCTCGCCGTTCTTCATCGGGCCGATCGCGCGATAGTCGTCGCCGTGCGGCGGTTCGATCTTGACGACCTCGGCGCCGAGATCGGCGAGCAACGCCGTCGACAGCGGCCCGGCGAGCACGCGCGTGAAGTCGAGGATGCGCACGCCGTCGAGAGGGCGGGTCGCAGGCAGGGCGCTCGGATCGGGCATGCGGGCGGTCCGTGAGGGTAACGACGGCGAGCGGCCATTATCACCGACCCGGCGCCGCGCGACCGGACCGATCGCCGGCCGCCGGCGCGCGGCCGTGCAGCCGGACACCGTCACCGCCGGGAACGACCGCAGGCCGGCTACCGCTTCGCGGCCAGCGCCGCATGCGCCGCCGCGAGACGCGCGACCGGCACGCGATACGGCGAGCAGCTCACGTAGTCGAGCCCGATCCGGTGGCAGAAGTCGATCGACGCGGGATCGCCGCCGTGTTCGCCGCAGATGCCGCCCTCGAGGTCGGGCCGGCGCGCCCGGCCGAGGCGCAGCGCCAGACTCATCAGCACGCCGACGCCGCCCTGGTCGAGCGTCGCGAACGGGTTGGTGACCAGGATCCCCTTCGACAGATACTCGGTCAGGAACCCGGTCTCGGCGTCGTCGCGCGAGATGCCGAAGGTCGTCTGCGTCAGGTCGTTGGTCCCGAACGAGAAGAACTCGGCGTACTCGGCGATACGGCCGGCCGCGACCGCCGCGCGCGGCACCTCGATCATCGTGCCGAACTGGTAGGCGATCCGCATCCGGCGTTCCTTCAGCACCGCGCGCGCCTCGTCCTCGAGCAGGGCGCGCTCGATCTTCAGCTCGGTCGAGACCGCGGTCAGCGGGATCATGATTTTCGGGCGGACCTTGACGCCGGACTTCGCGCAGTCGCACGCGGCCTCGAAGATCGCGCGCACCTGCATGCGCACGAGCGACGGCATGTGGATGCCCAGCCGCACGCCGCGCAATCCCAGCATCGGGTTCTGCTCGCGCATCGCCTCGACGGCATCGAGCATCGCGCGCTTGTCCGCGTGCTCGGCGCGCATCGCCCCGGCCGCCGCGCCGCCGTCGTCGTCGTGCAGGCGCATCCGCGTCTCCAGCTCGACGACCGCCTTCTGCAGTTCGTCGTGGTCGGGCAGGAACTCGTGCAGCGGCGGATCGATCAGGCGGATCGTCACCGGCAGCCCGTCCATCGCCCTGAACAGGCCCTCGAAGTCCGAGCGCTGGAACGGCAGCAGCGTTGCGAGCGCCTCGCCGCGCGTCTTCTCGTCGCGCGCGAGGATCATCCGCTGCACGTGCGGCAGGCGCTCGGTCTCGAAGAACATGTGCTCGGTGCGGGTGAGACCGATGCCTTCGGCGCCGTAACGGCGCGCGCGCTCGGCGTCGCGCGGGTAGTCGGCGTTCGCCCAGACGCCCAGCCGCCGGATCCTGTCGGCCCAGCCGAGCAGCGCGATCAGGTGCGGATCGGCGAAGTCCGGGATCACGGTCTTCAGCTCTCCGGCGAACACTTCGCCGGTCGTGCCGTCGACCGAGACGGGGTCGCCCTCCTTCAGCGTCCTTCCGCCGACCCGCAACTCGCGCCGCTCGACGTCGACCTCCATCGCGGTCACACCGACGACCGCCGGCTTGCCGAACTGGCGCGCGACCAGCGCGGCGTGACTCGTCCGGCCGCCGCGGCTCGTGAGGATCCCGCGCGAGGCGAGCATGCCGTGGACGTCGTCCGGCTTGGTCTCCGGCCGCACCATGACGATCGCCCTCTTCTCCTTCGCGCCCCAGCGCTCGGCCAGGTCGGCGTCGAACGCGAGCGCACCGCTCGCCGCCCCCGGTGAGACGTTGAGGCCGGTGGCGAGCCGATCGCCGCGAGCGACCGCGGCCGCCCTCTCCCGCGGGTCGAACTGCGGGTGCAGGAAGTAGTCGACGTGCTCGGGCTTGACGCGGGCGACCGCCTCCTCGCGCGTGATGAGCCGCTCGCGGGCCAGCTCGACGGCGATCCGGACCGCCGCCTGCGCGCTGCGCTTGGCGTCGCGCGTCTGCAGCATCCAGAGCCTGCCGCGCTCGATCGTGAACTCGACGTCCTGGACGTCGCGATAGTGCCGCTCGAGCTTCGCGCAGTAGCGCGCGAACTGCCGGTGGATCCGCGGCATCCGGTCGGCGAGCGCGGCGATCCTGAGCGTCTCGCGCGTACCGGAGACCACGTCCTCGCCTTGCGCGTTCGTGAGCCAGTCACCCTCGATCTCGCGCTCGCCGGTGGTCACGTTGCGCGTGGTCACGACGCCTGTGCCGGAATCCGCGCCGAGATTGCCGAAGACCATCGCCTGCACGTTGACCGCCGTGCCCAGGTCGTGCGCGATCCCGGAAGCGTTGCGATAGTCGACCGCGCGCTTGCCGGTCCACGACGAGAAGACCGCGGCGATCGCGAGCCTGAGCTGTTCGAGCGGGTCGGAGGGAAACTCGCGACCGGAGCGCTCGCGGACGATCCGCTTGAACGCGGCCACGATCGCTTCCAGGTCCGCGGCGGCCAGGTCTGCGTCGTTCGCGACGCCGCGCGCGGTCCGGAGCCCGGCGAGCGCTGCTTCGAACGGTTCGTGCGGCAGACCCAGGACGACCGTCGCGAACATCTGGACCAGGCGGCGATGCGCGTCGGCGACGAAGCGCGCATCGCCGGTCTCCTCGACGAGGCCCGCGGCGACCTGGTCGTTGAGGCCCAGGTTGAGCACGGTGTCCATCATCCCGGGCATCGAGAACTTCGCGCCGGAACGGCACGAGAGCAGCAGCGGCGCCCGCGGGTCGCCGAATCGGCGGCCGGACTCGCGTTCGACCGAACGCAGCGCGGCGAGCACCTGCGTCCACATCGCGGCGGGGAATCCGCCCGCCGCGAGATACGCGTTGCAGGCACGCGTGGTGACGATCAGTCCCGGCGGCACCGGGAGACCGAGCCGGGTCATTTCACAGAGATTCGCGCCCTTGCCGCCGAGGAGGTCGCGCATCGAGGCGCGCCCTTCACTGAAGCGGTACACCCATTTCGGGGCACGCGGGGATCGGACCTGGGATTTCGCCATGTCGGAGCTTTCCTCGTCGCAGGGCCCGGCGGGCACGCCATGTCCGGCCGGTACGCCCACTTGCATGGTGACGAGCCCCGCGGAGCGCGTGATTGATGTGCGTCAGGCGGCGGGCACGGGCATGCGCCCTGCCGTCCGGCGCCTGCGAAGCCGGATCCGGGTCCGATCGGCCGGCGGAGCCGCAACGGCTTGCGACAGATCAATTTCCCCGGTCCGGCGCGGCGTGAGACTATTCGGCGGGCTTCGCGGACCCGCGGCGGGCGCGGCGTACACCGGCCGCCCGGCGCAGGAACGGTCGCCGGCGACGCCCCGCCGTCCGGTCGGGGAATCCGCCCGGCGGGTGGGAACCGCTCCCGCCTACGACGCCGTTCCAACGATCCGCCCCACGGTCGCCGACGCCGACGCCCTCATCGCCAGGAGCCCCCGTGTTCAGCAGCCTGATGCCCCAGCGCCGGGAGTTCTACGAGCTCCTCGCGGCCCACTCCGACCGTGTCGTCGCCGGCGCGAACGCGGTGCTGCGCCTGATGAACGGCCTGGGCCAGGGCACCGAGGACATCCCGGTGCTGGTCGCCGAAGTGAACCTGAACGAGCAGGCCGGCGACAAGATCAAGTACGAGCTGATCCAGCTCCTCCACCGCTCGTTCACCACGCCGATCAACCGCGACCAGATCCACACGCTCACCGTCGAACTCGACCTGGTGCTCAACGCGATCCAGGACGTCGCCAACGCCGTGGGCATGTACAACATCAAGGAATCGACGACGGCGGCGCGCGAGATGGCGGCGCTCGCCGCCGACGCGTGCATGCGCCTCAACCGGGCGGTGATCGCGCTGCCGGACAAGACGCACCAGAAGGAGACCGTCGACCTGTGCAAGGAGATCGACGCGATCGAGTCGCAGGCGGACCGGGTCCAGCGCAAGGCGATCACCGGGCTGTTCGGCGGCGAGGTGAACGTGTGGAACGCGCTCAAGATGCGCGAGTTCTACGCGCTGCAGGAAGAAGTGCTCGATCGCTGCGAGAACGCCGCCAAGACGATCGAAGAGATCCTGATCGAGAACACGTGAACCACGCGCTCTACGCCTGCGACCGGCGCGTGCCGCGCGCGAACCGCCTTCCGCCCCGACCATGGAACCGCTGACCATCAGCCTGTGGGTGCTCGTGCTGCTCGTGGTCGTGGCGCTCGCGTTCGATTTCATGAACGGGTTCCACGACGGCGCGAACTCGATCAGCACGATCGTCGCGACCGGGGCGCTGACGCCCCGGCAGGCGGTGATCTTCGCCGCGGCGTTCAACTTCGCGGCGCTGTGGGTGTTCCAGCTCAAGGTCGCCGCGACCATCGGCAAGGGCACCGTCGACCCGCAGTTCGTCGACCACATCGTGATCTTCGGCGCGCTGATGGGCGCGATCGCCTGGAACGTCATCACCTGGTACTTCGGCATACCCTCGTCGTCGTCGCACGCGCTGATCGGCGGGCTCGTCGGCGCGACCGTCGTCAAGGCCGGCGGCTTCTCGCCGATCGTGTGGAGCGGCTTCGGCAAGATCCTGGTCTTCATCGTCGTGTCGCCGCTCGTCGGGTTCCTGATAGGCGGGCTGCTGATGGTCGCGGTCGCGTGGCTGTTCCGGAGCCGGACACCTCACCAGGCGAGCAACTACTTCCGCTACGGCCAGCTCTTCGCCGCCGCCGCGTACAGCCTCGGACACGGCGGCAACGACGCGCAGAAGACCATCGGCATCATCTGGCTGCTGCTGATCACCGCGGGAACGGCGACGACCGACGTCGCCACGCTGCCGATGTGGGTCATCTACGCCTGCTACGGCGCGATCGCGTGGGGCACGTACCTGGGCGGCTGGCGGATCGTCAAGACGATGGGCACGAAGATCACCCGGCTGACCGCGGTATCCGGGTCCTGCGCGTCGATGGGAGGCGCGATCAGCCTGGCGCTCGCCACGATCGGCGGCATCCCGGTGTCGACGACGCACACGATCACCGGATCGATCGTCGGCGTGGGCACGGCGCAGGACGTGCGCGCGGTGCGCTGGGCGATCACGTTCAACCTCGTCATCGCCTGGGTGCTCACGATCCCGGCGGCCGGGTTGATCGCCGCGCTGTTCTGGGTCATCGGCCGCAGCTTCCTGTGACGGCGGGCGCGCGATGCTGAACAATGTCATTCCGCAGCGGGGAACGTTTTTCCAGCTCCTCGCCTCGCACACCGACCGGCTCGTCGGCGGCGCCAACGCGACGATGCGCCTGCTGACGGCGCTCGGGGCACCCGGCGGCGCCGACCACGCGGCGCTGATCGAAGAGGTGAACGTCAACGAGAACAGCGCCGACGACATCAAGGCGCAGTACATCCGCCTGCTGTACGAGTCGTTCACGACACCGCTCAACCGCCAGCAGATGCACGTGCTGATGAAGGACCTGGACCGCGTGCTCGACACGCTGCAGAGCGTGGCCAACGGCGTGCGGATGTACCACATCGAGAGCTCGACCACCGAGTCGCGGATGATGGCGTCGCTGGGCGCGGACGCCTGCCTCAAGCTCAACCGCGCGGTCACCGCGCTCGCCGACCGCCACCGCTACACCGAAGCGACCGCGATCTGCCACGAGATCGAGGCGCTCGAGGACCGCGGCGCGGTGACGATGCGCGAGGCGATCACGCGGCTCTTCGCGGTCGAGGGCGACGAGGCCGCCGCCTGGCACGCGATGAAAATGCGCCGTTTCTACACGGCGCAGGAGGACGTCCTCTACAACTGCAAGCGCGCCGCGCACACGATCGAGGAGATCGTGCTCGAGAACCGGTGAGCGGCGGCGCCCCGGACCCGGAGTACCCATGCCCCACCGGTCACGCGGATTTCCCCGGCTGATCGCAGCGCTCGCGGCGGCGGCGCTCGCGGTCGGCTGCGTCGCCAGGACCGCGCATGCCCAGACGCCCTCGACGCTCGGATTGAACGAGCGGCCGATCCACGACGCGGCGCGCACCGGCACGAAGTCCGAGGTCGCGCGCCTGCTCGCCGCCGACGCCGCGCAGCGCGACGCGCGCACGCCGCTCGACGCCACGCCCTTGCACTACGCCGCGATGAACCCGGACCCCGGACCGCTGCAGGCGCTGCTCGCCGCCGGAGCCGACCCGAACGCCCGCGACCGCGACGGGCAGACGCCGCTGCACATGGCGGCGTTCGCCACCCGCACCGAGCACGCGAAGCTCCTGCTCCGCGCCGGCGCCGATCCGACGCTCAAGACCGCGAGCGGCCGTGACGTGGCCTCGAGGGCCCGCAAGGCGCGCGCCGACGAGGTCGCCGGCGTGGTATCGCTCTGGATCCTGCAGGGCTGCAGCGTTCGCAAGCCCTGCTGACTCTCTCCGCGATCGCCTGGATCGGCGGGCGGCCCGACGCGGCGGCCGCAGCGCCTCCGTTCGCCTGGCGCACGGACGCACCGCCTGAGACGCGCGGTCGACGCGCCCGGGGAATAGCCGTCGACTTCGACTGTTGTCGCCGAAAGGTGTCCCGGGTGGGCAGGCGACGGCGCGGCCCCCCGGCGACCGGGAGAGCTCGATGAAGCCTTGCATTGAACGCCTGCCCCGTCACCTGGCCGTCGCGGCCTGCGTGCTCGCACTTGCCTGCTTGCCACCGGCCCGGGCCGCCGATCCGGCCCTGGTCCGGGCGGCTGCCGCGATGAAGGTCGACGAGGTCAGGACGATCCGGTACTCGGCCGACGGCATCGGCTACACGTTCGGGCAGGCGTTCCGTCCCGGCGAAGCCTGGCCGAAGATCAACATCCGCGCGTACTCGCGCTCGATCGACTACGGCACGGCGTCGATGCGCGACGAGATCGAGTTCATCCGCGGCGAAGCGCTCGGCGGCGGCGGGTATCCGCATGCAGCGCCACAGCGCAATGTCGAGCTGGTCAGTGGCGGCTACGCATGGAACCAGGTCGTGACCGCACCGGTCCCCGGCTCCCGGTTCGTCGCCGGTCGCATCCACCAGCTCTGGATCACTCCGCACGGCGCGCTCAAGGCCGCGGTGCGCAATAGCGCCTCCGTGCGCAAGGCGACCCGGGAGGGACGGACCTACGACGTCGCGACCTTCGCGGAGCCCGGCCGCTTCACGGCGACCGTGTTCATCGGCCAGCGCGGGCTGGTCGAACGGGTCGAGTCGCGCGTGCCCGATCCGGTGCTGGGCGATACGCCGGTCGTCACCGTGTATTCGGAGTACCGCGATTTCGCCGGCGTGCCGTTCCCGACCCGGATCACGCAGGCGGCCGGCGGCCATCCGACGCTCGCGCTCGCCGTGCGCGAAGTCCAGCCGAACGCGCCGGTCGACATCGTGCTGCCCGACCTCGTGCGGGCCGCCACCGAACGCGTGACCGCCGAGAAGGTCGCAGACGGCGTCTGGTTCATCGCCGGCGGATCGCACAACAGCGTGGCGATCGAGATGAAGGACCACGTCGTCGTCGTGGAGACGCCGCTCAACGACCTGCGCGCCGTTCCGGCGCTCGCCAAGGTCAGGGAGGTCGTCCCGGGCAAGCCGATCCGCACCGTCGTCAACTCGCATGGCCATTTCGACCACTCCGGCGGATTGAGGGCAGCGGTCGCCGAAGGCGCGACGATCGTGACGCAGGCGCTGAACAAGCCCTATTTCGAGCGCGCGTTCGCGAACGCGAACACGATCAGCCCCGACGCGCTCGCCAGGTCCGGCCGCAAGGCGCGCATCGAAACGGTCGATCGCAAGCGCGTGATCACCGACGGCGTGCGCGTGGTCGAGCTGCACCACGTCGCCGACAGCCACCACAGCGACACGTTCCTGATGGTCTACCTGCCGAAGGAACGGTTGCTGATCGAGGCCGACTCGTTCACCCCCGGCGCACCGAACTCGCCGCCGCCGGCGACCCCCAACCCGAACCACGTGAACCTGATCGAGAACCTCGAGCGGCTGAAGCTCGACGTCGAGCGCATCCTGCCGCTGCACGGGCGTGTGGTGCCGGTGAAGGAGCTTTACACCGCCGTCGGCCGCCCGTCTCCGTAGCGGACGTCGCCCGGCATCGCCGCCGGCGCCGCGGGAGCG
>JADZDA010000029.1 GCA_020851255.1 Burkholderiales bacterium | reverse complement strand
GGACGTCCGCTACAAGGGGAGGAACATCCACGAGGTGCTCGCGATGACCGTCGAGCACGCGCACGCGTTCTTCGAGGCGGTCCCGTCGGTCGCGCGCAAGCTCGCGACGCTGCTCGACGTCGGCCTGGGCTACATCACGCTCGGCCAGTCGGCGACGACGCTGTCGGGCGGCGAGGCGCAGCGCGTCAAGCTGGCGCTGGAGCTCTCCAAGCGCGACACCGGCCGCACGCTCTACATCCTCGACGAACCGACGACCGGACTGCATTTCCACGACATCGAGCTGCTGCTCACCGTCCTGCACCGCCTGCGCGATCACGGCAACACGGTCGTCGTCATCGAGCACAACCTCGATGTGATCAAGACGGCGGACTGGCTCGTCGACCTGGGTCCGGAAGGCGGCGGCGGCGGCGGACGCATCGTCGCGCAGGGGACGCCCGAGGACGTCGCGAAGTCCCCGGCGAGCCACACCGGCCGGTATCTGAAGCCGGTGCTCGACCAGGGAACGAAGCGGCCGGTCAGGACCGGCGCGCGCGCGGGCCGCGCGTCGAAATCGTCGAAGGTCGGCGGCGACCTGCTCGATCAGGAATGACGCATGCGCCCGGGAGCGGGCGCGGACGCGGTCCGGTCAGTCGGACCCGAGTCCGAGTGCGACGCGTGCGACCTCGTCGAGCGCCGCCTCGACGCTCCCGACGTGCGCCACGCCGTCGACGCGCGCGGCGCCCGCCAGGCCGATCACGTGCTTGCCGAACTGGCGGCCCAGCGCGACCTCCGAGAGCGTACCGAAGCTGTCACCGATGGCGACCAGGCACAGCGCCGCGCGGGCGATCAGCGCGTTGCGGGCTTCGCCGATGCCAGTCGCGATCACGAGGCGGGCGTGGGGATTCGCGAGCTCGGGATCGGCCTCGGGCAGGAGGCCGATCGACAGTCCGCCGGCGCGCTGGACACCTTCGCAGACCGCCTGCATGACGCCTCCGCGCCCACCGCAGATCACCGGCAACCCGAGATCGGCGAGCCCCGCGCCGACCGCTTCGGCGGCGGCGAGCTGGTCGGGGGTCGCCTCGCGCGGACCGATGACGCCGACCGGCACGCGCATCGGCACCCGGGCCTCGCGCGCGAGCCAGCGGAGCGCCACGACGGCGCTTACCGGCTCCGCGGCGGCCGGTCCGACCGCGGGCACCGTCGCGGATCGCGGCCGGGCGACCCACTCCCGTGCGCGGGTGTCGTAGACGCGACCGTCGGCGCGCGCGAGCGCACCGGCCGCGCGGTCAATTCGCAAGGTGTCGTTCATGTCGGCTTCCGAACCACTCGCCGGCGGTCATCATCGCCGAGCACGCGGCGGTGATCAGGAGCGCGAGCGCGGCCGCCGCGGGGAAATCGGACCCGGTCTCCGAAACGAGGCTGTAGAGCTGCAGCGGCAGGATCCGCAACTGGGTGCCGACGAGCGCCAGCGCCGTCCCGTAGGCGCCGAACACGACCGCCGCGACCAGGCAGGCGGCGCCGGCGACCGGCGCGGCGATCTGCGGCAGGAGCACCTGCCGGAACGCCTGCGCGCGGGTGGCGCCCAGCGATTCCGCCGCCACGAGCTGTGCCCGGTCGAAATTGACCAGTACCGGCAGCAGCGCCATCACGACGCGCGGAATCAGGTAGTACGACGAAGCGAACGCGAGTCCGGTCGGCGTGAACAGCGCCTTGCCGATCACCGCGGCGTCGGCGCCCAGCGCCGCGACGATCTGGGTGAAGAAGCCGGCCCGTCCCCAGCCCAGGATGAATCCGTAGGCGACGATCAGTCCGGAGAACGTGAGCGGCAGCGCGATGACGAACGACAGCAGCGTGCGCCGCCGCTCACTCATCGAGGCGAGGTGCACCGCGACCGCGAGCCCGACCGCCGTCGACAGCGTCGCCGCCACGAGGGTGAGCACGAGGCTGCCGCCGAGCGATGGCCAGAACGTCGGCAACGCGAACACGCGCGCGAACGCGGTGCCACCCTCGCCGAGGGCGTCGACCGCCAGCACGGCGAGGGGCACCGCGAAGAACAGCGCGAACAGCGCCCCGGCCGGCGCGACGAGGAGCATGAAGGACGCTCGGCTCATCGCGGCGGCGCGATTCCGGCGGAAGGCGTGGCGCGCGGTGTCACTTGGCGCCGGTCGCCCTGACCCAGCCGGCGTCGATCTCGGCCTTCTTCGCCGCCGCGGCTTGCACGTCGAGCGGGCGGACCTGCGGGGCCGTCGGCAGCTTGTCGGCGACCGGGTCGGGGAGCTTCACGCCCGGGACGCTCGGCCTGACGAACCCCTGCGCGAAAATGCCCTGGCCGAAGTCGGTCATGATGAAATTGAGCCAGAGTTTGCCGGCGTTGGGGTTGGGCCCCTTCTCGACCAGGCTGATGCCGTAGGGCGCGGCCGCCGAGGCTTCCTTCGGGACGACGACCGCGACCGCATCGCCCAGTCCGTCGGTCCACTTGGCCTTGAGGCCGTCGTTCTCGTAGCTGATCCAGATGGGGATCTCGCCCTTCACGAACTGCGCGTACGGCGTCGTGCCCAGCACGCGCAGCACGTTGCCCGACTGGTGCAGCCTGCCCAGGTAGTCGAGGCCCGGCTGGACGTTGTTCATGTCGCCGCCGGCGCCGAAGTTCGCGGCGAACGTCAGTACCTGGCCGACTCCGGTCGACCGCGGGTCCAGGTAGACGATCGAGTTCCGGTACTCGGGCTTCAGCAGATCGGCCCACGACTGCGGGACGTTCTTCACGAGCTTGGTGTTGACGATGAACGCGACGGTGAGCGAGTGGATCGTGAACCAGCGGCCGTCCGGCTCGCGGAAGACCGAGGGGAGCCTGTCGAAGTTCACCGGCCTGAACGGAGCGACGACGCCTTTCTTCGCCGCGTCGACGGCCGAGGCCGCGAAGTAGTAGGCGGTGTCGGCCTGCGGGCGGTTGCGCGCCTTCTCCAGCGCGACGACGGTCGCGGCCGATCCGAGGTCGTTGTAGACGATCTCGACCTCGGGGTAGCGCTTCTTGAACGCCGAGAACTGCGCGGCCCAGTTCGCCCACGTCGGACCCGTGTCGAACGAGACGACCATGCCTTCCTTCCTCGCGAGATCGTAGAGCGCGCGTTCGCCCGTGTAGAGCTCGGGCGAGTCGGCCACGGTCTGCGCGATCGCGGCGGTGGACGAGGCGAGCGCCAGCGTGGCGGCCGCCAGGACGGTTGCGAGTTTCATGTCGCCTCCTTGGACGGTGGAACGGGGTCGAGGAACTGGATCGCGTCGCGCGCGATGCGCACGCGCCGCACCGGGGCGCGCGACGAGGTCTCGATCGCGAGCCGGCTCGCGCCGATGCGCGCGTCCAGGGCGCGCGTCGCGCCGAAGAAACGGTCGCGCTCGATCGCGACCGCGAGCAGGTTGTCGCCGGTCTCCCGGTCGCCGACCGGCTCGACCCGCTCGGGGCGGATCAGCACGGCGACCTTCGCGCCGGCCTCGCGGCCGTGGACGCGGGTGACCAGTCGACCGACCGGCGTGTCGACCGCGTCGGCGCCGGCAACCGTGGCGTCGAGCACGTTCGCGCGTCCGACGAAGCCGGCGATGAAACCGGAGGCCGGCGCGTCGTAGATCGCCTGTGGCGTGTCGACCTGGACCAGGCGGCCTTCGCGCATGACCGCGATCCGGTCGGCGAGCGACAGCGCCTCGTCCTGGTCGTGCGTGATGAGCAGCGTGGCGATCGCCCGCTCGCGCTGGATCCGGCGGATCTCGTCGCGCATCGCCACGCGCGTCGCGGCGTCGAGCGCGGACAGAGGTTCGTCGAGGAGCAACGCACGCGGCTCGAACACGAGGGCGCGCGCGAGCGCGACGCGCTGCTGTTGGCCGCCCGAGAGCGCCGCCGGCAGGCGGTCGGCGTACGCGGACAGCCCGACCAGTTCGAGCATGCGCCCGGCGCGCTTCGCGCGCTCGCCTCCCGCCACGCCGCGCACGCGCAGCGCGTAGCCCACGTTGTCGCGCACCGTCATGTGCGGGAACAGCGCGTAGGACTGGAACACGATCCCGCATTCGCGCGAGCGCGCGTCGGCGCCGGTCACGTCGCGCCCGCCGAGCCGGATCGACCCGGCCTGCGGCTTGACGAAGCCCGCGATCAGCCGCAGCAGCGTCGTCTTGCCGCAGCCGGACGGGCCTATGCACACGAGCATCTCGCCGGACGCGATCTCGAGGTCGATGTCGCGCACGCCGGCCGACGAGCCCGGATAGACGTACGTCGCGCCGGCCAGCGCGACGGCGACGGCCGGTGCCGCATCCATCAGTGCACCTGCGCCGGACGGATCGCGCCGCCGGTCGACGCCGCGCCGGCGAACGAGGCAGCGAGCGCGAGCGCGAGCAGGACCACGGTCGCTGCACATGCGAACCCGGTCGCACCGTAGAACGCCTGGAGCTGCACGACCGGATAGGTGCGGTTCAGGAATCCGGCGACCAGATTGCTGAACTGGAACTCGCCGATCGACAGCGCGGCCACGACGATGAGCCCGGCCAGGATCGAATGGCGCAGCGACGGCAGCACGATCTGGAAGAACCGCTGGGCGCCGTTCGCGCCCAGCGACTCGGCGGCGGCTTCCAGCACGCGCAGGTTCAGCCGCTGCATGTCGGCGACGACCGCCTGCAGGAAATAGGGGAGCCCGAGCACCAGATGGCCCGCGACCAGCAGCCAGACGGAGCCGAGCCAGGGGAGCGCGTCGGAGGAGAACGCGCGGATGAAGCCGAAGGCCAGGACCAGCGCCGGCAGCGCGACCGGCAACTGGTAGAGGACCCGCGCGACGGCCCGGACCGCCGGCCGGCGGGCCCGGAAGACCGCGTAGGCGAGTGGCAGGCCGACGACGACGCACAGGACGACGACCAGCGCGGCCACCGTCAGGCTCGACACGAACGCGCGACGGAAGCTCGGGTCGGTGGCGACCTCCGCGTACCAGCGGAACGTGAATCCGCTGGGCAGCAGCGTGTTGAGCCACAGGTTGCCGAACGAGCCGACGAACAGCAGGGCGATCGGCGCGGCGAGGTACGCCAGGTACACGGCGGTGACTAGCCGGACGAATCGGGGGGCTCTGGCGGCGGTCATGAAACGGCAATGCCGATCGGCGCTACGATGGCGCACCGGGCGGGCACGGCCCGGCCCGCGCGCCCGAGTCGTAGCCTATGCCCGGCCGCGCGCGCTGGCAAACGAAGGTTCGGACTGGGGCCATGCGCCGCGCGCATGGCCTGCGCGAGGAGGGACCGAGGGGAAGACGGCTGCCGTCGATGAGCGAACTGAGGGCGTTCGACCTG
>JADZDA010000028.1 GCA_020851255.1 Burkholderiales bacterium | reverse complement strand
TGGTGGTAGGTCTCGAAGGGCGCCAGGTCGTGGGCATGGCCGCGGCCAAACTCGGCGTATTCTTCAAACAGGCCTTTTTGCAGGTAATAACCGAAGTCCTTGGACTCGTCGTTGTCAAAGTCCTTCTGGATTTCAGCCAGCGGGAACTTGTTGACCTGGCCGTTGGCATACAACACGTCATACAGGGTTTTGCCCTTGTACTGCGGCGCTTTGTCCAGCAGGTCTGCGGGCCAGACCTCGTCGACCTTGAAGCGTTTGGAAAACTCCACGTATTGCCACACGTCAGATTTGGCCTGGCCTGGTGCGCGAACCTGCTGGCGCCAGAACTGGGTACGGCGCTCGGCGTTGCCAAAAGCCCCTTCTTTTTCCGCCCACATGGCCGAGGGCAAGATCAAGTCTGCGGCCATGGCAGACACCGTGGGGTAAGCGTCCGAGACCACAATGAAATTGGCCGGGTTGCGGAACCCGGGCCAGATCTCCCCGTTGATGTTCGGACCCGCCTGCATGTTGTTGGTGGTGCTGGTCCAGTAGAAATTAAGGGTGCCGTCTTTCAGGGCGCGGCTTTGCGCCACGGCGTGCAGGCCCACCCAGTCTGGCACGGTGCCGGCGGGCAGTTTCCATTGTTTCTCGGCAATGGCACGGTGTGCCGGGTTGACCACTTCCATGTCGGCGGGCAGGCGGTGGGCAAAGGTGCCCACCTCGCGCGCAGTACCGCAGGCCGATGGCTGGCCGGTCAGTGAGAACGGGCCGTTGCCGGGCTCAGAGATCTTGCCCACCAGCAGGTGCACGTTGTAGATCATGTTGTTGACCCAGGTGCCACGGGTGTGCTGGTTAAAGCCCATGGTCCAGTAGGACACCACCTTGGTTTTTGGGTCGGCGTAGGTTTTTGCCAGGGCTTCGAGCTTGTCTTTGGGCACACCCGAGATCTCGTGCGCCTTGTCCAGCGTGTATTCGGCCACAAACGCCTTGAACTCATCGAAGCTCATGGGGCTGGATGCACCAGGATTGCCTTTGGGTTTGCCGTCGGCACCGGGGTAGCCGTTGTTGCCGGCGACTTGTTCAAGGGGATGGTTGGCACGCAGACCATAACCAATGTCAGTCACGCCCTTGCGAAATGACACATTGCGTTTGACAAACGCTTCGTTGACCGCACCATTTTGAATGATGTAGTTGCAAATATAGTTCAGGATGGCCAGGTCACTCTGCGGCTTGAAGATCAGTTCGTTGTCGGCCAGTTCGCAAGAGCGGTGGGTGAAAGTGGACAACACATTGAGCTTGACGTGTTTGGCCGTCAGGCGCCGGTCGGTGATGCGGGACCACTGAATAGGGTGCATCTCTGCCATGTTGGCGCCCCACAGCACAAAGGCGTCGGCGTGTTCGGCATCGTCGTAACAGCCCATGGGCTCGTCAATGCCAAAGGTGCGCATGAAACCCGCCACGGCTGAGGCCATGCAGTGCCGTGCATTCGGGTCGATGTTGTTCGAGCGGAACCCCGCCTTGAACAGCTTGTTGGCCGCGTAGCCTTCCCAGATCGTCCACTGCCCGGAGCCGAACATCCCGACCGAGGTCGGCCCCTTGGCCTTGAGCGCGGCCTTGCACTTCTCTTCCATCACGTCGAACGCCTGTTTCCAGGTCACCGGCGTGAACTCGCCGTTCTTGTCGTACCTGCCGTTCTTCATCCGCAGGAGCGGCGCGGTCAGGCGGTCCTTGCCGTACTGGATCTTGGCGAGGAAGTAGCCCTTGATGCAGTTGAGGCCCTTGTTGACCGGCGCGTCCGGGTCGCCCTGCGTCGCGACCACGCGGCCGTCCTTGACGCCGACGAGCACGCCGCAGCCGGTCCCGCAGTAGCGGCAGACGCCCTTGTCCCACTTGATGCCGTCGTCGGCGACGCCTTGCGCGAGCGCCTCCTGCACGCCGGGTACGGTGACGCCGGCCGCGGTGGCGGTGGCGGCGACGGCGCTGTTCTTGATGAACTCGCGTCGGGTGATCGACATGGTTCGCTCTCCTCGTCGGCGATCTCAGGGAATGGTGCGATCGGATGCTTCGTGGGCAGGCTCGTCGTGGTGGTAGACGAGCGCGGTGTTCGCGACGCCGTCGATGCGCGCGATCTCGTCGAACAGGGCGGTCGAGTTCTCCCCGTCGGGCTGCTCGACGGTGACGACCAGGCGGCCTTCGGCGCTGACGGCGTGCACCTCGACTCCGCCGATCCGCTCGAGCGCGGCGCGGACGCTGCCGCAGTGCTCGGGACGGGCGTAGACGACGATGCCGGTGATGTTCATCTGCAGGCGGGGCTCGGCCCCTTCGGTCTCGCGGTCATTGTGGAATCGCCGTCCCCCGGCGAAATTGACGAGAGTCAATCGCGCGCCCGTGCGGACGTGATGCGCATCAAGCGATTCGGAACACGACCCGCCGGCGCGCGATCCGGGCGGCGCGGCGATGGTCCGGCGTGCCCGGAAAAGGGTCGGCGCGAGGCAGGCCGGGCGAACGCGGTTGATGCACATCAAGGATGATCGAGGCGCCCGCGCAGGACACTCCCACGTCCTCGACTTTCACCGCCACGACCATGGATCCGGCGGGCTGGTCGTGTCCCCTCCAGGAGAATTCATGCCCGCGGTTAATTCGCCGAGGCCGAGGCTCATGCGAGCCTCGGCGTTCCTGTCTCTCGCTCTCCTCGCCCCGGCCGTCGCGCTCGCCCAGGCGCCAACGCAGAAGAAGGAGATCACGCAGCCCGAGACCGCCTACCAGGCGGGCAGTTCGCCGCTCGCCGGCGTCGACATGTACCAGGACATCAATCCCAAGGCGCCGTCGATGTCCAAGGCCGAGTTCGACAAGGCGCGCCAGGTCTACTTCGAGCGCTGCGCGGGCTGCCACGGCGTGCTGCGCAAGGGCGCGACCGGCAAGCCGCTGACGCCGGACCTGACCATCGAGAAGGGCACCGAGTACCTGAAGGTGTTCATCAAGTACGGCTCGCCGGCCGGCATGCCCAACTGGGGCACCTCGGGCGAGCTCACCGACGCCGAAGTCGACCTGATGGCGCGCTACGTGCAGCAGACGCCGCCGCAGCCGCCGGAGTTCGGCCTGAAGGAGATGCGGGCGACCTGGAAGGTCCTCGTGTCGCCGGGCGACCGGCCGGCGAAGAAGATGAACAACTACAACCTCGACAACATCTTCTCGGTGACGCTGCGCGACACCGGCGAGATCGCTCTGATCGACGGCGACTCCAAGGAGATCATCAGCATCATCAAGACCGGGTACGCGGTCCACATCTCGCGGATGTCCGCCTCGGGCCGGTATCTGTTCGTGATCGGCCGCGACGCGAAGATCAACATGATCGACCTGTGGATGGCGAAGCCCGAGACGGTCGCCGAGATTCGCGCGGGACTCGAGGCGCGTTCGGTCGAGACGTCCAAGTTCAAGGGTTCCGAGGACAAGTACGCGATCGCGGGCACCTACTGGCCGCCCCAGTTCGTCATCATGAAGGGCGACACGCTCGAGCCGCTCAAGATCGTCTCGACCCGCGGCATGACCGTCGGCACGCAGGAATACCACCCCGAGCCGCGCGTAGCGGCGATCGTCGGGTCGCATTTCAAGCCGGAGTTCGTCGTCAACGTCAAGGAGACGGGCAAGGTCCTGCTCGTCAACTACAGCGATCTCGACAACCTGCAGATCAAGGAGATTCCGACGGCGCAGTTCCTCCACGACGGCGGCTACGACGCGTCCAAGCGCTACGTCCTGATGGCGGCGAACCAGTCGAACAAGATCGCGGTCGTCGACACCAAGGAAGGCAGGCGCACGGCGATCGTCGAGGTCGACAAGATCCCGCACCCCGGCCGCGGCGCGAACTTCGTCCACCCGACCTGCGGCCCGGTCTGGGCGACCGGACACCTCGGCAGCGAGAAGATCTCGCTCATCGGAACGGACCCGGGCAAGAACCCGAAGTACGCGTGGAAAGTGTGCGAGACGCTGGACGGGCAGGGCGGCGGCAACCTGTTCATCAAGACCCATCCCAAGTCACGCAACCTGTGGGTCGACACGCCGCTGCATCCGGACGCGAAGATCGCGAGTTCGATCGCGGTGTTCGACACCAGGAACCTGAAGGCCGGCTACAAGGTGCTGCCGATCGCCGAGTGGTCCGGTGTCGGCGAGGGCGCGAAGCGCGTCGTGCAGCCCGAGTACAACAAGGCGGGCGACGAGGTGTGGTTCTCGGTGTGGAGCGCGAAGAACCAGGAGTCGGCGCTGGTCGTCGTCGACGACAAGACGCTCAAGCTGAAGAAGGTCATCAGGAACCCCAAGCTCATCACGCCGACCGGGAAGTTCAACGTCTACAACACGCAGCACGACGTGTACTGATCGTGCGTCCGGCGGGCGGCCGTTTAGGCCGCCCTCGCGGGAGCGACCCGGGAAGGGCGGCGCGAGCCGCCCTTTTTCTTCGTGCGCCCGTGAAATCAATGGGGTCAGACTCGAATTCGATGGCGCATTGAATTCGAGTCTGACCCCATTGAACCTTGACCCCATTGAACCTCCCTGTCGACGGAAGGGTCTGCCCCGGGCGCCACAGCGCTTGAGTTGGGTCAATGCGTCCCCCGGGGGGGTGCCCGATCATGGCGCCACCCGAGGAACACCCAGTGATCGCCGTCCGCCATGCCGTCCTGTGCGTCGCGCTCGTCGCGGTCGCGGCGGTCGCGCCGGTGTCCCGCGGGTCCGGTGCGGGTCCGACGCCGGCGGTTCCTGTCGCCGCCGACGCCGACCCCGCGCCGGCGAGGCAGCGCGAGCTGCTCGAGTTGTTGAAGCAGGACTGCGGTTCCTGCCACGGCATGCGCCTGACCGGTGGTCTGGGTCCGGCGCTGACGCCGGAGGCACTGAGAACGAAACCGGCGGAAAGCCTGGCCGCGACGATCGTCTACGGCCGAACCGGGACCGCAATGCCGCCATGGCGGCGATTCGTATCCGAGGCTGAGGCTCATTGGCTGGTTGCCCGGATGCTCAACGGGGCAACCGATGCCACCTCGCCGTAGCGTCTCGGTTCGAAGCATCCTCGCCGCGATCGCCGCAGCCGCGATCGCGGCCACCGCCGCGGTCGCCGCCGGCGCGGCCGAACTGCGCGGCACCGGCGATCTGGGCGTGGTCATCGAGCGCGCCAAGGGCCGCGTGCAGATCGTCGACACCACGGCGCGCACGTCGCTGGGCGTCGTCGACGGCCTGGGCGACCTGTCGCACGCGTCGGTCGTCTACTCGCGCGACGGACGCTACGCGTACGTGTTCGGCCGCGACGGCGGCCTGACCAAGGTCGACCTGCTCGAGCGGCGCATCGCGAAGCGGGTCATGCAGGCCGGCAACTCGATCGGCGGCGCGGTGAGCCAGAACGGGCGCATCATCGCCGCACAGAACTACACGCCCGGCGGCATCAAGCTCTTCGATGCCGTGACGCTGGAGCTCCTCGCCGACATCCCGGCGGCGCCCGGTCCGGACGGGCAGCCGTCGAAGGTCGTCGGCCTCGCGGACGCGCCCGGCCAGCGCTTCGTCGCGAGCCTGTTCGACGTCGGAGAGATCTGGATCGTCGACGCGAGCGACCCGCGCCAGCCCGGGGTCCGGCGCTTCCGCGACGCCGGCAGGCAACCGTACGACGGCCTGGTCACGCCCGACGGGCGCTGGTACCTGGCCGGCCTCTTCGGCGAGGACGGACTCGCGCTCGTCGACCTCTGGAATCCGGACCGCGGCGTGCGCAAGGTGCTGCCCGGCTACGGTCGCGGCGAGGAGAAGCTGCCGGTCTACAAGATGCCGCACCTGCGCGGCTGGGCGATCGCCGGCGGCTACGCCTGGCTGCCCGCGATCGGGCGGCACGAGGTGCTCGTCGTCGACACGCGCGACTGGCGCGAGGTGGCGCGCGTGCCGGTGGCCGGCCAGCCGGTGTTCGTCATCGCGCGGCCGGACGCACGTCAGGTGTGGGTCAACTTCGCGTTCCCGGACAACGCGCAGGTGCAGGTGATCGACGCCGAGTCGCGCAAGGTCGTGTCGACGCTCGCGCCGGGTCGCGCGGTGCTGCACCTCGAATTCACGCCGCGCGGCGAGGAGGTCTGGATCTCGGCGCGCGACGACCACCGCGTCGTCGTCGTCGACACCGCGAGCCTGAAGACGCTCGCCACGCTCCCGGCGGACAGTCCGTCGGGGATCTTCTTCACGTCGCGCGCCGCGCGCATGGGGTTCTGACCTTGGACATGGCCACGCGGACGGAGCCGGTCGCCCGGGGCGCGGGCGGTGGCGCAGCGACCGGAACGGTGCGGCCGCTCGACGAGTTCGAACGCCGGCTGATCGACGGCTGGCAACGCGGCTTCCCGTTGTGCGAGCGTCCGTACGCGACGATCGCGCGCCGGCTCGGCACCGACGAGGACGAGGTGCTGTCGGCGTTGAGCGACCGCCTCGCCGACGGTGTCGTCTCCCGCATCGGCGCGGTGTTCCGGCCCAACGTCGTCGGCGCGTCGACGCTGGCGGCGATCCGCGTTCCCCGCGAGCGGCTCGAGGAGGTCGCCGCTCTCGTATCGGCGCGCGCCGAGGTCAACCACAACTACGAGCGCGAACACGCGATCAACCTCTGGTTCGTCGCGGCGGCGCAGGACGAGCAGCGCCTGCACGAGGCCCTCGAGGCGATCGAGCGCGAGTCCGGACTGGACGTCCTGCGCCTGCCGCTCGAGCGCGACTACTGGATCGACCTGGGATTCGGGATGGACGGTGTCGTCGCGCACCGCACGCGGACTTCGCGCGGCCGCGCCTCGCCCGGGCCGGTCGTCCTCGACGCGCGCGACGAGCGCCTGATCGCGGCGCTGGACGACGGCCTCGCGCCGGTGTCCCGTCCCTACGACGAACTCGCGCGCCGCGCGGACCTGACCGAGGCCTACGTTTGCGTGCGCATCGCGGACTGGCTCAACCGCGGTGTGATCAGCCGGTTCGGGCTCGTCGTCCGGCATCGCCCGCTGGGCTGGACGGCGAACGCGATGTGCGTGTGGGACGTACCGGCCGGCGAAGTCGACGCGCTGGGTGCGGCGCTCGCGGCCGAGCAGGGCGTGACGCTCGCCTACCGCCGCGCCCGCGCCGACGGCTGGCCGTACAACCTCTACGCGATGATCCATGGCTGCGACCGTGACGCGGTGACCGCCCGTCGCGAGGCGATCGCGGCCACGCTAGGCCTGGATCGCCATCGGCACGACGTGCTGTTCTCGCTCGCCGCTTACAAGCAGCGCGGAGCGCGCTACGGTCGCGGCGACGGGCGGACGCCGACCCATCGCCGGCCGCCGTCGTCGGCGGTGACCTGACCACGGGGCGAAAGCGGGATTGCGATGAGCGTTGCGACCGACGAACGCGCGCGGCCCGCGGCCGGGCCTGACGCCCGGCTCGCCGATCCGGTCGATCGGGCGGTGGTCAACGCGCTGCACGGTGGTTTCCCGCTGTGCGAGCGCCCCTACGCCGAGGTCGCGCAGGCGCTCGGACTGACCGAGGACGACCTGATCGCGCGCATCGACCGGCTGCTCGCCGACGGCACGCTCACACGATTCGGTCCGCTGTTCGACGCGGAGAGGATGGGCGGAGCGTTCACGCTCGCGGCGATGTCCGTGCCCGCCCCGGAATTCGACCGTATCGCGGAGATCGTCAACGGGTTCCCCGAGGTCGCGCACAACTACGCTCGGACGCACGCCCTCAACCTGTGGTTCGTCGTCGCCACGGCGACCAGGTCGGGCATCGACGATGCGATCGCGCGGATCGAGGCGGCGACCGGATTGCCGGTGCTCTCGTTCCCCAAGGAGCGCGAGTACTTCGTCGAACTGAGGCTTCCCGCATGAGCGGCGCAACGACCCCCTCGCGGGACGCTCGCCTCGGGGGGACGTCCCTGGACGCAGCGATCGTGCGGGCGACCCAGGCCGGCTTGCCGCGCGTTCCGCGACCCTATCTCGCCGTCGCCGAGCGCATCGGCGTCGCCGAGTCGCTCGT
Organism: Burkholderiales bacterium; assembly: GCA_020851255.1. GTDB lineage: Bacteria > Pseudomonadota > Gammaproteobacteria > Burkholderiales > Casimicrobiaceae > VBCG01. The sequence continues at coordinate 19,859 of JADZDA010000028.1, read as the reverse complement.
CATCGAGCGGATGCGCGCGATGCTCGAAACGGGCGCGATCCGGCGGATCGGCGCGGTGCCCAACCACTACCGGCTCGGCTGGGTCGCGAACGGCATGAGCGTGTGGGATGTCGACGACGGGCGTGTCGACGAACTGGGCGCGCGCGTCGGCGCGCTCGACGGCGTGACGCACTGCTACCGCCGGCCGCGGCGGTTGCCGGCGTGGCCCTACAATCTGTTCGCGATGGTGCACGGACGCACGCGCGCGGAGGTCGAGGCGCAGGTCGCCCGGATCGTCGCGCTGCTGGGCGGCGCCGCGCGGGCGCACGAGGTGCTCTACAGCACGCGCGTGCTCAAGAAGACCGGCCTGCGCTTTTCCTGACCGGACCGGCAACGGAGGCAGAGCGATGTTCCGCGTCACGCAATATCTCGAGGAAGTCCGTCACCCGACGCCGGTAGGCCCAAAGCGCAACCCGCCGGGTCCGGTGGTCATCTGGAACCTGATCCGCCGCTGCAACCTCGCCTGCCAGCACTGCTACTCGATCTCGGCGGACGTCGACTTCCCCGGCGAACTCACGACGCCGGAGATCTACCGGACGATGGACGACCTCCGCGCGTTCCACGTGCCGGTGCTGATCCTGTCGGGGGGCGAGCCGCTGCTGCATCCGGACATCTTCCCGATCTCGGCGCGCGCGAAGGCGATGGGCTTCTACGTCGGCCTGTCGACCAACGGCACGCTGATCGACGACGCGATGGTGGCCAAGGTCGCCGCGATCGGCTACGACTACGTCGGCATCAGCCTGGACGGCATCGAGGCGACGCACGACCGTTTCCGCCGCAAGGCCGGTGCGTACGCCGCCTCGCTCGCCGCCGTCCGGCGCCTGCGCGACGCCGGGCTCAAGGTCGGCATCCGCTACACGCTGACGCAGGACAACGCGCACGACCTGCCCGCGCTGCTCGACCTGATGGAGCGCGAGGACATCGACAAGTTCTACCTGTCGCACCTCAACTACGGCGGACGCGGCAACGTCAACCGCAAGACCGACGCGATGTTCCGCACCACGCGCGACGCGATGGACCTCGTGTTCGACACGGCCTGGAAGTCGATCGAATCGGGGCGGCCGCGCGAGTTCGTCACCGGCAACAACGACGCCGACGGCGTCTATCTGCTCCAGTGGGTGCGCGCGCGCTTCCCCGAGCGCGAGGCGCACCTGCGCGCGAAGCTGGCGCAGTGGGGCGGCAACAGCTCGGGCGTCAACATCGCCAACATCGACAACCTGGGCGACGTCCACCCGGATACGTTCTGGTGGGACACGGTGCTCGGCAACGTGAAGTCGCGTCCGTTCTCCGCGATCTGGGCTGACACGAGCCATCCGCTGATGGCGGGATTGAAGTCGACGCCCCGGCCGGTCAAGGGCCGCTGCGCCGCCTGCGCGTACTTCGACGTCTGCGGCGGCAACACGCGCGTGCGCGCCTGGCAGATCGCCGGCGATCCGTGGGCCGAGGACCCGGGCTGCTACCTCGACGACGACGAGCTCGGCATCCAGACCACCGGCGAGCGGCTGGTCGCGAAGCCCTACGTGCGGATCCGGCGCGCCGACGCGAAGGCGGGCGGCGAGGCGGTGCGGTCGTGATCGCGGCCTGCGATCCGAAGGCCCGCGGCCTCGCGCGCTGGCGTTGCGCGATCGGCTGGGCGGTCTACGTCGCGATCGCGGCGATCTTCATCGCGTTCGCCGGCGCCGCCGCTGCGCAGGCACCCGCCGCCGCGGCGGCGCAGGCCGCGTCCGCCACGAAGCCGCCCGACGGCGCGGCGCTCTACGCGACGCATTGCGCGTCCTGCCACGGCGCCGACCGGTTCGGCCTGATGGGACCGGCGCTCCTGCCCGAGAGCCTGGAGCGCCTGCGCAGGCCGGCCGCCGTCGACGTGGTCACCAGGGGCCGCGAGGCGACGCAGATGGCCGGATTCGGCGCGACGCTCGCGAAGGCCGAGATCGACGCGCTGGTCGCGTGGCTGTACTCGCCGCCGGCGACGCGGCCGATCTGGGGCGAAGCCGATATCGTCGCCTCGCGCGTGGTCCACCGCGCGCCCGAGACGTTGCCCGCGAAGCCGTCGTTCGCCGCCGATCCGCTGAACCTGTTCGTCGTCGTCGAGGCCGGCGACCAGCACGCCTCGATTCTCGACGGCGACAGGCTCGAGCGGATCGCGCGCTTCCCCACGCGCTACGCGCTGCACGGGGGACCGAAGTTCTCGCCGGACGGCCGCTACGTCTACTTCGCGTCGCGCGACGGCTGGATCACCAAGTACGACATCTGGAACCTCGCGACGGTCGCCGAGATCCGCGCCGGCCTCAACACGCGCAACGCGGCGGTGTCCGGCGACGGCCGGTACGTGATGGTCGGCAACTACCTCCCGCACTCGATCGTGATCCTCGACGCCGACCTCAACTTCGTGAAGCTGATGCCGGCCGTCGACCGCGAAGGGAAGAAGAGCTCGCGCGTGTCCGCGGTCTACGACGCGACGCCGCGCAAGAGCTTCGTCGTCGCGATGAAGGACATCGCCGAGGTCTGGGAGGTGAGCTACGACCCCAGGGCGCCGGAGATCCCGATCGGCGTGATCCACGACTTCCAGTACCGCGAGGGCGCGTTCGTCCGCGGCTTCCTGAACGCGCGCAAGTCGTTCCTGCAGGAGCCGCTCGACGATTTCTTTTTCACGCAGGACTACAGCGAGCTGATGGGCGCCTCGCGCGAGGCCGGCAAGGGACAGGTCGTCCACCTCGACGTCCGGCGCAAGATCGCCGACCTGGATCTCCCGGGGATGCCGCACCTGGGATCGGGCATCACCTTCAGCCACCAGGGCCGCACGGTGATGGCGACGCCCAATCTCAAGGAGGGCGTGGTCAGCGTCATCGACGTCAAGACCTGGAAGCCGGTCGGCCAGATCCGCACGCACGGGCCGGGGTTCTTCATGCGCAGCCACGACGCGACGCCGTACGCGTGGGTCGACGGAATGATGGGGGGGCGCAAGGACACGCTGCAGGTGATCGACAAGCGCACGCTCGCGATCGCCGGTGAGGTCACGCCGTCGCCGGGCAGGACCGCCGCGCACATCGAGTTCGACCGGCACGGACGCTACGCGCTCGCGAGCGTCTGGGAGAACGACGGCGCGATCGTCGTCTACGACGCGGCGACTCTCAAGGAAGTCAAGCGCATCCCGGCGTCGAAGCCGGTCGGCAAGTACAACGTCTGGAACAAGATCACGCGCGAGGCGGGCACCAGCCACTGACCGCCGCCGGCGCCGGCCGGGACGCGCGCAACGGCGCGATCGGCGTCACTCGACGACGTAGGTCGCGCGCAACGCGACCGACGGCGGGATGGCGATCCCCAGCGCCTTCGCGGTCCTGAGGTTGATCGCGAACTCGATCGACGTCGGCTGTTCGACCGGCAGGTCGGCCGGTTTCGCGCCGTTCAGGATCCTCCCCACCTTGTCGGCGGCACGACGGTAGAGGTCCGAGAAGTTGAGTCCGTACGACGCGAGCCCGCCGGCGTCGACCCAGATGGAATGGGTGAAGATCGACGGCAGCCCGTGCCGGAGTGCGAGCCCGGTGATCTTGGCGCGCGAGGCGGCGAAGATGCCGGAGGTCAGCGCGAAGAGCGCGTCGGGACGCGCGCGGGCGATCGCCTCGAACGCGGCGTCGTAGTCGTACGGGGGATCGCGCAGCTCGTGGAGCTGCAGGGCGACGCCGAGCCGGCGAGCGGCGTCGCGCACCGAGGCGACCTGACTCACGGTCGAAACGTCCGCCAGGACCGCGACCTTCTTCGCGGCCGGCAGCATCAGCTTGAGCGTCTCCAGCCGCTTCGCCGGCAGCTCGGATTGGAGCGGTGTGACTCCGGTGATGCGGCCCCCGGGCCGCGCGAGGCTCGGGATGTGACCGGTCGAGACCGGGTCGTAGTCGTTGGCGACGATCACGATCGGGAGGTCCGCACTGGCGCGTTTGGCGGCCGTGAGCGCGATCTCGGTGCCCGGCGCGAAGACGACGTCGCACCGCGTGCGCACGAGCTCCGCCGCGAGCGCGGGCAGCCGGTCGACGCGACCTTCCGCGTTGCGGAACTCGATCGTCAGGTTGCGCCCCTCGTCGAACCCCAGCTCGCGCAGGCGATCCGTGAACGCGATCGCGTAAACCTCCTGACGGGTTGTCGCGGACGCGAGCCAGCAGAGCCGGTAGCGGCGCTCCGAGGCCTGCGCGCGCGCGAGTTCCGGCATGGCGGCCGCCGCCGCGATGCCCGCGACGAGCCGACGCCGGGCGGGGTCCACCGGCGCACGGCGGTCGGTTTCGCGGTTCGGAGCGCGGCGGTCCATCGGCGCATTATCCCAGCAAGTAGACCGGCACGGGCCGGTCGAAGCCCTTGAGCGGCATCGATTCGAACGGGCGGACCGCATGCCGGCCCTCGATCGCCGCGGCCACCTTGCGGTCGACGAGGATCTGACCGCCCTTCGCCTCGCCGCACAGCCGCGCCGCGAGATTCACCACGCTGCCGATCGCCGAGTAGTCCTGACGCCCCTCGTAACCGATCGCGCCGAGCGTCGCGTAGCCGCGTGCGATGCCGATGCCCAGCGCGAGGTCGTGACCGAGCTTGCGCCAGCGCTCGGCCAGCGGGGCGAACGCGCGCTGCATCTCGATCGCCATCGTCGCCGCCTGGCCGCAGGGGTCGTCGGAAGGGATGGGGTCGTTGAAAAAGATCAGGATGCCGTCGCCGGCGAAGTGCGGCACCGTGCCGCCGGCGGCGTCGATCAGCGCGCCCATCGCCGCGTGGAACTCGGCGAGCAGCGTCATCACCTCCTCGGGCTCGGCGGAATCGGTGAACGTCGTGAAGCCCCGGATGTCGATGAACACCGCGCAGATGTCGCGACGATGCGGCGCGAGCAGCGAGCGCTCGCCCGCCGACACGATCGCCTCGGCGACCGGGCCGGAGAAGAAGCCCTTGAGCCGCCCGAGCCGCTCGATCTGCGCGACCTGCGCCGCGACCCGTTCCTCGAGTTTCGCATTCCAGTCGCGGAGTTGGTCGGCCTGCCGCCGCACCTCGTCCTGCAGCGACTTGATCCGCAGCAGCGAGCGCACGCGGGCGAGCAGTTCCGCCTGATGGATCGGCTTCTGCAGGAAGTCGTCGGCGCCGGCTTCGATGCCCTTGACGCGTTCCTCGTGCGGATCGAGCGAGGTGACGAGCACGATCGGCAGCAGCGCGGTCGCCGGGTCGGCGCGCACGCGCCGGCAGACGTCGTAGCCGGAGAGGCCCGGCATCATCACGTCGAGGAGGACGAGGTCGACCGGCTCGGCGGCGAGTTTCGCGAGCGCCTCCTCGCCGCTCGCCGCGGTGAGCGCGCGAAAGCCCTTCGCGCCGAGGATGTCGGCGAGGAGCTTCACGTTGTGCGGCGTGTCGTCGACGACGAGCACGTTCGCCGGGTCGCTCATCGCGCCGCCCCTCCGATCCGCGCGGTCACGCGGGCCGTCCCCGTTCGATCGCCTGCTTCACCGCCTCGAGGAACTCCTTCAGGCTGATCGGCTTGCCCACGTACGCGTCGAAGCCGGCATCGGTGATCTTGCGCCGGTCGCCCTCCATGACCGACGCCGTCACCGCGATGACCGGGATCGCGGCGGTGGCCGGCTCGGCGCGCAGCAGCGCCAGCGCCTCGATGCCGCTGATGCCGGGCAGGTGGATGTCCATCAGCACGAGGTCGGGGCCCGACTCGCGCGCGATCCGCACGCCGTCCTCACCGGTGACCGCCTCCAGCGTCTGGTAGCCGCGCGCCTGCAGGACGTCGCGCGCGAGCTTCATGTTCTTCTCGTTGTCCTCGACGATCAGCACCTTCTTCACATCGCCTCCTCCGGATCACGTCCGCCAGGGAATCGTGAACGTGAACGTCGAGCCCTTGCCGGGCTCGCTGTCGAGCCGGATCGTCCCGCCGTGCAGCTCGACGAAGCGGCGCGTCAGCGCGAGGCCCAGGCCCGTCCCCTCCTGCTTGTTCGTGTAGTCGCGGCCGACCTGGCGGAACTCCTCAAACACGAGTTTCTGGTCGTCGGCCGAGATGCCGATGCCGGTGTCCCGTACCGCGACTTCCAGCGCGGCGTCGGTCGGCCGGGCGACCACCTCCACGCGACCGCCGTCCGGCGTGAACTTGACCGCGTTGGTGAGCAGATTGAGCAGGATCTGCTTGAATTTGCGCTCGTCGGCGACGATCTCGTCGAGCGCCGGTTCGACCGATGTGCCCAACGCGATGCCGTGGCGCTGCGCGCGTTCGCGCACCAGCGTCATCGCGTTGTCGATCGCCTCCGGGATGCGGAATCGGCCCGCCTCGAGCTCCATCCGGCCGGCCTCGACCGTGGACCGGTCGCGGATGTCGTTGATCAGCGAGAGGAGGTGCCGGCCCGACGAATGGATGTCCTTCAGGTAGTCGTCCTGCTTCTCGTTCAGCTCGCCGAACATCCGCTCGAGCAGCACCTCGGAGAAGCCGATGATCGCGTTCAGCGGCGTGCGCAGCTCGTGCGACATGTTGGCGAGGAACTCGCTCTTGTGCTTGTTGGCGACCTCGAGCTGGCGGCTCTTGTCCTGGATCTCGCGGAACAGGCGCGCGTTCTGGATCGCGATCGCGGCCTGTCGCGCGAAGGTTTCCAGCAGCTCGACCTGCTTCGCGCCGAGCGGCGCGGGCGGCTGGCGCAGGACGCAGAGCGACCCGACGCCCTGACCCTCCCAGATCATCGGCGCCCACGTGCCGGAGTAGTTGCCGATGCGTTCGAGCACATCGCTCACGGTCGCCGGCGGCGAGGGCATCGCCGCCGCGTCCGCGACCTGAACGCTGCGCCGCTCGCGCACGACCGTGCCCGTGACCGTCCGATCGAGCGGCTGTGGAAACGCGGCGGCGACCGCGGCGAACGCGTCCCCCCGCCAGGCACCGACGTGCGCCTGTTCGTCGTCGCCGACGACGAACACCCCGAGCTGACCCGTCGAGAAAAGACGCTGGCACGAGTCGAGGATCTTCTCGAAGACCGGCGCCTCGTCGGCGACCGAGCTCGAGATCACCTGAAGAACCTCCGAAGTCGCCGTCTGCTGCTCGAGCGCCTCGCGGGTTTCGTTGAACAGCCGCACGTTGTCGATCGCGATCGCCGCCTGGCGCGCGAATGTCTGCACCAGCGCGACCTGGTCGGGCGGGAAGAGTCCCGCGTCGTGGCGCGCGAGGAAGATCGCTCCGTACGCACCGCCTTCGCGGGCGAGCGGAACCGCCAGCACGGCGCGGCAGCCGAACCGGCGCATGTTCTCGCGCGCGGCCGGGAACTCGGTGTCGATCATGGCGAGCACGTCCGCGTAGTGGACCGGCGCCAGGTCGACGACAGCGCGCCCGCTGATCGAGCTGCGGTCGATGGGCACGCGCTCGGTCTCGGGAAGATTCGCGCCGTAGATCGCGGGATCCCAGTACTCGGCGGCCGGACGCATCCACCCCCCGTCGGCGAGCAGCACGCGCGACATCGACGCGTCGCACAGCAGCGCGGCGCGCTTCGCGACCGCGTCGAGCACCGGCTGCACGTCGGTCGGCGAGCTCGAGATGACACGGAGGATCTCGCTGATCGCCGTCTGCTGTTCGAGCGCGTTGGCGAGCTCGCGCGTGCGGGCGTCGACCTTGCGCTCGAGGCCGGCGTACGACTCGCGCAATCGCGCGGTCATCCGGTTGAATTGCCCTGCGAGCGCCTCGAGCTCGTCGCCGGTGGTCACGCGGATCTCGTGGTCCAGCTCGCCCCGTCCGATGCGCTGGGCGCCTACCTGCAGGACGCCGATCGGCCTCGCCATGCTGCGCGCGAGGAACATCGCCGCGAGCGCCGAGATCACGATCCCGCCGACGATCAGCAGCAGCGTGCGCACGATCGCCGCGTTGAGGCGCGCCGTCACCTCGGACGACGGTTGCTCGACGAAGACCCGCCAGCCCAGCGGCTCGACCGGCGCGTAGGCGGTCAGCACCGGCGTGCCGCCGAGGTCGTGCGCGACCACGGTGTCCGTGGCGTCGGGCGCGCGGGGGCCGAGCGCCGATTTCACGTGCGCGAGCGCCGAGAGATCGGTCTTGCGCAGCACGAGCCCGATGTCCGGATCGGCGATCAGGAATCCGTCGCGGTCGACGACGTACGCGCGGCCCTTCTCGCCGATGCGGATGCGCGTGATGACGTCCCACATGAACTTGAGGTTCACCTGGGCGATCGTCACCGGGCCGCGGTCGCCGCCGGTGCGCACCGCGATCGGCATGTACGGCTCGGTCTCCTTGCGGAAATACACCGGGCCGTACCAGGGCTGGGCCGGTGTCGCGACGCGCAGCGCCTCCTCGTCGCGGCGCTCCTTCAGGCACTCGCCGGCGGCGTCCATCTCCAGGCGCGAGACGCGCAGCCGCACGCAGCCGTCGGACCCGACGTACTCGACGTCGGTGATGTCGGGCACCTGCTTGAGGAGCTTCAGGAACTCGAGCCGGCGCTCCTCGACGCCGTCCTGGCCCAGTTGGGGCAACGTCGCGCCCTTGAGCTGCGCTTGAATGGTCTCGATGTACAGGCGGATGCGCTCGGCGGCGGCGATCGCTTTTTCCTGCTGCAGGTCGTGCAGTGTGGCGGTGGTCTCCCGCCAGGAGAAATACAGGCCGATCGCCGAGGCGACCAGCAGCGCGCTCGTCACCAGCGCGAGGATCAGGATCAGGTACCTGCGGAACAGGCGCCCGCCGCCGCCGATCGGAGCCGGGGACGGCGCGGCCCGGTCGTCGACGCGGGCCGGATCGGCCGGGTCGACCGGCGGCGGGCCGGTTTCGCGCGGGGCGTTCACCGGATCACCTCGTCGGCGCGCGCGAGGACCGATGACGGAACCGCGACGCCGAGGGCGTTCGCCGTGCGCAGATTGACCACCAGGTAGAGCCGCGACGGACGCTCGACCGGCATCGTCGACGGATCCTCGCCGCGGAGGATGCGGGCGAGATAGTGCCCGCCGACCAGCCGGTACGCTTCGCCGAGGTCGGGACCGTAGGACGCGAGCGCGCCTTCCTGCGGGAACACCGCCCAGCCGGACGCCAGCGGCAGCCGTTCGCGCAGAGCGAACGCGGCGGTCTCCTTCGCCGCGCGCGTCATCGTCGCGTCGGGGAAGAGCACGACGCCCGACAGTCGCGCGCGGGCCATCGCGGCGTACGCGCCGGCGAAGTCCTCGATGCCGCGGATCTCGAAGACCTCGGCGTCGAGCCCGAGCCGCTGGGCGGCGGCGCGCGTCTCCTCGAGTTCCGCCTGGTAGCCGTAGTGGCGGGCGTTGAGCAGTACGCCGACGCGTTTCGCGGTCGGCGCGAGCTCCTTCAGGATCTCGAGTCGCTTGCCGACGAGTTCGAGCGCGAGGAACGACACGCCGGTGGTCCGCCGGCCCGGACGCCGGAGGCTCTCGACCAGTCCGGCCGCGACGACATCGCCGGAGAACGCTACGACCGTCGGAACGCGGCCGCCGACCGCGCGATGGACCGCAGGGCACACCTGCCCCTGCGCGACGAGCGCGTCGACCCCTTTCGCGATGATGCCGTCGACGACGCGCCGGATCGCCTCGTCGGTCTGCTCGACGACGTGCACTTCGAACACCAGGTCGCGTCCCGCGGGGAAGCCGGCCCCGGCGAGCGCGGTCCGGGTCACCTCGACGTTGCGCTCCGGGCCGCCGGTCCAGATCCAGGCGACGCGCCTCGGTGTCCGAGGCTGCGCGAACGCGGCGTGCGGCCCCGCGACGGCAGCCGTCGCCAGGACCACCAGCGCGTCGCGCCGGTTCAACCGATCACCTCGTCGGCGCGCAGCAGGATCGCGCGCGGCAGCGGCGTGGCGAGGTTCGCCGCCGCCCTCGCGTTCACGACGAGTTCGAAGCGCGTCGGCTGTTCGATCGGCAGATCGCCCGGCTTCGTACCCTTGAGGATCTTGTCGACATGGGCGGCGGATCGCCGGTAGCTGTCGCGGATGCTGTGGCCGTACGACAGGAGCCCGCCGGCCAGCACGAACTCGCGGAACGGATAGATCGCGGGCAGCCGCGCGGACGCCACGCGCCGCACGATCGCCGCGTGCTCGGCCGCGTACACCGGGTCGGGCAGCACGACCAGCGCATCGGCGCGCCGGGCGGACAGCGATCCGATCGCCTCGTCGATCTCCTCCGGGCGGCGCACGACGGTTCGAAGCGGGACCAGGCCCGACGCGCGGGACGCCGCCTCGGTTTCAAGCCAGAACGTCGGCGCCGTCGGGCTCGTTTCGTTGATCATCACGGCCATGCGCTTCGCCACCGGAAACGCCTCGCGCGCGAGGTCGAGCAGCTTGCGCACCAGCGCCTCGGCCTGGTTCGGCATGCCGGTGGTGTTGCCGCCGGGTCGCGCGAGGCTCGCCACGAGTCCGTTGCCCACCGGATCGGACCCCGATCCCATGACGATCGGGATCGACGGCGCCGCGAGCTGCGCGGCGCGCGTCGCGACCGGATTGCCGGTGACGATCAGGTCGACGCGCTGTTCGACCAGGCTCGCGGCGAGCGCCGGGATCCGGTCCGTGCGGCCTTCGGCCCACGCGTACACGTACTCGACGTCGCGCCCTTCGACCCAGCCCAGTTCCGCGAGCCCGGCGCGCAGTTCACCGAGGATCGCGCCGTGCGACGTGGGCGAGCCGATCGACAGCGATCCGACGCGAACGGGCCGCCGTTGCGAGGCCGCCGGACCGGTGCCGCCGATCGCGACGGTCGCGACCACGATGCCGACGAGTCGGCGCCGGTGCCCGGAAGGCTCCGGGTGGGCCCGCGGTGCGGTATCGGCGGAAGACGTGCGGCGGTCGTGACCGGTGCGGGGCATTCGGGGGGGATTCGTACGACAGAGCCCGAATGCTAATCCCCGCTGCATCGGCTGGCGAGCCGAGCATTCACGCCCCGGTTCCCGACGCCGGCCGGCTGGCGGCAGGCGGTCGCCTTGCTGCGGTCCGCCGGTTCGCGCTCACGCCAGCGTCGCGATGGGCCGAACCACCGCGGATGCCGCGGCCAACGCGCCGGTCCGGCCGCCGGTCAGTCGTCTTCGAGCGCGACCAGCGCGTCGATGTCGGGCATCAAGCCTAAGCGCAGATGGCAGTCCGGCTCGCGCCCGCACATCACGGACCGGGCGAGCGGCCGCAGGCCCTCGATGTCCGTGGGGACCCCGAGTATCGGAATCCGAACGAATTTCCACGGCCAGCGCGCCGGAGATTCGGCGCGCACGAGTGCGTACCCGGTGGTGTCCGCGCCGGCGGGGTTCCGCGCCCCGGGTGCCGGCCCGATCGCCGACATGGCGACGGTCGCGGCGGGTGGCGAGGTCGCGACGCAGAGGATTCCGGACTCGCCGTCGTACCAGCACGACCACGCCGCGGCGGCGGCGTTCGCCGGCGCGACGAGGGCGGCGAACGCCACCAGCGCGTTGCGGCAGGCGCGCAGGAGCCGCCGCCGGGACCGGAGGGACGAACGAAGCTCGAAGGAGACGGGGTCGAGGTGCGGGCCGGGCATCGCGTGGGCGCCACGCGGAACGGCACGACGTCGGATTCCCGGCCGCGCAGGCGGCACAGCGACCGGCGTACGGTTGGAACGCGGAGCTCGAGACTGTTATCGGCCGGGCCGGCCGGAACTTGAGCGGGGCGCGGATCGCCGCGGCGGCTAGCCGTTGTGCTCGCGCAGCTTGCCGATGTCGACGATGTGGACATCACGTCCGTCGACGCGGATCAGGCCCTGCGCCTGCAACTCGTGGAGGATGCGCGAGAAATGCTCGGGCGTGAGGTTGAGCCGCGACGCCACGATCGCCTTGGACACCGGCAGCGTGAGCGTGGTCGGCCCGCTGTCGGCGCCCATGGCGTCGTCCTGGCGCAACAGGTAGCCGATCACGCGCTGCGTGCCCGATTGCAGCGAATAACTTTCGACGTCGGAGATCAGGGAATGCAGCCGGCGCGACAGTCCGGCGAGCATCTTGCGGGCGAAACCGGGCTCGCGGTCGATCTCCTCGAAGACCGTGTCCTTGGAGATGTGCAGCAGCATCGTGTCGGCGAGCGTCTGCGCCATCACGATGTAGGGTTTCTCCATGAACATCAGCGCTTCGCCGAACGAGCTGCCCGGCCCGATGATCTCGACGACCTTCTCCTGTCCGCCGGGCGTGACGAACGAGAGCTTCACCTGTCCGTAGATGACGAGGTGGAACCCGGAGACCGTGTCGCCCGTGTTGAACAGGACCTCGCCGCGCGGCACGTGGATCTCGCTCGTCCCCGCGGCGATCCGGTCGAGCTCCTCGGGCGCCAGCTCCTTGAATAGCGGCAGCGTCGCGAGGACCGCCTGGGTCTTGATCTTGGGCGGCATCGGGAGCGGGGGCGGGGCGGCGGAAGCGTAGCACGGACTCGCCGGGCCACCGCCCCGCTGGCGCTGCATTTGCATCCGCGGTCGCAAAGGGCGAAAATATCGGGTTACCCGAAACGAAAGTTGCACGAATGGCCGACCGCGCCCTCGACGAACCGCTGACCGACGCCGAGCTCGACGAGCTCGAGGCGTTCCTCGCCTCCGACGCGGTTCCGCAGGACTGCATGGACCTGGAGATGCTCGACGGCTACCTCTGCGCGATCGTCTCCGGTCCCGAGGTCGTCCAGCCGTCCGAGTGGCTGCCCGGCGTGTGGAGCGAGGGCGGCCGCGCGGCGACGCCGGCCTACACGTCTTCGGACCAGGCGCAGCGGGTCATGGGACTTATCCTCCGGCATGTCGTCGGGCTCCAGCGCACGCTGGAGGAATCGCCGACGAGGTTCAAGCCGCTGCTCTACCTCACCGACGAGCGCGCCAGGTCCGACAAGGGACCGGAGGAGGCGACCGCGTGGTCCGAGGGCTACATGGCGGGCGTCAAGCATCGCGAGGAAGCCTGGCAGCCGCTCTACGACGCCCGCGACGCCCGCGACTGGATCTTCCCGATCGAGGCGCTCGCCTACGGCGACCAGGATCCCGAGTTCGCCGAGTGGATCGACGACAAGGAGAAGCGGGGTGCGCTGGTCGACGAGCTTCCGCTCGCGGCGGTCCTGATCTACCGGTATTGGCACGACCGGCGCCGCGCCGGCGCCGCGCGCGAACGCGGCCAGCGGCGCGGGCCGCCCGACGGCGGCCGCAAGACTCGCGAACGCCTGCACTGACCCCGGGACGGGACGCTATCGCGCCGCCGCCATCCGGTCCGCGCGCTTGCCCGGATCCGGATGCGACGAGAGGATCGACGCGCCGCCCTTCGAAAGCCCCGCGAGCTTGCGCAGCGCGCTCGCGGCGGCGTCCGTCGGCAGCTTGTTGCGCTTGAGGAACTGCATCCCGTAGTCGTCCGATTCGGTCTCCTGCGCCTGCGAGTGCTGCGCGTTGACCACGCCCTCGACCAGACCGCCCAGTTGCGAGTCGGCGAGGATCACCGCCGACGAATTCGTCGTCGCGGTCAGCGCCTTGCGCATGCCGCTGGTGGCGAGCGCCGTGCGCATCGCCTTGGCCGAATGCCCGCCCCTGACGTGGCCGATCTCGTGGCCGATGACGAACAGCAGTTCGTGGTCGGTCATCAGGTCCATGAGGCCGGTGTACAGGCGGATCGAGCCGTCGGCGGACGCGTTCGCGTTCACCGTTTTCGCCGAGTACACCTTGAAGTTGAGCGTCAGGCCGTCGAAGTTCCGATGGCGGTCGGTCAGCGACGCGAGCCGCTGCGAGTACTTCGAGCCCGGCGGCTCCACCTGCTCGCGGACGCGTTCCTCGTAGGCGCGCATCTGCCGGGCGTAGTTCTTCACGTCGTCGTCGGACACGGTCGCCGCCTTGCCCAGGTCGGCGGCCGCGCCGATCGCGCGGCCCAGGTCGATTTGCGCGACCGCGGGCGCGGCGGCGAACCACAGGACGGCTGCGGCCGTCAGGAGTGTCGAGATCATCATCGGAGGATCGCGCGGAGAATGAGAGGGCGGGCCGAAATGTCGCAGATTCCGTGCCGGGACGCGGCGTGACTATTCCCCGGGAAACGCCGCAGGCGTCGCCTACCCCCGCGCGCCCGTCCGCTCCGGGATTCCGCATCCAGGAGCGTCAGTGGCCACTCACTCCGGCGCCGGGTCCGTCCCGTTCGCCTCCGGCTCGTGGATGAGCCAGGTCATGGCGTCGTCGACGGTTCGAAACACCCGGTGACGAAATCCGGTGTTCTGCGCCCGGTCCTCGTAGAACGCGAAATCGGCGGACGCCCGCCCATCGTTCGGCGGAACGATGGCCAGGCGGAAGTCGCGTGTCAGGCCGCGCATCTCCGCTTCATCCGGCAGGCGATAGACCTCGGCCAGGGTCGCGCCGGGCGATGAAGCCGAATGGTCGACCAGGAGGCGCCGGGCACCGTGCCGCTGTGCGAACGCCATCCCTTCGCCGACCATGGCGAGGATGCCCTCGAACACGAGCGTGCCGGTCGTACGCGCCCGGGCGACCCGGGGCCCGTGCAACCAGTCGAACTCCCATTGCATCGTCGGCGACAATCCGGCATCCCCTCGGCATCGTTGCGACCGCGGAGTCTAGCGCCGGTGTCACCGGACGCGCGAGTCCGTTGTGGCGCGGACGGCCCCTCAGGCCGCCGCCTGGACCCGTTCGCGCGGGGCCGGGGCCGGCGTGGACGCGCCCGAAGGCTCGGACGCGGCCCGGTCCAGGCCGAGCGCGACATAGAGGCGGTCGAACTCGTCCTCGCAGAGCACAGGCACGAACGCGCCGCGGCCGGTGATGTTCGTGTGCGGGTGACCGGCAGGCACCGCGCGGCACAGCGTCCCGGTCGGCAGGAGCTCCGGTCGGTCGTCCCGCCACCCGAGGGTGTAGGCGGCGGCGAAGTCGGTGGTGGCTTCGAACGACTCGATCCGCCGTCCGTCGTAGACCATCGCCTCGAACGGCGCGGGTTCGACGCGCGCCTGCGCGATGTAGTAGCCCGGTGAGCCGGCGACGAAGCGCACGAGATGCGGCCACAGCGCGCGCCAGGACGGGTCGTCGATCCGGCCCTCGTGGTCGACGGCGAGCCCGACGCCCGCCTCGCGTGCGAGATCGGCGATCGCCGCGTGCGTCGTGCGGGTCGCGCCGTCGATCGCCACGACCTTGGGCAGCCGCTGCGCCGGCCACGACGGCTTGGCACCGACGATCACCGAGCTGCCGCCGCAGCCGAAGCGCGCCTTGACGACCCAGTGCTCACGTTCGTCGCAAAGCCGCGCGACCGTCGCCTCGTCGCCGTCGATCGAGAACGCCGCGGGAGCCGCCTGCTGGAGCAGCGCCGCGTCGGCGGACGGCAACTCGAGCACGTCGCGCATCGCGTGGGCGCGCGCCTTGTCGATCGCGTGCACCTTGTCGTTCTCGACCAGCTCGCGCCCCGGCCACGCGCTGACGCCCAGCACGTCGCCGCTCAGGTAGGCGCGCGCGAGCGCCCTCGTCTTCGGGTCGTCGCTGTCGAGCGCGGCCTCGCAGTAGGCCATCGTGTCGGTGACGTAGAGCTCGCCCCAGACCGCGAACGAACGCTCGTCGGGCGAGCCGCGGCGCTTGACCAGCGCCATCTCCCGGTCGCGCACGCGGAGGCGCCGGCCGAGCTCGAGTTCCTCGAAGCCGACGACATACGCGGTGTCGACGCCGTAGCGCTCGGCGACGAGCGCGGCGAGTCGCGGTCCCTCGATGTCGTTGACCATGCGCCCCGAGTAAGGACCCGAGAGGAACACGAGAGGGACGTACCCGCGCGGGAACGACGCGCCGAACCGCGCCGGCGTCAGCCGGTCGGCGAGCCAGTCGACGAACGATTCGTAGACGCGCGTCAACAGCGGGTCGGGATCGTCGAAGACCTTGCGTCCCTCGAGCCCCAGGCCCGCGAGCATCGCGTGGTTCGCCGCGGAGGCGATCCAGTGGCCCTGCGAGCCCCCGTTGTTGACCTCGATCGGCGCGAATCGCGTCGCGAGCGCCGCCGACGAGGCGTCGGTACCCACGCCGGGCGCGGCACCCGACCGCAGCAGCGTGTCGACGCGCAGCCGGTGGAAGGCCGCGCGCATCCGGCTCTCGAATTCGCGTGTCGACGCAGGCAGCAGGAAATCGAGCACGCGCGGGCTCCAGCCCTGGAGGGTCGCGTCGGCGCGGACAGCGTCGAGCGGGCGCTTGAGCGCGAGCACCTCCTCGGTCCTGGCGGCGAGCGCGGCGGTGCGCACGCCCGCGGCGCGCAGCGGCCGCGGCAGCACGACCGGCACGAGGCCGACGCCGATCGGCCTCACGTCGCCGACCGGCGAGAGCGCGAGCGGCGTCGTCCAGGCGGCGGGCGCGGTCGCGCGCTTGACCAGGCCCAGGCGCGGGATCGCCTCGGCGAGCCGGGTCTCGATCATGTCGCGGTTGACCTGCACGTAGGCGCGCAGCCGCGCGAGCTTCTCGTCGAGCGGCGGCAGCCCGACCTCCGTGTGGCCGCGAGCGCGGGGCGCGCGCGCCGGCAGGTGCAGCCCGACGAACAGCGCCGCGGCGACCGTCGCGATCGTCGCGAGCGCCGCCGGGTCGAATCCGGCGTAGCGGACGGTGACCGCACCCAGGACGTACGCGGACGAGTCGACCGCGACGAGCAGCCCGGAGATCCGCTGCCGGTTGTGCTCGGGCACGAGCGCGGCGCGTTCGGTGCGCACCCAGACGACCAGCGGCGAGAAGGCGGCCGCCAGCGCGATCGCGGCGGCGGCCGAAGCGATCGCCGTCTCGCCGGTCGCGAGCGCGGCCATCGCGGCGACGTAGCCCGCGAACGCGGCGAGCACCGCCGCGCGCCGGTTCTTCTTCGCGCCGGCCCAGCGTCCCCAGGCGATCAGCACCAGCGCGGCCGTGATCGACTCGAGCGCCTTGTAGTGCGTGAGGAACAGGACGTCGGTCGGCCGGACCCAGTCGGGCAGACCCTGGGCGGTCCGGTTCGCGAGCAGGAACGGCAGCGCGCCGAACAGCATCGTCACCGGCACGCTCGCCGCGAGCAGGAAGAGCGTGAGCGACAGCGCCCGGCGGTGTCCGCCCAGCCACGACCAGGCGTCGCGGTCGACGAGCGAGAACTTCGCCGGCATCCGCGAATTCGCCTCGTCGTAGACCGCGCCGCCGCGCGTCGTGCCGACCGCGGCCATCGTCGCGAGCGCGAACCCGAGCGCGATCACCGCGAGCGGCGCGTCGAACGCGAGCACGAGCCAGCCGCCGAGCGGCAGCGCGCAGCCGGTGGCGACCAGGTCGACGACGCGCACGCGTTGCGGGACCGACGGGGCGCCCCGTTGCAGCAGCGCGACCGTGCACGCCTCGGTCACGACGTTGCCCAGCGTGATGCCCGCCTGCATGACCAGGACCGCCGCGAGGAGCAGCGCCAGCGCCAGTTCGAGGCTCGCCGGGTAGACGACGATGACCGCGGCGAAGAACGCGAAGCCGAGCGCGCACAGGGCCTGCGCTCCGGCGAACGACGCGCGGCCGCCGATCGCGTGCGCGAACTGACCGCCGTACAGCGACATCGACAGCCGCACGGCGGCCTCGATCAGCATGACCAGTCCCGCGAGATCGATGCGCCGGGTCGCCGTGTAGACGAGCCAGGGCAGCAACACCGGCGAGAGCATCGTCATCGCGGTGACGACGAAGCGCAGCGCGTAGAACCGGCGCAGCGCCGGGGCGAGGGCCGGGGCGGCGCGGTCACGCCCCCGGTGGCGGTCGTCGCGGAAGGCCATGGCGCGTCAGGCCTCGGGGAGCGCAGGCTCAGGCCGCGCTCGGGCAACGTACTGGTGGTCCACGACGCTCCCCTACGAGTCGTCGTCCCGGATCCCGTTGACTGTCTGTGGGCTACGGGACGGATCGGCACGCGGGGGGCGGGGGAAACCCCGACGTTGGCGCCCCCCGACGCCCGTCTTGCGGCGATGATGCCCGAAGCCCCGGTTGCGTCGCTACAACTTGTGGGCTGCAGACTGTCGGAAACTTGATGTGCGGCAAGGAACGAACGTCAGCCTGTCGCCTACACAGTTTGTCGTCCTGGCCGGGCCGCGCGCGAAAGGGGCCAACGCGAGCGACCGGAAAAGCCGAACTGCGCCAGCGCGTAGCGGTGTGCCCTGATGGATCGGGCTACGCGGCCGGCCGGATCGCAGGTCCCGCACGGCGCCGCCGCGGGCGCGCTGGCGTCAGTGCGCCGGGTAGCGCTCGAGCCAGTGCTCGGAGAGGTCGGAGGCGGGCTGGAACTCGCCCACCGGCCACAGCGGAAAGGTGGCCAGATCGTCGGCCAGCGCCACGAGGGCGTCGACCAGCTCGAGTCCGTTGGTGAATCGGGTCGGTATCGATTCGATGCCGTGCAGCACGCCCAGCAGGTTCCCGGCGATCGCCCCGGTGGTGTCGCTGTCGCCGTCGTGATTGACCGCGAGCCGGACGCCGGCGTCGAACTCGCCGGCGGCGAGCGCGCTGTAGACGGCGATCGCGACCGCCTCTTCGGCGATCCAGCCTTCGCCCAGGCGGGCGATCTGATCGGCGGACGCCGGGCCTGCGGCGGCGAGCTCGCGCGCCCGCACGATCGCCGCCAGCGTCTCGTCATGGCCGGGCCGCCGCTCGAGCAGCGCGCAGGCGAGGTCGAGCGCCTCGGCCAGCGGGCGCCCGCGCGCGAGGAGCGCGACCAGCGCGGCGACCGCGCCGGCGGCGAGCTGGCCGGTCGGATGGCCGTGTGTCAGTGACGCGATCTCGGCCCCGAGCTCCAGCGCGTGCCTCGCGACCCGCTCGTCCGACATGCCTTCGTGCAGCCGCGCGCAGTAGAGGCCGACCGGTGCCACGCGCATCGCGCCGCCGGCGCCCTTGCTGTGATTGCGCGGGCGCTCGCCCGGGAATTGTTTGCGCTGGAGCGACTGCATGACGGTCGCGCCGGGCACGCGCGAGGCGTACAGCGCCGTCTCGTTCACCAGCCACCCGTCGAGCACCGGCTGGACCGGCGCGCTCGAACGTTGCGTGTGCAGCCAGCGCAGGTACGCGTGGTCGACGATCGCCGCGACATCGACGCTTCCTTGCAGCGCGCCGTGCGTGTACGCGCGGAGCAGCCCTTCGGTCGTGAACATCGCCATCTGCGTGTCGTCGGTGATCGCGCCGAAGCGACCGAACGCCTCGAGATAGCCATGGACGCCGCCGGGGCCCAGCTCGGCGCGGATCTCCTCGAGCGACTTGAACTCGACCGGCGCGCCGAGCGCGTCGCCGACCGCCCCGCCGATCAGGCATCCGCGCCAGCGCCGCTTCAGCTCCGGCAGCGGCTTGGGGCGGTGCAACCGCGTCGGCGGCGCGCGCCGCGTCGTGCCGGGCAAGGGCGTGGGGTCGCCGGCCGCGTCCGGCGGCCGCGCGCCGTCCCCGGCATCGGGAGCGACGACGGCGGCGGGCTTGCGGCGGAAGACGGAGAACACGGGCCGGGTCCGGGGGGCGCGAGCGGTCGGTGCCATCGTAGCAGGCACCGTGCCCGGTACGCGCCGGGTCCCCTGCCCGGCGGTCAGCCGGTCGACACGCGCTCGGCCCTCGCCGCACGCTCGCGGGCGAGTTCCCAGGCGTCGATCAGCGCGACCAGCTCGTCGAAGCGCCGGCCCGCCGGCGACTCCGGGTCGACGAGCATCAGCCGGTCCAGCTCTTCGAGCGCCGCGGCGTACTCGGCGTCGCAGCGGATCGACGGCGGTTCGGTTCGATGGTCCATGTCTCGCTCCTGATCCGATGACCGCCGGGGGCCGGCGGCGCGGGCTCGAACCCGCCGGGACGGCGGTAGGCCCGGTGGGGAGCATCCGGGACAACGGCGGGCGCCCGCCATCGGACGATCGGCCGAGGTGCGCGTGCGCGGGCGGCCCGCGAGCCTTGCGACTCCGGCGACCCGG
>JADZDA010000027.1 GCA_020851255.1 Burkholderiales bacterium | reverse complement strand
ACCGCGACACAGGCGCAGCCGACCCCGATCGACTGCATTACCGCTTGGTCGGACACCCGGTAACCGCGCACCGACGCTTCTTCCGCGCCGCGTTCCCGCCACATGACGATCTCCGTGCAGCGTTTCATGAGCGCCAGGCTCGCGAATACGAAGATCGAGAAGGCGAGCAACCAGAACGACAACGCGACGCCCAGCGCGGCGACTCCCGCGACGATCCGCACCGTGTACAGGAGCGCGAGCGTCACCACGTCGGCCATCGAGACGTCCTTGAGAAACAAGGAATACGCCAGTGTCGTCGCGAGATAGGCGCCCGCCAATACGCCGAACGCCGGCGGGAGCGCGAGCGCGAGCAAGCCGCCGATCGTGCCCAGCGCGGTGGCCAGCACGAGTCCCGACGTCGGGGCGAGGGCTCCGGCGGCGAACGGGCGGCTGCGTTTCTCGGGGTGCGCCCGGTCGGCGGCGAGGTCGAGGAGGTCGTTGAGCACATAGGCGCACGACGACAGCGCGCAGAACGCCGCGAACGCGAGACCCGACCGCAGCCACGCCTCGGGCGCGACGAACGACACCGACGTGAGGAGCGGGACCACGACCAGGGCGTTCTTGAGCCACTGGTGCGGCCGCAAAGCCCTCCACCATGCGCCGCGCCGCGGAGGACTCGGGAGGCTGTCCGTGACGTTTCCATGGCGCCGCGCGCGCGCCTCCACCGACGGGCTGGCGGCCACCAGCAGTGCGCAGCGGGCCTCGGCCCAGATCGGCAGATCCTCGCGCGCGTTGCCCGCGTAGTCGAACGGCGCCTCGCCCGCGCACGCGCGGATCGCCTCGAGTTTGGTTCGCCCCCGGAGATTCCGCTCGCCGTCCGACGCGAGCACTTCCGAGAAGAAGCCGAGATGTCCGGCGACCGCTTCGGCGAGCGATCGGTGCGCGGCGGTCGCGAGAACGAGCCGCCGGCCGCGCCGCGCTTCCTCGCGCAGGCGCTCGACCAGCGTTTCGTGATAGGGGAGCGTGCTCGCGTCCAGCGGATCACCTTCGGCGAGACGCGCCTTGAGGAATGCGCGACCTCGCGGCAGCCACGCGAGGACCGCCAGGGCGACCCCGGGCGACCGGCGCACGCGTGCCAGGAACGACTCGACCAGGAGGTCGGTGCGCACCAGCGTGCCGTCCAGGTCGACGAACAGGGGCGGGTCGTCGGTCGGCGCGTCCTGGTGCGATCCGGCGGTATCGACGGCCATCGGGGCTCCGCGCGCCTTTCAGGCCAGGTGGTCGGCGAGAAGCCCGCCCGCGCACAACGCGGCGGTCAGACCGAGCGCGACCGACCGGACCGGCCGCTCCCGGCCGAACGCGAAGGCGTCGGGATCGACCGCCAGCGTCGCGACGACGACCCACGCCAGTCGCGGCAGGAGTTCGAGCAGGTCGTGGAACGCCGTGATCGGCATGCTCGAGACGACGACGAAGTTGGTGGCGAACGCGAGCGATGCCAGTGCCAGAAACGCGAGTTCGAGACGATGAACGCCCGAACGCAGCCCGCGCGCGAACGTGACCCCGGCGACGATCGGCACGTACAGGACGATGGGGGCCCAGGCCAGCAGGCCGATCGCTCCCTCGGAGTACGCGCCGGAGACGAAGGGACTGCGCGTGGCGTAGGTTACGCGCAGACGGCCGCCCGCCTCGAATTCCGGCAACGCGCCGAAATACTCGTAGGCTCTGTAGCCGAGGTTGAGGACGAACGCGACCGCGTCGCGCGGTGGACGAACCAGCGGTTCTCCGTGAACGAAATCGAGTCCGTTGGTCTGGAAACGCAGCCCGGTTTCGAAGGGGGAGCCGAACCGGGCGAAGTTGTAGGCCGCGAGAGCCGCGAGCGTGAGCACCAGCGGTGCAGCGAGTGCGGTCATCGAGCGGAATCCGACACGATCGACGCCCCTGCGGGCGGCCAGGATCGCGATCGCACCGAACGCGACGATTCCGACCGCGTCCGGCAGCGCGCTCAGGCGCGCAGAAGCGGCGAGCGCGACGAACGATCCGGCCGCCGCCGCCGGAAGCAGCACTGGGCCCACTCCGCCGGGCGCACTCTCGCGGACTCCCCGGACGAGCGCCAGTGCCGCAGCTGCGGCGACGACCAGGCTCGCTCCCGCGAAAGCGCGAGAGACCCCGTGCACGTTCTGCACGGTGGCGAGCGACTTGATCAGCGGCGGGTTCGCGACCGCGAGGCAGAACAGCGGGAGGAACTCCCAGCGACGTCGCGGCAGGACCGCTCGCAGCAGGAGGGCGACGCTCATCGCGTAGAAAAGCCCCAAGGCGGTGACGACCAGCGCATCGGAAGGGAAATGCGAGGTGACGAGCAGGAACGGCAGGTAGACGGCGATCACCGGCGAAGGTCCGAAATACAGGTAGTAGCGTCCACCGAAATACGAAGCGTCCATCAGGATGATGCCGCGCCTGAACGCGTCGGAACCCCAGGGATTCGGATGTGTCCGCAGGTCCGGATGCAATTCGCGGTCGAAGTAGGTCTGCCCCTGCAGGAACGCCTTGCCGAGTTCGGCGTAATAGCCCTCTCCGACCGCGCGGTTCTCGCTATGGAAGCCGACCGCGGCCGTCGCGATGCCGGTGCTCGTCCATCGCCCGGGATCGACCACGCCCATGCCGAGGACGAGCTTGAGCACGAACACGCCTGCGAGAGCGGTCGTTGCCGCGAGCCACAGGAGATCGCTCGCTCGGCGCGTCGCGGGGTCGGCGGTCGGGAGGCGAGCCGCGCCCTCGTCTCCCCCCCTGGCGCGGAATCGCTCGGCTCGGGTCATCGGCGCGCCGCTCCCGCGACTCCGTACAGGCGGACTGGATCCGGGAACTCCGGGGCGCGGAACGTGCCCGCCGGGTAGGACCCGCGATACGCACCGGGAACGTCGATCTCGCCGGGCCCGGGGAAGATCGTGTGATCGGCGAGTTCGACGCCCGAGCCCAGAACGACGTGGTCGCCGACGGCGCATCCGGCGCCGACGATCGTGCCCCGTGCGAGCCAGCACCAAGCGCCGATGCGCGCCGACGATCCCACGATCGCACCCGCGTTCAGGATCGACCCGGGGCCTAATGCCGCGTCCGGCTCGACCGCCGCCATCGGGCCGACCAGCACGTTGTCGCCGAGCGACGCGGACGCGTCGACCTGCGCCGCCGGGTGAACCAGCGGTGCACAGCGGTAGCCCGCCAGGCGGAGCTTCGCCCACAGGTCGTAGCGCGCGTAGTTCAGCGCGGAGAGCCCGATCGCGGCGAACGCGTCGGTCGAGTCGGGCGGTTCAGAGGCAAGTTGGCCGGCATCGAAATCGGCGATGCGGTCCGGCGTCAACGGCACGACGCGCACCCGGTCGGTGCCGCGTGCGGCCGCGCCGATCGCAGCGGCCAGCGAGGCGACCGGCTCCTGGCCGACGATCACGAGGCGGCGCGGGTCCCGCGGAGGAGCGCCGGTCGCGATCACGCGGCCTCCATCAGCTTTCGATACACCTTCGCGATCCGGCGCAGCCGGTACTCGCCGGCACCGTGGAAGGCGGGAGGGGCGTCGTTCGCCAGTCCCCGCTGCAGCGCTTCCAGCACGACCGTGTCTTCGTCGATGACGCGTTTCTCGCTCTTGAGCTGACTCCAGAGGATCGCGGGCGCGGCGGGCAGCCGCTTCGTCCTGCGGCCGAGCGCCATCGTGATCCTGTACTCGGTCCGATCGGGCGCCGCCGGGCAGTATTGCTGGATCAGGTGGATCGCGCCCGACATCACGATGTAGTTGACGTTCGGATAGAGGAAGTAATTGACGTAATCCTCCGTCCTCGCGCAACGCTCGATCGCCTCGTGCCACGGCAACGACGGCAGGTCGAAGGACGCCTGCCAGTCGAAGGACAATTCGCGCAGGTCGTCACCGATCTCGGCATCGGGTTGCGGCGGCGGCGACGGCGGCCGGGTTCCCGGCGCCGGTGGTTTGAGCGACGGTGCGAGCGAGGCGAAGCTCGCCGCGTGCACGAACGGCACGTGGTTCCGGTCGACGACGTTCTCGAAATTGAGTTTCCAGTTGTAGCCGGCGTCGAACTTCGCGAACAGCGCGGTGTCGCCGACGAATCCGCTCGCATGCGCCGCGCGTTCGAGGAACGCCGGATGGAACTGGGCCTCCAGCGGCATCGGATCGGGAGCGAGGTTGACGAACACCAGTCCGCCGACGATCCGCAGGGCAACCGGCTCGAGCCGCAGCGCCGCTACGCATGCGCCGTCGAAGCCGTAGTTCGCCTCGT
Source organism: Burkholderiales bacterium (assembly GCA_020851255.1). Taxonomy (GTDB): domain Bacteria; phylum Pseudomonadota; class Gammaproteobacteria; order Burkholderiales; family Casimicrobiaceae; genus VBCG01. Next base: position 25,745 of record JADZDA010000027.1, on the reverse strand, counting down.
TGCCCGGGATCGAGCGCACGCGCCCGTCGCCGTCGTAGACCCAGCCGTGGTATGGGCAGGCGAGGCGTCGCGTGCCGAAATCGTCGATCTGGACCGGCGCGTGCCGATGCGCGCAACGGTTGACGTACGCGCGCAGGCCGGCCGTGGTGTTCTGGATCACCACGGGCACGCCGCCGATACGGTGTGTCACGAATGCGTCCGGCGCGTCGAGCAGCGAGCGGAATCCGGCGAGGATCCACAACCGGCGGAACAGCGCGCGCTCTTCGGTCTCGAAGACCGAAGTCGACGTGTAATCCGCGGCACGGAGGATCGAGCGCATCGGCTGTCCGGTCGTGCCGTTTCAGCGCGTGAAGACGACCTTGGCCGGGTTGCCGAACACCGTGCTGTCGGCGGGAACGTCCCGGACGACGACGCTGCCGGCGCCGACGACCGCGCGCTCGCCGATCCTGACACCGGGCAGGATGCAGCTGTGCGGATGGATCTGCACCGCGTCTCCGATGATCGCGCGCGCGCCGATGAACGCGAAGCTCGCGATCTGGACGTAGTCGCCGATCGTGACGTCGTGACCGATCACCGACATCGAGAGGATCGTCGCGAAATCGCCGATCCGCGTGTCGCTGCCGACCTGGACCTTGCGCTCGAAGATGATGCCCTGGCCGAGCCGGCAGGAGGCCGGAAACGCGACCTCGGTACGCAGGTTGATGAACTCAGCGCCCTGCGCCACGATCGGCGCGGCGTACTTGCGGCGCAGCTGCGGTTCGCCGATCGCGCAAAGCCAGATCTCGTCGGGCTGCGCGCGGTACGTGAACGGACTGCCGAGGATCGGCTTGGGAATCCCGAACCCGTCGAGGATGTGCGGGCGGTCGTCGAGGAATCCCTTGATCGTCCACTCGCGCCCGTTGCCGTAGTCGGCGTCGCATTGCCAGTAGATCGTCCGGCCGAAGCCGCCCGCGCCGATGATCACCAGATCCTTCATCGCAGCCTCCTAGCTGATCGTGAGTCCGCCGTCCATCACGAGCGTGGTTCCGGTGATCCAGCGGCTCGCGTCCGAGAGGAAGAACACCGCGGCGTTGGCGACGTCCTCCGGTCTGCCGAACCCGAGGGGATACGCGGCGCGCTGCTGGTCCATCGACGCGACCATGGTCTCGGTCGCGGCGAGCAGGGGCGTTTCGACCAACGCCGGCGCGAGGCAGTTGACGCGGATGCCGCGCTTGACGACCTCCATCGCGAGGCAGCGCATGGTCGCGATCAGCGCCGCCTTGGTCCCCGAGTACACGCCGACCCCGGCGACGCCGATGAAGGCGGCGATCGACGACAGGAACAGGATCGAGCCGTTCGCCGCGACCTGGTTCTTCGCGAGGATTCGCTGCGTGAGCAGCATCGGCGCCTCGTAGTTGATCTTCCAGACGTCCGAGAGGTGTTGCGCCCCGATCATCCGCATCGGCGCGAGCCGGGAGATCCCCGCGCAATGCACGACGCCGTTCAGGCTGCCGCAGGCGGCGACGAGGCGTTCGCGTTCGTCGGGCTCGACCAGGTCAGCGGTCACCGCGAGATGCCCGTCGCCGGCGAGCGTGCCGCGGGTCTCGGCGAGTCGCGCCGGGTCGCGCCCGCTGGCGACGACGATCGCGCCCCGCCGCGCGCAGGCGATCGCGATCGCGCGGCCCAGCCCGGAGGACGCGCCGGTCACGAGCACGCGTGCGCCGGTGAGCGAGAAGGGGTCCTCTCTCACGCGGTCCTCACACCTCGACGAGCCCGGGCATGACGAGCGACTCGGTACGCAGGACGCAGCTTCCCCACGAGAGTCCAATGCCGAAACCCGACAGGAGGAGCGTCGCCGGACCCGCCGAGAGCCGCTCGCGCAGCCGTGCGGTCATCGTCAAAGGCACCGAGGCCGAGCTCGTGTTGCCGAAATCGTAGAGCGTCGACGGGACCCTTTCCGGCGCGAGCTGCAACTTCTTGCGGATGGTCTCGTTGATCATCCGGTTGGCCTGGTGCAGCACGATGTAGTCGACCTGCTCCAGCGGCGTCTGCGCGTAGTCGCACAGCGCCCTGAGCGCCGGCGGAATCCGCTGCGTCGAGAAATTGAGCACCGCCGTTCCGTCGAGGACGAGGTCGGTGTCCCGGCGAGTCTCCCCGTCGGCGTCCTTGCGCGGAATCAGGTGGTGGATCTGCGTGGGCTCCCGGTGCCCGCCGACCGGCAGGATGATGGCTCGGTACCCCAAGCCGTCCGAGTTCAGGTCGAAGTGGATCGGCGGCGCCGACGGGTCGAATTCGAGCGCAGTCGCGGTCCCGCAGTCGGAGAACAGCGGGTCGGCGAGATTCGCGCACTTGTCGCCGACCAACAGCAGCGCCTTGCGGATGCCGCCCGACGCGAGCATCGACCCGACCGTGTAGATGCCGAACGGGTATCCGGAGCAGCCGAGGTTGATGTCGTAGGCGATGGTCGTCGTCGGGAGCTTCATCCGGTCCTGCAGGATGATCGCCGTCGACGGAATAGGATAGTCCGGCGATTGCGTGACGACGATCAGCGCGTCGATCTCCTCGCGCTTCCAGCCGACCGCGTCGAGGAGCGTTTCCGCCGCGGACTTCGCGAGATCGGAGAAGTATTGCCACGGGTAACAGATCCGACGGGTGTGGATGCCGATGTTGCGCACCAGCCGTTCGCGTTCGCCCTTCTTCTCCTCCGGGCAGTCGAGGTTCGAAATCGTCGACCTGGGCACGCAGCAGACGAGTCCGCGCATCCGCACGTTCGACAGCGTGACCATCGCCATCGTCAGCCGCCCTTCTTCGCGTGCACGCGCGCGAGGATGTCGCCGACGGTGACGCAGTTCTTGAGATCGTTGCCGGTGATGGTGACGCCGTACTCGGTGTCGCACATGACGATCACGCCCAGCGCCGCGAGGCTGTCCCATTCGGGCAGGTCGGCGAGCCGGGTGTCGCCGGCGACCGGGACCGGATTCTGGAAATCGACGGCGACGACGAACTGCTCGACGAACGCGTCTAGGGCTGCGGGATCGGGCGCTGCCGGGCTCATCGGGGTCCTCGGAGAGCGGGTGCGGATTCGCGGGGAGCGGGTTTCATGCAATTGTCATGCCATTCCGGGCCCTTCGGACGCAGGGGCGGGGCTGAGTCGGCGGACCGGCGAACGGGGTGCCGCCACTGCACGTCAGTAGATGTCCGGCTCCGGCACCGGACGCACGCCCGGGCCGCCGGATTCGAGGAAGTCGAGATCGCAGCCCTCGTCGGCCTGGGTCACGTGCGCGCGATACAGCGCCGCCCAGCCGCGGTCGTAGGCGCGCTCGGGCGGTTTCCACGCCGCGCGACGGCGCGCGAGTTCCTCGTCGGGCACGTCGAGGTGGAGCCGGCGGCGCGGCACGTCCAGCTCGATCATGTCGCCGGTCCGCACCAGCGCCAGCGGGCCGCCGACCGCGGCCTCGGGCGCGACGTGCAGCACGCAGGTCCCGTAATGCGTCCCGCTCATCCGCGCGTCCGACAGCCGCACGATGTCGCGCACGCCCTGCGCGAGCAGCTTCCCGGGGATCGGCAGGTTGCCCCACTCGGGGAAACCGGGCGCGCCGACCGGTCCGGCGTTGCGCAGCACCAGCACTGTGTCCCTGGTCACCGGCAGGTCGGGATCGTCGATGCGGGCGGTGAGTTCGCCGTGGTCGTCGAACACCAGCGCGGGGCCGCGGTGGACGAGCAGTTCCGGCGATGCGGCCGAGGGCTTCACCACCGCGCCGCGGGGCGCGAGATTCCCCCGCACCACCGCGAGCGCGCCGCGGGTGGCCGGGTCGCCGGTCACCGGGCGGTCGAGCGGGCGGATCACTTCGTCGTTCCAGACCTTCGCGCCTTCGATGTTCTCGCCCAGCGTGCGGCCGTTGACGGTGAGCGCGTCGGGCTCCAGGTGATCGCGGATGCGGCCGAGCAACGCGGAGAGGCCGCCGGCGAACCAGAAGTCGTCCATCAGCCCGTCGCCGTTCGGATAGAGGTTCGCGAGCACCGGGATCGTTCGCGATACCGCGTCCAGGTCGTCGAGCGTGAGCGGCACGCGCGCGCGGCGCGCGAGCGCGATCAGGTGGACGGCGGCGTTGGTCGACCCGCCGAGTGCCAGGTAGGCGGCGATCGCGTTGTCGAACGAGGCGCGCGTCAGGAACCGCGAAGGCTTGAAGTCCTCCCAGACCATCGCCACCGCGCGCGTGCCGCAGTCGGCCGCCATCTGCGCGTGCGCGGAGTCGACGGCGGGTATCGACGAGGCGCCCGGCAGCGTGAAGCCCAGCGCGTCGACGATCGAGGTCATCGTCGAGGCGGTGCCCATGGTGTTGCAGGTGCCGGCGGTGCGCGTCATCCGGCCTTCGAGCTCGACCCAGTCGCACGCGCTGATCCGGCCCATCCGGCGCTCGGCCCAGTACTTCTTGGTGTGCGTGCCGGCGCCGGTCTTGACGCCGTGCCAGTATCCGGTCGACATCGGCCCGGCCGGGCAGTAGATCGCCGGCAGGTCCATGCTGATCGCGCCCATGAGCAGCCCGGGCGTGGTCTTGTCGCAGCCGCCGAGCAGCACCGCGCCGTCGACCGGGTGCGAACGCAGCAGCTCCTCGGTCTCGAGCGCGAGGAGGTTGCGGTAGAGCATCGTCGTTGGCTTGACGATGACCTCGCCCAGCGACAGCGCCGGCAGCTCGACCGGACAGCCGCCGGCCTGCCAGACCGCGCGCTTGACCGCCTCGGCCCGGTCGCGCAGGTGCTGGTGGCAGGTGGACAGCTCGCTCCAGGTGTTGACGACCGCGATGACCGGCCGTCCGATGAAGTCCTCGCGCCGCAGCCCGGTCTGCTGGACACGCTGGCGGTGCGAGAAGCCGCGGATCGTGTCGGCGGCGAACCAGCGCTGGCTGCGAAGCTCGGCGAGCGGGCGGCGGGTGGTCATCGGGGTACCGGGGCGGGGTGGTCGGGGAGGCGGCGGGGGCCGGTGGTCGCAGTGGGCGCGCCGAGACCCGGCACGACAATTGTTGCGTTGCAATAACGGGCTGGTCGGGGTCGCGGATCGCGCCGACGGATGCTCCGGGCGATTCTAGCCGGGACTGGACAGTGAAGTCATCTATGTGATATAGATGATATGGAGGACTTGACCCTGGCGCCCGCGGCCCGATCGCGGAGCACGCCCGGGCACGGGCCCGATCGCGGGCAGGAGGAATCCGGGTGTCGACGGACGCGCTGGCGCGGTATCCCGATCTCGCCGGCCGCACGGTGTTCGTCACCGGCGGAGGCAGCGGCATCGGCGCGGCGTTCGTGCGCGCGTTCGCGGGCCAGGGCGCGCGCGTCGGGTTCTGCGACATCGCCGACGAGCCGTCACGCGCGCTGGTCGCCCGACTGCCCGGTTCGATGCTGCACTACGCGCGCGCCGATGTGCGCGACATCCCCGCGCTGCAGCGTGCGATCGGGGACGCGGCCCGGGCGCTCGGTCCGATCACCGTGCTCGTCAACAACGCCGCGCGCGACGACCGTCACGCGATGGGCGACGTGACCGTCGAATACTGGGACGAGAACCAGGCGGTGAACCTGCGCCACCAGTTCTTCGCGACGCAGGCGGTCGCGCCGATGATGGCCGGCGCCGGCGGCGGCTCGGTGATCAACCTGGGCTCGATCTCGTGGATGCGCGGGCGGCCGGCGATGGTCGGCTACACGACGGCGAAGGCGGCGATCGGCGGCATGACCCGGGTGCTCGCGCGCGAGCTCGGGTCGAAGAACATCCGCGTCAACGCCATCGTGCCCGGCGCGATCGTGACCGAGCGGCAGGCGCGGCTGTGGAACACCCCGGAGGCCGAACGCGAGTTCCTCGACCAGCAGTGCCTCAAGTTCCGGCTGTCCGAGAACGACGTCGCGCGCACCGCGCTGTTCCTCGCCTCGGACGAGGCGCGCGGCATCACCGGGCAGAACCTCATCGTCGACGCCGGGCTCGGCCAGACGAGCGTCGTCGCCTGAATTCACCGACGCGGGATCGGGACGGACATGACGACGCGCAACCGCTATCCGTGCGACGGGAGGCGGTCTAGACTGCCGGCGATTCGTCCGGGCGCGCACGCCCGGACCCGCGCCGGGGAACCGCCGCGCGCGCGAGAGGACCTGCCATGTCCGAGCTGAGCCTGCGCAAGGTCGTCAAGGCCTACGGCACCAACCGGGTCGTCCACGGCGTCGACCTCGAGGTCCGCTCGGGGGAGTTCGTCGTCTTCGTCGGGCCGTCCGGCTGCGGCAAGTCGACGCTGCTGCGGATGATCGCCGGGCTGGAGGAGATCACCTCGGGCGAGATCGTGATCGGCGGCACCGTCGTCAACGAGCTGCCGCCGCGCTCGCGCGACATCGCGATGGTGTTCCAGGACTACGCGCTCTATCCGCACAAGTCGGTGTTCGAGAACATGGCGTTCGGCCTGCGCCTGCGCAAGCGCCCCGAACACGAGATCAACGCGCGCGTCGCCGAGGCGGCCGCCGTGTTGCAGATCGAGCATCTCCTCCAGCGCAAGCCCCGCGAGCTCTCGGGCGGGCAGCGCCAGCGGGTGGCGATGGGGCGCGCGATCGTCCGTCAGCCCAAGGCTTTCCTGTTCGACGAGCCGCTGTCCAATCTCGACGCACTGCTGCGCGCCGAGATGCGCGTCGAGATCAAGAAGCTGCATCAGAAGCTCGGCAACACGATCGTCTACGTCACGCACGACCAGGTCGAGGCGATGACGCTCGCCGACCGCATCGTGGTCCTGCAGGCCGGCAACCTGATCCAGGTCGACACGCCCGACGGGATCTACAACCGGCCCGCGGCGAAGTTCGTCGCCGGATTCACCGGATCGCCGCCGATGAATTTCCTCGCGGCCCGCGTCGGGGAGGGCGGCAGGACGCTGCACCTCGCCGGTGGCATCGACCTGCCGGTGCCGGCCCGACGCGTCGCCGAATGCGCGCGCCACGCCGGGCGCGAGGTCACCTTCGGCCTGCGGCCCGAACACATCGGCGTGGCCGCAGCGGCCGAGCCGGACGTCGCGCGCGTCCGCGGCTCGGTCGTGCTGGTCGAGCCGCTGGGCTCCGACACGCTCGGGCTCGTGCGCCTCGGTGATCGGACCGACGCCGGCGAGATGACCGGGCGGTTCTCGCCCGACGCGGCGCTCAGGCCCGGACAGCCGATCGACGTCGCGCTCGCGCTCTCCCGGTTCCACCTGTTCGACGACAAGACCGGCGTCGCCATCCGCGGCGCCGACTGGTGAAGCACACGGCAACGACGCAAACAACACGACGAAGGAGGCAACGATGAAGTCCTGGAAGATCCTCACCGCCGCCGCGCTGGCCGCCGCGTTCGCGGCGAACTCGTGGGCGCAGCAGACGACGTTGCGCATCTTCACCGGCGGCCAGCAGCGGCCCGACGTGATGCGCAAGATCGCCGACGAGTACCAGAAGCGCAATCCGGCCGTGAAGGTCGATGTCGAGGTCGGCGGGGCGACGTCCGAGGCGCAGCAGCAGTACCTGTCGACGGTGCTCTCGTCGAAGGATTCGGTGCTCGACCTGGTCCTCATCGACGTGATCCGCCCGGCGCAGTGGGCGGCGCAGGGCTGGGCCGAGCCGCTCGACGCCTATCTGGGCGCGGACAAGGCGAAGGTCCTGCCGACCTACCTCAAGGCGTACGCCGACGCGAACCAGGTCGGGGGCAAGCTGATCGCACTGCCGTACTTCGCCGACTCGCAGTTCATGTACTACCGCAAGGACCTGCTCGAGAAGTACAAGCGCCCGGTGCCCAGGACCTGGGACGAGATGATGGAGACGGCGAAGATCGTCATGGAAGGCGAGAAGAACCCGCAGTTGCAGGGCTTCTCGACCGCCGGCGCGCCGATCGAGGGCACGGTGTGCACGTACCTCGTGCCGCTGTGGGGCATGGGTTCCGACCTCACCAAGGACGGCAAGCTCAACCTCGACACGCCGCAGGCCCGCCAGCCGTTCCAGCTCTACGGCCGGATGAAGCAGGCCGGCGTGCTGCCCAGGAACATCGCCGAGATCCCGACCGACCGGATCCGCATCGACATGCAGGCGGGCAACCTGCTCTTCGCGATGAGCTGGGGCTACGTCTGGAACCGTCTCGAGAACGACGCGGACTCGAAGGTCAAGGGCAAGATCGGCGTGGCGACGCTGCCGCACGACCAGGGCGGCAAGAGCGCGACCTGCATCGGCGGCTGGCAGGTCGCGGTCTCCGCGTACTCGAAGAACAAGCCCGAGGCGGTGAAATTCGCGCGCTACCTCTCGTCGCCGGAAGTCTCGAAGATGCAGGCGATCCTCGCCTCGCACCTGCCGGTGTTCCCGAGCGTGTACAAGGACCCCGAGGTGCTCAAGGCCAATCCGTGGTTCGCCGAGGCGCTGCCGGTGGTCGAGGGCGCGAAGTCGAGGCCGGTGTCGGCGCAGTACCCGATGGTCTCCGACATCATCCGCAGCAACATGAACGCGTACCTCGCGGGAACCAAGACCACCGACGTCGCGCTCAACGACATGAAGAGCCGGCTCAAGACGGTCTACCGCTGACCGGAGCGTCCCTCGGTCCGGCCCGCTCACCCCGCGACCGGGGAGCGGGCCGGCGCCGCGCACCGGCGCCCCCAACCGATGAACACGACCGCGACGAACCCGTCGGCGAACAAGGATCTCTCCGAGCGCGCACTCGGCGCGCTGCTGCTCGCGCCGGCGGCGCTGCTGCTCGCCGTCATCGTCGTCTACCCGATCGCGACGCTCTTCTGGACGAGCCTCACGAGCGTCGACCCGAACAACCCGCAGGCCGGCGCCGCCTTCGTCGGCTTCGACAACTACCTGCGCGCGTTCGACGACGACCGGTTCTGGCACTCGACCTGGAACACGATCCTCTACATCGTCGTCACGGTGCCCGGCGCGCTGATCGTGGGGCTCGGTCTCGCGCTGCTCGCGAACCAGCCGTTCCGCGTCAAGTGGCCGGTCCGCCTGGGCCTGCTGCTGCCGTGGGCGCTGCCGCTCGTCTTCGCCGGCCTCATCTTCCGCTGGTTCTTCGAGTACAACACCGGCGTGGTCAACAACTGGCTCGTCGCCGCCGGCATCGAGCCGATGCAGTGGCTGTCGACGCCGACGCTCGCCCACTGGGCGATCTCGCTCACGATCATCTGGAAGGCGTCGTCGTTCATGGCGCTGATGCTGCTCGCCGGCCTGCAGACGATCCCGAAGTCGCTCTACGAGGCGGCCGAGGTCGACGGCGCGTCGAAATGGCAGCAGTTCCGGGAGATCACGCTGCCGATGCTCCGGCCCGCGATCTTCGTCGCGCTGATCTTCCGCACGATCACCGCGGTGCAGACGTTCGACATCCCCTACGCGATGACCGGAGGCGGGCCGGGCGACTCGACCGAGACGCTCGCCATGTACATCCACAAGACGACGCTCGATTTCCTCGACTTCGGCTACGGCAGCGCGCTGGCTGCGCTGATGTTCGTCATCAGCATGGTGGCGACCGCGGGTTATCTCCGCTACACGCGGCGCAGCACGTCGCGATCCGGTGAAGACTGATCGGGGGGCGACGATGGCGCTCGAACTCTTCGGCGTGCCGGTGAAGAAGCGGGCGATGATCTGGATCGCCGGGGCGATCGTCGTCGTCAACGGATTCTTCCCGGCCGTCTGGATCCTGCTGACCTCGCTCAAGACCGAGACCGAGCTCCTCAGGGTCCCGATCACCTATCTGCCCGACGCGGCGACGCTCGAGAACTACGCGACCGCGTTCACCGCGCAGCCGATCCTGCGCTTCATGTGGAACAGCTTCGTCGTCGCGACGCTGTCGACGGCGCTGTGCGTGTTCGTCGGCGCGCTCGCCGCCTACGCGCTCACGCGGCTGCGGCTGCCGCACCGCAACCTCATCATGTCGGTGCTGCTCGCGGTCGCGATGTTCCCGCTGATCACGCTGATGGTGCCGCTGTTCAAGCTGATGCGCGAGGCGGGGCTGCTCAATACCTATCTCGCGCTGATCCTGCCCTACGCGGTGCTGTCGCTGCCGGTCTGCACGCTGGTCATGGCGGCGTTCTTCCAGGACATCCCGCCCGACCTCGAGGCGGCCGCGATGGTCGACGGCTGCTCGCGCGTGGGCGCGCTGTTCAAGGTCGTGATCCCGCTCTCGGCCCCGGGCGTGTTCACCGCGGCGATCCTCGCTTTCGTCAACGCCTGGGACGAGTTCCTGCTCGCGCTGACGATGATGAACCGCGTCAACATGCGCACGCTCTCGGTCGGCATCACGCTCTACCAGGGCGAGTTCGCGTTCCCCTGGCCGCTCATCTCCGCGGCGCTCATCGTGGCGATCGTGCCGATCTGCATCCTGATCGCGATATTCCAGGAGCGCGTGGTCGGTGGGCTGACCGCCGGCGGCGTGAAGGGTTGAGCAGGCCGGCACGGACCTCCCGAAGAGGGCGACGATCTGACCTAGAATGGCGGTAATCCGCGACCCGATCCGCGGACCGCCGGCGCATCGCGCCACCCGCGCCGCATGCGCCACGTACTCGCCACGAAGGACTTCCGCGACGGTTTCGCCGAGATGCTGCCGGCCTGCATCGGGCTGGTCCCGTTCGGGCTCGTCTGCGGAGTAGGGGCGGCGGCGGCCGGCTTCGACTGGCTCGCCGCGCTGGGACTGTCGGCGGTCGTGTTCTCCGGCGCCGCGCAGATCCTCGCGATCCAGCTCTACGCGGCCGGTGCGCCGGCCGCGATCATCGTGCTGACCTGCTTCGTGCTGGGGCTGCGCTTTCTCATGTACAGCGCGGCGATGGCGCCGCACTTGAAGCCGCTGGGCGTGCGGTTCCGGCGCACGCTTGCCTACATGCTCGCCGACCAGTCGTTCGCGGTCGCGATCCGCCGGTTCGACGAGGGCCACGACAAGCACGGGGCGGCGCTCCATTTCCTGGGCAGCGGCGTCGCCCTCTGGAGTTCCTGGCAGATCACCAATCTCGCGGGCTTTTTCGCCGGCAACCTGATACCCGCGTCGTGGTCGCTCGATTTCGCGGTGCCGCTGTGCTTCATCGCGCTGGTCGCCCCGCTGCTCCGGTCGCTGCCGGCGGTCCTGGCGGCGGCGGTCGCGGCCGTCGCCGTCCTCGCGCTGGCCGACCTGCCGATGCGCCTCAACCTCGCCGTCGCCGGTGTGCTCGGCATCGTCGCGGCGACCGTTTGCGAGATCGCGAGGGAGCGATGGACGGCGCGCTGAAGCTCTGGGCGGTGATCGTCGCGGTCGGTGCGATCAACTACCTCGCGCGGCTCTCGTTCATCGAGTTCTTCGCGCAGCGCCGCGTGCCGGCGCTGCTCGCGCAGGCGCTGCGCTACGTTCCGGTCGCGATGCTCACTGCGCTGGTGCTGCCGATGCTGCTGGCGCCGTCGATCGGCGCGGCCCCCGAGCTCGGGCCGCGCGTGCCTGCGGCGATCTTCGCCGCGGTCGTCGCGTACTACACGCGCAGCACGCTCAGGACGCTCGGCGCCGGGATGGCCGCGCTCTGGTTGCTGCAGGCGCTTTCCGGGGCTCGGTAGCACCGGCGCGGAAGCGCTCGCGCCGGTTCGCTTCGGCGCGGAAGTCCTCGAGTTCGGGATCCATGGCGCTGCGGGCAGACACGAGCCCGACGACCTTGCCCCTGTCGAGCACGGGGAGGTGGCGGAACCCCTTCTCGTGCATCAGTGCGAGCGCCGTTCCGAACGGGATCTCCGGCCCGATCGTCGTCGGGTCGCGGGTCATGACGTCGCGCAACCGGGTCGCGTCGGAATCGAGCCCGGGCGCGATCACGCGGAATACCGCGTCGCGCTCGGTGAAAATGCCGACGAGGCGATCGCGGTCGATGACGAGCACCGCTCCCGCGTTCCGGGTCGCCATCTGCCGGGCGACCTTGCGCACGGTCGCGTCCGGGGCCGCCTTGACGAGTCCCCGGCGTCGCATGACGCTGCGTATCGTTTGGTCGAACATGTCCATTCCCTCCAGCCGGCGGACGCGAGATGGCGCCGGGGCTCGCACACGATCCGTCGACTGAAACACGCCCGCGCTGCGACGCGGGCGGGTGGGGGATCGCGGATTCTGGCGTATCCGCGACCCTAGCCAAACCGACGGGACGGCCACTTGATCCGGGTCAATGGGCGGGGGCGCGCGGGCCGGCGTCCGGACACACGGGGTGCGCGGGTTTCGCGCCCGGCCCGTCGGGGCGATCGCGGACCGATTTCCGATACCATCGGGCTTTCGCCCCGCGTCCGGACCCCATGCGCTTCGAAGGCACCGACACCTACGTCGCCACCGACGACCTGAAGCTCGCGGTGAACGCCGCGCTCGCGCTCGAACGCCCGCTGCTCGTCAAGGGCGAGCCGGGCACCGGCAAGACCCTGCTCGCCGAAGAGGTCGCCCGTAGCCTCGGGCGACCGCTCTACCAGTGGCACGTCAAGTCGACGACCAAGGCGCAGCAGGGGCTCTACGAGTACGACGCGGTGTCGCGACTGCGCGATTCGCAGCTCGGCGACGCGAAGGTCGCCGACATCGGGAACTACGTGAAGAAGGGCGTGCTGTGGGAAGCCTTCGAGAGCGAGACACCGGCGATCGTGCTGATCGACGAGATCGACAAGGCCGACATCGAATTCCCCAACGATCTCCTGCGCGAGCTCGACCGGATGGAGTTCTACGTCTACGAACTGCACCGGACGATCGTCGCCAGGCACCGGCCGCTGGTCGTCATCACGTCGAACAACGAGAAGGAGCTGCCCGACGCGTTCCTGCGCCGCTGCTTCTTCCACTACATCCGGTTCCCCGACAAGGAGACGATGGCGAAGATCGTCGACGTGCACTTCCCGGGGCTCAAGAAGGCGCTGCTCGCCGAGGCGATGGAGGTCTTCTTCGGTCTGCGCGAGGTGCCGGGGCTCAAGAAGAAGCCGTCGACGTCCGAGCTCCTCGACTGGCTCAAGCTCCTGCTCGCCGAGGACATCCCGCCCGAGGCCCTCAAGAGCGGCGACCGCAAGGTGTTCATCCCGCCGCTGCACGGGGCTCTGCTCAAGAACGAGCAGGACGTCCACCTGTTCGAACGCGTCGCGTTCATGGCGCGGGCGGGGCGGTGAGCCGGTTCGTCGAACCGGTCACGCTCGCCGGTCGCCACGCCACGCTCGAACCGCTCGAGGCCGGGCATGCCGACGCGCTCGCCGACGCGGTCCGCGACGGTGAGCTGTGGCGTCTGTGGTTCACGTCGATCGCGCCGCCGGAGAGGATGGCGGAGTACGTCGCGGCCGCGCTCGACATGCGCGAGCGACTGGGCGCGATGCCGTTCGTCGTCCGCGACCACGCGTCCGGCGCGATCGTCGGGTGCACGCGCTACTTCGCCGTCGACGCCGTGAACCGCCGGCTCGAGATCGGGCACACGTGGTACGCGAAGCGCGTGCAGCGCACGGCGGTCAACACCGAGTGCAAGCGCCTGCTGCTCGGGCACGCGTTCGAGAGGCTCGGCTGCATCGCGGTCGAATTCCGGACGCACTGGTTCAACTTCGCGAGCCGCGAAGCGATCGCGCGGCTGGGCGCGAAGCAGGACGGGGTGCTGCGCAGCCACCAGCTCGGATCGGACGGCGCCCGGCGCGACACCGTCGTCTTCAGCATCGTCGATCACGAGTGGCCGGCGGTGAAGAAGCACCTCGACCACCAGCTCGGCCGGCCACGCTGAGTCGACCTCGGGCCAGGACGCCACAGTGACCGGACGACCGACGATGTCCACCGCGACACGCCTCTTCGGGCCGATGCGCGTGCCGTTCCTCGCGCTGACGCTCTCCTGTGTGCTGCTCGGCGTCGCGGCCGCCCGCCACGCCGATGCCGCGTTCGCATGGCCGCTCGCCGCGGTGGCGCTCGTCGCAGCGCTCGCCGCGCACGTGAGCGTCAACGCGTTCAACGAGTACCTCGATTTCAGGAGCGGCCTCGACGCGACGACGCGCCGCACGCCGTTCTCCGGCGGCAGCGGCGTGCTGCCGGCCGATCCGGCGGCGGCGCCCTTCGCGCTCGCCACGGCGCTCTTCGCGCTCGGCGTCACCGTCGCGGCGGGGCTGTGGCTCGTTTCGCTGCGCGGCGCCGTGCTGCTGCCGCTCGGACTGCTGGGCGTCGCGCTCGTGCTGGGCTACACGTCCTGGATCACGCGCTCGCCGTGGCTGTGCCTGGTCGCGCCGGGGCTCGGGTTCGGTCCGCTGATGGTCGTGGGCACCGCGATCGCGGTGGGCGGGCAATACGACCGGGCGGCCGGATTCGCGGCGCTCGTGCCGTTCTTCCTGGTGAACGCGCTCCTGCTGCTCAACCAGTTCCCCGACGTCGAGCCCGACCGGGCGATCGGGCGCCGGCACCTCGCGATCGTCCAGGGGCGTGCGCAGGCGGCGCGCGTCTACGCGGGACTGGTCGCCGCGGCGTACGTTTCGATCGTCGCCGGTGTCGCGCTGCGCGCACTGCCCTGGACCGCGCTCGCGGGGCTCGCGACCGCGCCGCTCGCCTGGTCCGCGGCGCGTGCCGCGCTCGCGCACCCCGACGACGTCGATGCGCTGCTGCCGGCGATGGGCCGGAATGTCGTCGTCAATCTCGCGACGCCGGCGCTGCTGGCGGCCGGCCTGTTCCTGGGCCGTGCCTGACCTGCACCGGAAACCGGAAGCCGGGGCGGGCCGCGAACGGCTGTGTTGCGCGGCTACCCGCCCCGTCCACTCCCGCTAGGTTCGACGCCGGTGCAGCTGGAACATGCCCGCGAGTCCCAGGAGCGCTAGCAGAACCAGCAGGGCGGAGGTGTCGGTCGCCGGTACCGAGACCGAGGCGATCGCCGAGCAGCTCCCGGTGACCGCGAGGAACCTCGGGCTGGAGAGCTGGGTCGCCGGTCCCGAAATCGTGCGTTGCGGCGGCACGTCGTTCACCGCGGTACGCGAGTACGTGGTCAGCAAGTCGTTGTTCCTCGCGGCGGCGACGTATTCATTGGTACCGGGGCAGAATGCGACCCCGCGCGGCGAATCGAGCAGCGTGCTCGCGCCGATGATCGACCGCAGCGGCGCGACGTCCCCGCTGGCCGTGCGTGACCAGACGCGGATGGCGGAGGAGCCGTGATTCGCCACGACGATCTCGTCGTTGGCGCGGTCGACGAAGACCTGCGAAAGGTCGCCGGGAGGCGTCGACCACGTGATATCGCGCAGCGTGGCCGCGGCGCCCGTAGCGGTCCGCGAGTAGACCAGCACGCGATCGGGGACCGTGACCACCAGTTCGTTCGCGACGGTGTCGACGAACACGCCGCGGGGCTCGGCACCGACGTCGACCGTCCGCAGCGGGACCGCCGCCCCGGAATCGGTGCGGGCGTACACGCGAATCGAGCTGTCGCCCCGGTCTGCGATGAAGATCTCGTTGTTGACCGTGTCGACGTGGACGCCCTGGAAGTCGTTGCCGCCGGTGATCGTTCGAAGCGTCGACGCGGCCCCGTTGGCGTTGATCGAATACACGAACAACGTACCGGACTGCGTGGCGACGAGAATCTCGCCGTTCACGGTGTCTGCGGCGATGCCTCGCGGCGTGTCGGTCAGGCCCGTGATCTGCCGCGCCGGCGACTGATTTCCATTCGCCGTGCCCGCGTAGACGGTCACCGAGCTGGAGCTGTCATTGGTGACGAAGATCTCGGCCCCGACGTCCGGGGCGACGGCGGTCGCACCGACGAACGCCGCGAGTGCGAGACCCTTCGCGACATCGCGCACCCGCGATCTCGGTCCGGTCGTTACCACAGCCCATCCATTCACCGTGCGGTCCATGGCTCCCCCTGAGTCGCCCCGTCGCGGCTGGATGCCGACGGCGATCCCGCCAGCATAGCCCCCTGCGCCGGGTCGGGCCATCCTGGTCACGCGATCGGGAAGCAGATTCGAGCCCCATGTCTCAAAAACGCCGCCTGGATGTCCGCTTTGATGGGTGAAACCACGACGGACAGCCTCGACTACGGCCAAGCCCTTATCGGCGCCTGCTCCGTAGTGCCGCTCACCCAGCCGACGACGGTGGTATCTTCGACCCGGCCGTCGCCGCCAAACCGTGCTGATCGACTTCTTCCTCCACCTGAAATCGCACCGCCTGCCGGTGTCGACGCGCGAGTTCCTGACGCTGCTCGAAGCGCTGGACGCCCGCGTGGTGTCGCTGTCGATCGACGATTTCTACGCGCTTGCCCGCATGTCGCTGGTCAAGGACGAACAGCACTTCGACCGCTTCGACCTCGCGTTCGGCAGCTACTTCAAGGGCGTCGAGGCGATCTTCGACATCCGCGGCACGATTCCCGAGGAGTGGCTGAAAAAGGAGTTCATCCGTCACCTGTCCGACGAGGACAGGAAGCGGATCGAGGCGCTCGGCGGCCTCGACAAGCTGATGGAGCTCTTCAAGAAGCGGCTCGAGGAGCAGAAGGCGCGTCACCAGGGTGGCAGCAAGTGGATCGGGACCGGCGGCACGAGCCCGTTCGGCGCGTACGGCTATCACCCGGAAGGCATCCGCGTCGGCGGCGAGGGCGGCAACCGCAGCGCGGTGAAGGTCTGGGACGCGCGTGATTTCGCCAACCTCGACGGTGACGTCGAGCTGAACACTCGCAACCTGAAGCTCGCGCTGCGCCGGCTGCGGCGCTTCGCGCGCGAAGGCGTACCGGAGGAGCTCGACCTCGACGGCACGATCGAGGGCACGGCGCGCAACGCCGGGTGGCTCGATCTCAAGCTGCAGCCGGAGCGGCGCAACCGCGTCAAGGTGTTGCTGTTCCTCGACGTCGGCGGCTCGATGGATCCGCATGTCGAGGTGTGCGAGCAGCTCTTCTCGGCGGCGAAGTCCGAGTTCCGCCATCTCGAGCATTTCTATTTCCACAACTGCATCTACGACCACGTCTGGCGCGACAACGCGCGCCGCCGCTCGGAACGCACGTCGACGCTCGAGTTGATACGCACCTACGGCCCCGACTGGCGTGTCGTGATCGTCGGCGATGCGGCGATGAGTCCCTACGAACTGACCGAGGTCGGCGGCAGCGTCGAGTACGCGAACGACGAGGCCGGCGTCGTGTGGCTCAAGCGCCTGTTCGAGCACTTCCGGCACCGTGCCTGGTTCAACCCCGAGCCGGCGCGAGGCTGGGAATACACGCGCTCCACGCAAATCGTGCTGCGCGCGCTCGGTCCCCGGATGTTCCCGCTGACGCTCGCCGGTGTCGCCGAGGGGATCGACGCGTTGCGCAAGTAGTCGAAGAAATTGGGGTCAGACTCGAATTTCGCCCTTCGGCGAAATTCGAGTCTGACCCCACTTCCCCCTGCATCCAATCCGGACCGTCGCCCGTAATGCGGGACACGGACGCTCACCCGACCCGATCACCGGGCCGGTGCAGCCCGTCCGCGCCCCCACCCGAACGAGAGGAGTTCGTCATGAAACCGGAATCCCTGCTGCGGCGCGGCATCGCCGCGGCGATGATCGCCGCCGGCCTGATCGCCGCACCCGGCGTCGAAGCGTCGAGCCACCGCGAAGCGCCGTTCATCTCGACGCAGCCGCAGACCGACGGCACCGACTTCTACCTGTTCCGCAGCTACGAGCCCGGGCGGGAAGGCTACGCGACGCTGATCGCCAACTACATTCCGCTGCAGGACGCCTACGGCGCGCCGAACTACTTCAAGCTCGAACCGACGGCGGTCTACGAGATCCACGTCAGCAACGACGGCGGCGCGCGCGAGAACCTCACCTTCCAGTTCCGCTTCCAGAACCAGCTCGCCGACAACAAGTTCACCGTCGGCGGCAAGCCGGTCGCCATTCCGCTGGTGGTCAACGGGTCCGGTGACGTGAGCCAACCGGGCTCGGGCGCGCTCAACGTCACCGAGACCTACACGATCGACGTGATCCGCGGTCCGCGGCGCACCGGGACGAAGCAGCCGGTGACCAACGCGGCGACCGGCGGAACCACGTTCCAGAAGCCGGTCGACTACATCGGCCAGAAGACGATCTCCAATTACATCGGCTACGCGAACGCGCACATCGCCAACGCGAACATCCCCGGCTGCGCGCAGCCGGCGCGCGTGTTCGTCGGCCAGCGCAAGGATCCGTTCGTCGTCAACCTGGGCGAGATCTTCGACCTGGTCAACATCAAGTACCCGGCGGTGGAGCTCGATCCGCTCGCCGAGGTGGCGACCGACGACAAGCTCTCCGACAAGAACGTGACCGCGATCGTGCTCGAGGTGCCGATCCCGTGCCTGACCGAGGGCAAGGGCGACATCATCGGCGCCTGGACGACGGCGAGCGTGCCGATGAACCGCAGCGTGACCGCCACGCCGACCCCCGGGCTCGACGGCGCCAGTGTCGCGTCCGGCGAGCTCGTGCAGGTCTCGCGGCTGGGCATGCCGCTGGTCAACGAGGTCGTGATCGGGCTGAAGGACAAGAACCGCTTCAACGCGAGCGAGCCCGGGGACGACGGCCAGTTCGCCGACTATGTCACGAATCCGACGCTGCCGATGCTGCTCGAGGTCCTGTTCGGCGCCGCCGGCGTCAAGGCCCCGACGAATTTCCCGCGCACCGATCTGATCGCCGCGTTCCTGACCGGCCTGGACGGCCTCAACAAGCCGGCGAACGTGGTCGCCTCGGAGATGCTGCGGCTCAACACGGCGATCGCGCCCACGCCCAAGGGCCAGCAGAACCGGCTGGGCGTGCTCGGCGGCGACAACGCCGGCTTCCCGAACGGCCGGCGCCCGGTCGACGACGTCGTCGACATCGAGCTGCGGGTCGCCATGGGTGTGCTGTGCACGTTGAACCTGGGCGGCTGCAAGCCCGCTGACGCCCCGGCCGGCGCGCTGCGCTACACCGACGGCGCATTCATCAGCGACGCGTTCTTCGCCGAGGAATTCCCCTACCTCCGCGCGCCGCTGAGGGGTTCTCCGAACGACAACAACGCGGTCAAGCGCTCCGCCCGGTAGCCGCCGGGCCCGGCCGGCACGGCGCAGCAGGTTCGGCGCCGTGCCGGTCCCGCCCAGGAGTTGCGCATGAGAACCTTGTGCCTCGCGTTCGCCGTCGCGGCGCTGACCGCGGCGACGGGAATCTGCGCGCCGTTCGTCCCGGCATCGGACGACACCGTGATCGAACGGCTGCCCGAATCGCGCGACCCGGCGATGGCCGCGATGAAGAAGCTGCGTGCCGCGCAGCGTCGCGCGCCCGGCGACCTCGCGCTCGCGACCGCGTACGCCCGCCGAGCGATCGAAGCGTCCCGGGCGACCGGCGACCCGCGGCCGCTCGGTCACGCCCAGGCCGCGCTCGGTCCGTGGTGGAACGCCGACGACGCCCCGCGCGACGCGCTGCTGCTGCGGGCGACGATCAAGCAGAGTCTCCACGATTTCGACGGGTCGCTGCGCGATCTCGACCGCCTCGTGGCGCGCGCGCCCGGCGACGCCCAGGCGCTGCTCACCCGGGCCACGGTGCGCTCGGTGGTCGGCCGCCACGACGAGGCGCGGACCGACTGCGACCGGCTCGCGTTGCGGGTCGCGCCGCTGATCGCCGCGGCCTGCCGCGCGAGCGCGGACGGAGCGACGGCGCGCGCTGCGCGAGCCGAGGAGGCGCTCTCCCGGGCACTGGACGTCGACCGCGATACGCAGCGTGCGGTGCGGGTCTGGGCGCTCACGCTCGCCGGCGAGATCGCCGCGCGTCGCGGCGCCGCCGCCGTCGCGGAGGCGCGTTTCCGTGACGCTTTCGCGCTCGACGCCACCGACGGCTACCTGATCGGCGCGTACGCCGATCTGCTGATCGACACCGGCCGGCCGTCCGACGCGATCCGCCTGCTCGAGCCCCATGCGCGCCATGATGCGTTGCTCCTGCGGCTGGTGATCGCCGGGGCGCAGGTGCCCGCGCGCGGCGCGAGGAACGCCGAAGAGCGCGCCGAACTCGCGGCGCGTGTCGACGCCGCGCGCCGTCGCGGCGATGCCGTCCATCGGCGCGAGGAGGCGCGCTACGCGCTGACCGTCGAGGGCGATGCCTCCCGGGCGGTCGCGCTCGCTCGCGCGAATTTCGCGGTCCAGAAGGAACCGGCCGACCTCCGATTGCTCGTCGACGCGGCGAGCGCGGCGGGCGATGCTTCCGCGCTCGCGCTCGCTCGCGCGTGGATCGATCGGACCGGGCTGGTCGACGTGCGGTCGGCGACCGGCGGGGTGCGCGCATGAACGCGCGATCGATCGCCGTCGCGTTGCTGATGGGCGTCGCGCTCTGTGCGCCGCCTCCGGCCGCGGCGCACAAGGCGAGCGACAGCTACCTCACGATCGAGTTCGCCGACGGCGCGCTCGCCGGCCGCTGGGACATCGCGATCCGCGACGCGGATCTCGCGCTCGATCTGGACGCCGATGCCGACGGAGCCGTCACCTGGGGCGAACTCCGGGCGCGCGAGCGCGACCTCGCATCCTGGGCGCTCGCACGCCTCACCGTGCGGTCCGGCGGCGAGGTCTGCGAACTCTCGGCACCGTCGCTCGCGGTCGACCGGCACAGCGACGGCGCCTACGCGGTGCTCGCGCTCGCCGGCGCCTGCCCGGCGGGCTCGCCGACGGTCGGCATCGACTACCGGCTGCTCTTCGACCTCGATCCGCAGCATCGCGGTCTGGTGCGCGTCGGCGGTACCGCGGGTCGGACGAACGCGGCGCTCTCGGCTGCAGCGCCCACGGTGACCGTCTCGGCCGGCGGCGGCATGTCCGCCCAGGCGCTCGCCTGGCTGCGCGAAGGCGTCGTGCACATCGGCACCGGCTACGACCACGTCCTGTTCCTGCTCTCGCTGCTGCTGCCGGCCGTGCTGATCCGGCGGCGCGTCGACGGCCGCGGCGCCTGGGCGCCGGCGGACGGTTTCATGCCGGCCTTCATCGACGTCGCGAAGATCGTGACCGCGTTCACGCTCGCCCATTCGATCACGCTCACGCTCGCCGCGCTGGAGATCGTCGCCCTGCCGGCGCGCTGGGTGGAGTCGGCGATCGCGCTCTCGGTCGTGCTCGCCGCGCTCAACAACCTCTTCCCGGTCGTCCGCCATGGCCGCTGGATCGCGGCGTTCGGATTCGGCCTGATCCACGGCTTCGGGTTCGCCGGTGTCCTCGCGGAGCTGGGCCTGCCGCGCGATGCGCTGGCGCTGTCGCTCGCCGCGTTCAACGCCGGGGTGGAGCTCGGACAGCTCGCGATCGTGCTGGCCTTCCTGCCGCTCGCCTACACGGCGCGCGCGACGCCGGCCTACCGCCGCTACGCGCTGGGCGCGGGATCGGTCCTGATCGCAGTGCTCGCCGCCGTGTGGTTCGTCGAGCGCGCGTTCGATGTCGCGGTCGTCTGACGGGCGCCGCCGCCGAGCGCGCGATCGGGATGCGGATGCGCGCCGGGCCGTCCCCCGGCGCCGCGCTCAGAAGAGCCCGCTGATCCTGCCGTCGTCGTCGACGTCGATCCGCGCGGCCGAGGGTTCCTTCGGCAGCCCGGGCATGGTCATCACGTCCCCGCAGATCGCGACGATGAACTCGGCGCCGGCGGCGAGCCGCACCTCGCGCACGTTGACGACGTGGCCCGACGGCGCGCCGCGGAGCCTGGGATCGGTCGAGAACGAATACTGCGTTTTCGCGATGCACACCGGGTAGCGCCCGTAGCCGGCGGACTGCAGCGCCTTGATCCGGGCGCGCACCTTGCTGTCGGCGGTCACCTCGGACGCCCCGTAGACCGTGCGGGCGACCTTGCCGAGCTTGTCCCAGAGCGTGTCGTCGTCGTCGTAGAGGAACCTGAGGTTCGGCGGCACGCGGCCCATCACGTCGACGACCGCCCGCGCGAGATCCTCGGCGCCGCGCCCGCCGTCCGCCCAATGGTTCGCGACGACCACCGGCGCGTCGTGGTGCGCGATCTTCCGCTTGAGCAGCGCCATCTCGGCCTCGGTGTCCGACGAGAACCGGTTGACCGCGATCACACACGGCAGCCCGTAGTGGTTGCGGACGTTGTTGACGTGGCGCTCGAGGTTCGCGATGCCCTTCTCGAGCGCCGGCAGGTTCTCGGCGGTGAGCGCGTCGACCTCGACGCCGCCGTGGTACTTGAGCGCGCGGACGGTCGCCACCAGGACGACGACGTCCGGCGAGAGACCCGACTTGCGGCACTTGATGTCGATGAACTTCTCGGCGCCGAGGTCGGCTCCGAACCCGGCCTCGGTGACGACGACGTCGGCGAGCCGGCGTCCGGCCTCGGTCGCGATCACGGAATTGCATCCGTGCGCGATGTTGCCGAACGGTCCGCCGTGGATGATCGCGGGGTTGTTCTCGAGCGTCTGGACCAGGTTGGGCGAGATCGCGTCCTTGAGCAGCGCCGCCATCGCGCCGTCCGCCCGGAGGTCGCGCGCGTGCACCGGCTCGCCGCCGCGCGTCTCCGCGACGACGATGCTGCCGAGCCGGCGCTTCAGGTCGGCGAGCGAGCGCGCGAGGCAGAAGATCGCCATCACCTCGGAGGCGACGACGATGTCGAAGCCGTCCTCGCGCGGGTAGCCGTTGCCCGGGCCGCCGAGCGCGACCGTGACCTGGCGCAGCGCGCGGTCGTTCATGTCGACGACGCGCTTGAAGCTCACCCGGCGCACGTCGACCCCGAGCGCATTGCCGTGGTGGACGTGGTTGTCGAGCAGCGCCGCCAGCAGGTTGTTCGCCGCGGCGATCGCGTGGAAGTCGCCGGTGAAGTGGAGATTGATGTCCTCCATCGGCACGACCTGCGCGTGGCCGCCGCCGGCCGCGCCGCCCTTCATGCCGAACACCGGTCCGAGCGACGGCTCGCGCAGGCAGGCGATCGCACGCCGGCCGATGCGGTTCAATCCATCGGTCAGCCCGACGGTCGTCGTCGTCTTGCCTTCTCCGGCGGGCGTGGGACTGATCGCCGAGACGAGCACGAGCTTGCCGCCGGGACGGGGCTGCTGCTTCGCGAGCCAGGAGAGCGAGATCTTCGCCTTCGTGCGGCCGTAGGGCGCGATCGCGGCGTCGGGAACGCCGAGCGCCGCGGCGATCTCGTCGATCGGCTTCAATCGCGCGGCCTGCGCGATCTCGATGTCGGTGGGCATCGTGTCTCCTCCGCCGCTCGCGTCGCGCCCGTGTCGACCGACCGGTGCGCGCGCCGGCGCCGCGATGGTACACCGCGCAGCGCGCGTGCGACGCGCGGTCAGCGCACGACGAGCACGCCGTCCGCCACGGCGAGACGTTCGTTGTCGCACTCGAGCTTCACGGGGTAGCGGTGTTCGCCCGCCGGCGGTTTCGACGCGTCGAGTTCGACGGCGACGTCGCGCGCCTCGCCGGGCGCGAGATCGAACCACGGCGAGCGGCCGGTCAGGTAGCCGTTCGCCGCCGTGTACTGCGCGACGGCGAGTCGGCAACGCGCGAGCGGCTTCGCGCCGGTGTTGCGCACGCCGACCGCGATCGACGCTTTCCGCGCGGCGATCGGCATGTCGGCGCGCGGCAGCGGCGAGATCGTCGCGCCGCGTCCGGTGATCGCCGACTCGATCGGCAGGAGCGCCCCGCTCTCGGCGACGAGGAACGCCGGGACGAACACCAGCGCGGCGACGCCGACGGTGCCGGCGAGCAGCACGACGAGGTCGAGACCCCAGATCGCTCCGCGCTTGCCGAGCGCCGCGTCGCCGGTCGTGTCGTAGGTTCCGGCGTCGAGGATGCGCAGCGACTCCTCGACGGTCACGCCGAGCCGGCGGCCGGCGGCCTCCATGATCCGCGGCCGGACGTACCGGAAGAACGCCCACAGCCAGATCCAGTAGCCCACCAGCAGCGCGAGGCCGAGCCAGACGGCGGGACCGAGGGCGTTCGCGTTCATCGGTGGTGCCTCGGGGGAGGGGAACTCCGTTGCCGGAGCGACGACGCTTCCCGCCGCGCACCCGATCATCGCTCAGGCGGCGCAGGAACGCGAACGGCGGCCCCGCCCCCGGATCCGGGACCGGACCGCCGTCTCGATGCGCTCCGGCGTCAGTGCTTGTGCTGCTGCGCCGGAGCGGTCAGCCCCTTGACCGGCGCCTTGACCTCGAGCGTCGAAGTCCTTCCGTCCTTGTCCTGCACCGTCAGCGTGATCGGCACGGTCGTGCCCTCGGCGAGCGGCTGCTTCAGGTCCATCAGCATCACGTGGTAGCCGCCGGGCTTCAGCTCGACCGTCTTGCCCGCGGGCAGCGGCAGCGACTTCATCGCGGACATCCGCATGACGCCGCCGTCCATTTTCATTTCGTGGACCTCGACGACCGCGGCGACCGGCGATGCCGCCCCGACGATCGCGACGTCGGTCGCGGACCTGAGCTGCATGAAGGCCCCGGTGGCCTTCTGGGTCGCGACCGTGCCGCGGACCCAGGGGTCGACGACGGCGACCTGGGCGAGGAGCGAGGGGGCCGTGGCCAGGGCGGCGGCGGCGGCGAGCGTGCGTAGCAGTTTCATGGCGTATCCCGGAAAGAGCGCCCGCTCATGCGGGCGCGGCTGCGGACTGGACCCGACGCCGGTCTCCGGCCGGAACGGGGTCCGGGCGGTGGCGGCGGGCGGCGGACGGAGGATTCAGGCCGCGGGCGGCGCGCGCGCCCTGGCGAGGTCGCCTCGTGCGAGGCGGGGCGCGCCATCGGGGCGGAGGGCGGCCTGCGTGGCCGCCGGACGGATCACCGGCGGTCGGACGGAGGCCGGACCCGGCGCAGCGGACACCGATCCGCAGCAGCGGTCGCAGTCGTGCGCGGCCGGTGCCGGGACGCCCGCAGGCGCGCCGTGGACCAGCTTGCCACCGACGCAAAGATCGAACCCTGTCGGGTCGAACGCCCTCGCCTGCATGGCGGACGGCTGCGCGAGCGCCAGCGCCAGGGTCGCCATCGCGAGCCAGCCGGTCGCCTTCCGGGTCGGGCGTCGGAACATCCGGGGATTGTAGCGGCATGCCTCCGGGCGCCGGTCCGACCCATGTCAAGCGGCGCGCGAGGACTGTCGCCGAAACGCTTGATCCAGGTCAAGAAAACCGCGTCGGGGCGGGGATGAGCGGTTGCTACCCCCAGCCCTTGGGGTCTAGCCTCCCCGCTCACACCAGATCTGGTGGTCCGGCGGCCCCGCCACAGCCCTGTGCGCCAGCCCGGACCCCGACGGAGGGAGCATGCCGGTTACGTCCACCCGCTCCGCCCACGAGGCGACGAGCCCCCCCTCGCTGCCCCGGTCGGTCGTCAAGCGCGACGGCCGGCGGATGCCGTTCGACCTCGCGAAGATCGTCGCCGCGATCGAACGGGCCGGCGCCGCGACCGCGGAGTTCGACCGCGCCGAGGCGTCCCGGCTGGGCGAATCCGTGGGCCGCGTGCTGGCGCACCGCTTCGAGAACGCCGAGCCCGGCATCGAGGCGATCCAGGACATCGTCGAGCACACGCTCGCGGCCGCCGGCTGGTTCGACACCGCGCGCGCGTACATCGTCTACCGCGACCGCCACGCGCGGCTGCGCGACCAGAAGAAGACGCTGGTCGACGTCGCCGCGTCGATCGACGAGTATCTCGACCAGAAGGACTGGCGCGTCAACGCCAACGCGAACCAGGGCTATTCGCTCGGCGGACTGATCCTCAACGTCTCGGGCAAGGTCGTCGCCAACTACTGGCTGTCGCACGTCTACGCGCCGGAGATCGGCCGCGCGCACCGCGAGGGCGACGTCCACATCCACGACCTCGACATGCTCGCCGGCTACTGCGCCGGCTGGTCGTTGCGCACCCTGCTGCATGAGGGCCTCAACGGCGTGCCGGGGCGGGTCGAAGCGGGCCCGCCCAAGCACCTGT
>JADZDA010000026.1 GCA_020851255.1 Burkholderiales bacterium | reverse complement strand
GGCGTCGACGCCGAGGCGCTCCGCGAGCGCGACGTCGCCGTCCACGGCGGACGCGTGGAGGCGCTCGTCGAGGGCGGCGCGCAGCCGCGGGAGGTCCGCGCCGACGCGCGCCGCGTAGCGCTCCAGGTCCTCGCGACCGAGCGCGTCCTGGTGCGCGAAGACGATGTCGTGAAAGCGCCAGAAGGCCTCGTCGCCGCGCTGCGCGCGCACCTCCATCGCGGCCTCCGCCGCCGCCCGCGCGTGGCCGTGCGACGCCGCGGGGAGGTTGCGCCAGACCACCCGAACCTCCGCGGGGAACATCGCCCGCAGGTCCGCGGCGATCACGCGACCGCGCGCGCAGTGCGGGCACTCGAAGTCGCTGACCACCACCACCGTGACCGGCGCGTCCGCGGGGCCGGCGCGCGGCGCGTCGGCGACCGGCACGCGCTCGCTGTCGCGCAGGGCGACGCTCGGTGTCGGCGCTGTGGTCGCCGGCGAAGGGCACCGCGGCGGGCGCGCGTAACGATCCGCGCAGGCCGTGAGCAGAGCGAGGAGCGCGAGCGCGCGCGCCGTGGGCCTCGAAACCAAGAGCGTCGCCTCCACCCCCCGGCGGGACGCCTGCGCCCGGAAGGGCCGGAGAGGAAACCATGATTCCTCGCATATGAACAGCGCGAGGGGCGCGCGCGGAGGGTGGTCAAGTTCTGCGCAGCGGGCGCGAGGGGCGGCGCTTGGGGGAGCACAGAGATGATGATTTCCTCACCGCAACGGCGGTATGGTCGGGGCCGCATGCTGCGCTGCGCGCCTGGGCGCGTGGGGCACTGAACGCCGACCGTCTCGCACGACCGATCGTGCATGGCGCGGCACTGCCGAACGAGGTTCTTCCATGACGAAGGGGACATCCATGAGGAAATCGGCGCGCATCGCCGGACTCATCGCGGCGGTCGCGGCGGTTGCCGCGGCGCCGAACGCAGACGCGCAGGTCCTTTCGCGCTTCGCGCTGCGGCTCGAAGGCGGCGCCGGCACGATGCTCTCGGAGCACCAGCGCGCGACGCTGGGCTTCGACGGCGTCGCGATCCAGGGCTCCGCGCGCATCGCGTTCAGCTTCGTCGACGCGCTCGCGCTCCAGGTCGGCGTCGCGAGCTGGTGGTTCCCGGCGAACTCCACGACGCGCGCGAACAACGGCCTCACCGGCGACATGGGCCGCTCCCTCGCGGTGACCGGCGGCCTCCACTTCGAGCCTCAGATCGGCCGCGTGGGGCGCCTCTTCGTCTCCGCGAACGTCGGCCCGGCGTTCACCGGCGACGACACGCGCTTCTACCTCGACGCGGGCATCGGCTTCGAGTTCCGGGCGACGCCCTGGCTCGGCATCGGCCCCGTGTTCCGCTACGGCCAGGTGTTCCAGTCGACGCAGGACCTGCCCGCGGGCTTCGTCGCGACGTCGTCGAACGACCCGAACGCGAGCGCGCAGTTCTTCTCCGGCGGGCTCTCCATCGCGCTGCGCGGCCCGCGCGACGAGGCGGGCCCCGGCGACCGCGACAGCGACGGCGTCAACGACACCGCCGACCAGTGCCCCGACACGCCCCAGGGCAGCACGCCGGACGCGGCGCGGCCCGGGTGCCCCGCGGGCGACCGCGACAACGACGGCGTCGTCGACGGGCGCGACCAGTGCCCCGACGAGCCCGCCGGCGCGCACCCCGACCCCGACCGCTACGGTTGCCCGGCGCGCGCCACCGACCGCGACGGCGACGGGGTGATGGACGCCGACGACCAGTGCCCCGCCGAGCCGCAGGGCCCGACGCCGGACGCCACGCGCCGCGGCTGCCCCGCGCGCGACCAGGACGCCGACGGCGTGCTCGACCCCGACGACCAGTGCCCCGCCGAGCCGCAGGGCACGCGGCCGGACCCGAACCGCCGCGGCTGCCCGGTCCACGACCGCGACAACGACGGCATCGCCGACGAGGCCGACCGCTGCCCCGACCAGCCCGAGACCTTCAACGGCCGCGACGACACCGACGGCTGCCCCGACGGCCAGGCCCTCGCGGAGTCCACCGGCACGCAGATCCGCATCCTGCAGCAGGTGAACTTCCGCACGAACAGCGCGGAGATCACCGGCACGCGGAGCTTCAACGTCCTCGACGCGGTCTCCGCGATCCTCTCCGCGAGCCCGCAGATCGCGCAGGTCGACATCCAGGGCCCCACCGACGACCGCGGCTCCGCGGAGCGCAACCGCACGCTCTCCAACGAGCGCGCGAACTCCGTTCGGCAGTACCTCTCGCAGCACGGCGTCGCCGAGGGCCGCCTGGTCTCCCACGGCTTCGGCCCGGACTGCCCCCTGGAGGCCGGCCGCTCGCGCCGCGCGCGCGAGGCCAACCGCCGCGTGCAGTTCGTGATCGTCGGGCCTGACCAGCCCGCCGGCCGCTGCGTGGGCGGCGCCGCCGCCGCCGTCACCGCCCCCGCCGAGGGGACGCCGGCCGCGCCCGAGGAGGGCAGCCGCCGCCACCGCCGCCACCGCCGCCGTCACTGATCCCCCCGCGCGGCGCGCTTCACGCGCCGCGT
>JADZDA010000025.1 GCA_020851255.1 Burkholderiales bacterium | reverse complement strand
TTGACCAGCGTCAGGCTCCGATTGACCCGCGCGTTGGTGTACGTACAGGTCACGTCGTTGTCCGGCATCGTGAACGTCGACCCCGGCGTCGATCCCGACGGCGTCGCGCCCGTACACGCGACCGTCGTCGTGTAGTTCGCCTGCGAACCCACGTTGAACGTCTCCGCCGGCAGCGTCACCGTCCCGCCCGGTACGTTCGATACCGCCGAACCCGTCGTCTGGTTGCTGCCCGACGAGGTCGAGCTCACCGTCGCGTTGTTCGCGAGCCCGGTCGTGGTCACCGCGATCTGGTCACCGGTCTTGCCGTTCGTCCATTGCTTGACCAGCGTCAGGCTCCGATTCACCCGCGTGTTCGTCCACGTGCAGACGATCGAAATCGGCGTCGACGGCATCGTCACCTGGTTGTTCGTGACCGTCACCGGCGGTCCCGTCGGTCCGTTGGTGCAAACCAGCGCCGACGTGTAGTTCGCCGGTGCGCTCAACGTCTCGGCCAGCGTCGCCGTCTCGCCCGCGAACATCGTCGCCGACAGACCTATGTCGGTCTCGGTGGCCAAGTCGGCGGTCGACGCGAGCGCCGCCGTCGCGCTGTTCACGATTCCCGTCGCCGTGAGGCTCGCCGTATCGCCGATCTTCGCGTTCACCCAGGATTTCCGCAGCTGGATCGATCCCTGCTTGCGCGTGTTCGTGTACGTGCAGACGACCCCGACCGCCGGCGTCGGCATCGTGATCTGGTTGCCGTTGCTGATCGTGAGCGCGGCCTGCGGGTCCGATCGCACGCAGGACAGCACCGACGTGTAATTGACGAGGTTGGTCCCGGTGCCCGCGGTCTCGGTCAGCGTGACCACGGTGCCGCCGGTGATGCTGCTGCGCGTGACGCTGCCGCCGTCGGTCACGTCGGTGGCCGTGCTGGCCGGGCTGGCGCCCGACGCGACGCTCAGGTTGAAGAGCCCGGTGTCACCGTTGGGGACGATGTCCTTGACGAGCTGCACGGTGCCGGTCGGCGTGACCACGGTGATCGGAACCGTCGATGTCGTCAGCTTGCACTTCGACCCGGTGCCGGCCTGGAGGTCGGTCGGACCGTTGCAGGTCGTGTTCGCGTTCTGGTCCCACATCGCCACGCCCTGGATCTGGAGGAGTCCCCCAGGGCCGGCGATGCAGGGCATGGTCACGAGCCCCGCGTTGAACTGGGCCGCACCCGCGGAGGCCTGCAGGTCGCCGCAGGCGTCACCATCACCGGCAGGCGTGGCGCCGACGAACGGTGAAGTCGTCGGCATCGCATAGACATAGCAGGCGCCTGCGCCGGTCGGCGCGGCGACCGTCGGATCCTTGCCGTCCTTCGACAGCAAGACCCCCAGGTCGTAGCGGACGTTGGCGGTCGTTTGAACCGAGACCAGCAGATGGAACGACACGTTGTTGCCGACGGTACACGTCGTCGGATCGGTGCCCGAGAACGCCGGATCGAGCGCGAAGCTGACGATGCCGGTGTCGTTCGCCGTACAGCCGGTGGCACCGCGCGGCACACCGCAGTCCTCGGGGCCGAATGCGGCCTGGGCCACGGGAGCGCCCGTCAGTCCCAGGGCGAATGCGACGGCGCCCATCGTGGGCGCGAGACGGGCGGCGAGGGTCATGATGGCGTTCCGGCGAATGGTCATTTCTCGTTCCTCGTGCGTCCGGTGTGGTCGGACGGGCGTTGCGTCGTCTGCGTGTCCTGGCTGCGGATCGGTGCCCCGCCCGACGCGGCCCGCGGTGTCCTCGGGGGAAACCGCCGGGTCGCACCGGCCGTACGGCGGCGCTCACCCATGCCCGATCTCACACCGACAGCACGTCCAACAACGCGCGAGGCCGGTGCCGTCCGAACCGGAAAACCTGACCGCAACGGACGGTTACTGCATCGACGCTCTGATCGGCGTCTGTAGGCGCAAATCGTACGTGTTTTACCATACGGGCGCTAACTTATTTTTCCAATGCGATCATCGCCCGCCCCTTGCTCGATCGGGGAAATCAGTCCGTTTATCATCATGAATATTATGGTTATTTCTAGCAGAGTTGCTCACGACAACTCGCCAGCATCCAAAGGGACTCCAACTGCGACCCGCATAGCCGATGGTTGAATACCGTGCGGGCAATCCCACATTTTTGCAGCCTACAAAATTCCCGATCGATGTTGCGGGAGGAAGGCTGGCTCGAACCTGGAAGTCAGCATCGCCAACAGGGTCGATAGCCGACCGGCGGCACGTTTTCGGGGAACGTCTGACCTGCACAGATCGCCGGATCGACCGCACCCGGCCGCCGATGGGAACGTGCGGTTTTCATAGCGGAATACGGGCTACGGGGCGGGTGTATCGTCCCCGCCCTTGCCCGCTACAAGACGCGCCGGTGGTCACGGAACGGACGCCCGGCCGACCGTTCGTCGGCTGACGGCGAAATACCGACTTCCGGCTACCCGATGGCGTTGCTTCCGCGCCACAGGCCTGTGCCCGAAACGCGCCGTGAGATCGGCGCTCCGGCCGGGCGGGCTCGTCGGTTCATCGCTGGCCGCCCGCCGGGTCGAGAGGACCTGTGTGCCGGTCGGACGGACAACCTGGACGCTGCCAGGGTCCTGCGTCCGTCACCGACGGGAGCGTTCCGGAACTGGCCCGAACGGGAGACTGCGCGAGCAGGATGACCTCCGCCCGTGCTGTCTGGCGGATTGCCTATGCAGGAGCCCGATGTCCGTGGAGGCTTGCCCGACGCCCGCGACGCGCCTCGTTCCCGGTGTCGAGGCGGGCTCCTCGAACGCGGAGCGGACGAACAGCCCTGCGCCCGCCTGCGCGAAGTGGCGACCCGGAGCGGCCGTATCGCGATGGTCCCGGCGACCGGCGCAGGGCCGGTCTATCGGTCAGATCAGATGTCGCGACCCGACGGGGAGTCTGGTGGCCAAGGGCGGAATCGAACCACCGACACAAGGATTTTCAGTCCTCTGCTCTACCAACTGAGCTACTTGGCCTCGAACTGGAAATTATAGCATCGCCGTCGCGCCGTCCCGACTCGCGAGGAAGGCCTCGAGCCGGGCGAGCGTCCCGGCGGCGTACTCCTCGGCGAGGTAGTGGCCGCAGGGCAGCGCGCATCCCCGGACGTCGTCGGCAACCCGCGTCCATTCGGCGATCGGATCGAACAGTCGATGAACGACGCCGCGCTCGCCCCAGAGCGCGAGCAGAGGACACCGGATCCGGCGCCCCGCGACGCGGTCCGCGCGATCGTGCTCGAGGTCGATCGACGCCGCCGCGCGATAGTCCTCGCAGGTCGCGTGGATCGTCGCCGGATCGCGGAAGCAGCGCAGATACTCGGCGACCGCGCGCGCGTCGAAGAACGCGGTGCCGGCCGAGCCCCAGCCGCCGATCTTGGTCCGCAGGTACGCATCGGGGTCCGCGCCGATCATCCGCTCGGGCAGATCGAACGGCTGGATCAGGAAGAACCAGTGGTAGTACGCGGTGGCGAACGCCTGGTTCGTCTGCTCGTACATCGCGAGCGTCGGCGCGATGTCGAGCACGGCGACGCGCTCGACCGCCTCCGGATGGTCGATGCACAGGCGGTGCGCGACGCGCCCGCCACGGTCGTGCCCGATCAGCGCGAAGCGCGGGTGGCCCAGCGATCGCATGACGGCGACCAGGTCCGCCGCCATCGCCCGCTTCGAGTACGCGGCGTGCGCGGCATCGGACGCCGGCTTGCCCGAGTCGCCGTAGCCGCGCAGGTCCGGGCAGACGACGGTATGGGACCGCGCGAGCGCCGGCGCGACCTTGTGCCACATCGCGTGCGTCTGCGGATAGCCGTGCAGCAACAGCACCGGCGGACCCGAGCCCCCGGTCGCCAGCGCGATCGTCGTACCCGCGCCTTCGACGCGCAGGCGCCGGAATCCCGGGAACAGCTCTTCGGCGCCGGTCATCGTGTTCCTCGCGGCCGATCGAATAGGGGAAATGCCCGCGAGTCTGGCCAATTCGCCGGGAGCCGTCGACGACGCCGCGGCTGGCGGGGTGGCGGCGCGCGGGTCGTGCCGGCGCCGTCGCCCCCCGATCCCGTGCGTTCGCGATACCGCCAGGGCGGCTCCGGCGCGGACTGCGCCCACAATCCCCGGCGCGCGCCGCGCGCGTGGGCCTCGATCTCCAGCCATCGCGCGTCGTCGGTGGTCCGCCGGTAGACCCAGGCGTATCCGTCGGCGACCTGGGTCTCGGCGAGGTCGATGCCGTCGACACGCACGCGGCCGAGCGTGCGCCCGTAGCGATCGGCGCCCAGTTCGACGACGGTCGCGCTCCGGTTCAACGCGCGCGCCGCGAGCGCGCTCCGGGCACGCTTCGACCAGGGCTGCCCCTGTTCCGGCGCGTCGATACCCCACAGTCGTACGCGCACGGCCCGCGGCCCGTCGAGGACGGTCAGCGAGTCGCCGTCGACGACCGCGACCACACGGCCGGTGAAATCGGCGTCCGCCTGCGCCGGCCGGAACGCGAACGCGGCGAGCGCGAGCGTGAAGAAGAACCCGGACGCCGCGGACGCGAGCGTCGATCGGCGCGACCGCCCGGAGCCGCGCCTATTGCAGCATCGAGCGTGCGCGAGCGCCGTCGATTCCGACGGTAGCGGCCGCATCGATAAGGTCCTGCCAGGTCTTGTCGTCGAGCGGAACGCCTTGCGCGAGCCGTGCGGCGCGCGTCCGGCGCTCGGCGTCACCGGGCGCGAGCACCGGCGAGCGCGGATCGGCCGGCGGCGAGTCCTTCACGAATTCGACGAATCGCCGGGCCTCGACGAGCACGACGCCATCGCGGTCGTAGACCGACGGGTCGATGAAGATCGACAGCATGTTGTTGCGCAGGATCGCGTCTTCCGGATCGCTGCTCCTGCCGGTCGTGACCGCGCCGGCGAGCAGATCGGTGAGTATCGACAGGCCGGAGCCCTTGTGCGCCCCGATGGTGAGCAGCGCGCCGCCGTCGTAGAAATCCCTCGGATCGGTGGTGGGCTTCCCGTGGCGATCGACGATCCATCCTTCCGGCACGTGTTCGCCCTTGTTGAGCGCGACCATCAGCTTGCCTTCGGCGACCGTCGAGGTCGTGATGTCGAGGATCGCCGGCGGACCGCCGGCGACCGGCACGCCGATCGCCATCGGATTGGTCGACAGCCGCCGGTCGCTGCCGCCGTAGGGCGCGACCCGCTGCGCGCCGGACGTGTTCAGGAAATGCAGCGATACCTGTCCGGCCTCCGCCGCCAGCTCCGCCCAGTCGCCGAGCCGTCCGAGGTGGCCGCAATTGCGCAGGCCGACCATCGCGATGCCCTTGGACTTCGCCTTCGCGATGCCCAGTCGCGTCGCCCACTCGCCGGTCACCTGTCCGAATCCGCGACGCCCGTCGACGATCGCGATCGTGTCGCTCTCGAAGACCGTCTCCGGCGGCGTGTTCGGCTTCAGCGTTCCGTCACGGACCCAGTCGAGGTACTTGCCGACGCGCAGCACCCCGTGCGAATCGTGACCGACCAGGTTCGAATCGACGAGCCTGGTGGCGATCGCTCGCGCCTCCGGCGGCGCGGAACCCGCAGCGCCCATGACGGCGGCGACGAAATCGACGAGTCGGGCGGCCTGGACCTTCTTCAGGTGGGAATCGGAACGACGCGCCGCCGGCGAGTGACGCCGGCGCGCAGGGACGAAGGAGAGGTCCGCGGATTATACGCGGCGGTCCGTCCCGGGACCGGCGCGCGCAGCCGGCCGTCGCGCGCGGCTTCCCCTTGCAGCGGCCGCGCGACGCGCTATATTGCTCCACTGCGCCTCGCGGAAGGCAGCCGCGGCGCGGACCTTCGCCCGATCGCCGACGGTCCCTCGCGCAAGACCCGGAGTCCGCCATGACACGCTCGCCGCAACTCCGCGCAGCCTTGATCGCCATCCTCGCCGCCGTCGCGGGCGCCCTGGCCCCGATCCCCGGCGCGCCCGCGCGGGCGCAGGACCGGTCGGATGCGAACCCGACCGGCCGCGATCCGCGGATCGACGCGCAGGCGCTCTTCCGCGCGGTCGTGCGCGTCGACGCGCGTGCCGTCCCCAATGCGCGCAGCGCGGCGACGCTGGGACGCGAGCGCGAAGGCACGGGCATCCTCATCGGCGCCGACGGGCTCATCGTCACCATCGGCTACCTGATCGTCGAAGTCGACCAGGTCTCGATCACCGACCATCGCGGCCGCACGCTGCCGGCGACGGTCGTCGGCTACGACCACGCGACCGGATTCGGTCTGGTCCGCTCGATCGTGCCGCTCGACGCCGAACCGATCCCGTTCGGCAGCGCCGACCGGCTCGGCGAGCGCGAGCCGGTGATGATCGCGAGCCACACCGGCGCGAACGACGTCACCTTCGCCTGGGTCGTGTCGCGGCGCCCGTTCTCGGGCAACTGGGAGTACATGCTCGACTCCGCGTTGTGGACGAGCCCGCCGACGATGAATTGGAGCGGCGCCAGCCTGATCGATCGCGAGGGCCGGCTCCTGGGCATCGGCTCGCTGATCGTACGCGACGCGACCGGCGAGGAACCGCGGCTCCCCGGCAACCTGTTCGTGCCGATCGACGCCTTGAAGCCGATCCTCGCGGAACTGGTCGCCGAAGGGCGGCGCAAAGGCCCGCCGCGACCGTGGCTCGGCGTGGCGGCCGACGAGGTCCAGGGTCGCCTCGTCGTATCGCGGGTCTCTCCCGGCGGACCCGCCGAAACCGCCGGCCTCGAGGTCGGCGACATTATCCTCGGCGTCTCCGGCGAGGCGGTGCGCACGCAGGGCGATTTCTACCGCAAGCTGTGGAGCGGGCGCAGCGCGGGCGCGGACGTGAGCCTGCGCATCCTCCAGGGCGCCGACGTCCGCGAACTCAGCGTGAAGTCGATCGACCGCGTCGACTACTTCCGGCCGCGTACGACCTATTGACGCGGCGCGGGCGCTGCGCGTCCGCACGGTCCGTCCTCGAAATCCGGGCGCGAGTGCGCGCAGTCCGGTGCCGGTCGCGACCGGTCCCCGACCTCTCGCTTACAATGCGCGCTCGCGCGTTCGCGCCCGGAGTCCCGGCGACGCCGCCCGACGTCCGGTCCGGAGCCATGATCCTCTACGCCGTCACCATCTTCACGAGCGCCTTCCTGCTGTTCCTCGTCCAGCCGGTGATGGCGAAGCAGATCCTGCCGTGGTTCGGCGGTTCGGCGACCGTGTGGACGACCTGCCTCGTGTTCTTCCAGACGGCACTACTCGCCGGGTACGCGTACGCCGACTGGACGGTGCGCCGGCTCGTGCCGAAGACGTCGGTGCGGCTGCACGCGGTCCTGCTCGCCGCGAGCCTGGTCGTGCTGCCGATCGTGCCGGGCGCGATGTGGAAGCCCACCGGCGGCGAGAATCCGTCCTGGCTGATCCTGGGCATGCTGGCCGCGACGATCGGCCTGCCGTATTTCCTGCTGTCGACGACCAGCCCGCTGATCCAGGCATGGTTCGCGCGGAGCAATCCCGGGCGCAGTCCGTATCGGCTGTTCGCGCTCTCGAATCTCGCGTCGATGCTGGCGCTGGTCGGCTATCCGTTCCTGCTGGAGCCCTGGGTCGTCACGCGCGCCCAGGCCTGGGGCTGGTCGGCCGGATACGCGGCGTTCGTCCTGCTCTGCGCGGCGGCGGGTTTCGCGAGCCTGCGCGCGGCACCGGTCGCCGGGGACGCCGGCGTCCCCGCCTCGGACGCGAACCCGCCGGACGCCGCGGAGGAGTCGCCGCCGACGGCCGCGCGCCAGACCCTCTGGATCGCGCTCGCGGCCACCGGTTCGATCCTCCTGCTCGCGATCTCGAACCACATCACGCAGAACGTCGCCGCGGTCCCGCTGCTGTGGATCGTGCCGCTCGCGCTCTACCTCCTCACGTTCATCCTGTGCTTCGACGGCACCGGCTGGTACCGCCGCGAGATCTTCCTGTCGATGCTCGCCGCCGCGCTGGGGGTGATGGCCTGGACCATGGCCGATCCGGACCTCACCCACGAGCTCGCGATCCAGATCGGCGTCTTCTGCACCGGCCTGTTCATCGCGTGCATGTTCTGCCACGGGGAACTCGTGCGGCTCAAGCCCGCGCCCGCGCACCTGACGCGCTTCTACCTGATGATCTCGCTGGGTGGCGCGATCGGCTCGGTGCTCGTCGGGGTCGTCGCGCCGCTCACGCTCCCGGCGTACTTCGAGCTGGGCGGCGGACTGGTCCTGTGCGCCGCGCTGCTGCTCTGGCAGGTCCGTGCCGAGCACCGGGTCTACGCCGCGCTCGCCGCGGTATCGCTCGTCGCCACCGTCGGCTGCGGCGCCTGGTACGTGCGCGAGTTCTACGACGGCGTGATCGCCGCGACCCGCAACTTCTACGGCGTGTTGCGCGTCCAGCAGTCCGGCACCGACGACACGCGCAAGCGCAGCCTGATCCACGGCACGATCATGCACGGCAACCAGTACGCCGCCGACGACCTGCGCCGCCAGCCCACGACCTACTATACGTCGACCTCCGGCGTCGGCCGCGTGCTCGAGTCGCTGCATCCGCGGCTCGAGCCGGTCAAGGTCGGCGTGATCGGGCTGGGCACCGGCACGCTCGCGACCTGGGGCGCCAAGGGCGACGTCTACCGTTTCTACGACATCAATCCGTCGGTCGTCGAGGTCGCCAGGCGCGACTTCACCTACCTCACGGACAGCGATGCGACGATCGAGACGCCGCTGGGCGACGCGCGGCTCGTGCTCGAGCGCGAACCGGCGCAGGGGTTCGACCTGCTGGCGATCGACGCGTTCTCGAGCGACGCGATCCCGGTCCACCTGATCACGTACGAGGCGGTGGCGATCTACAAGCGGCACATGAAGCCGTCGGGAGTCATCGCGTTCCACGTGACCAACCGGTTCCTGGACCTGGTGCCGGTGGTCGAAGCGCTCGCGCGGGCGCACGGGCTCGCCGCCGTGTGGATCGCCGACAACGGCGAGGCGTCGGTCGCCGCCCGCAGCGACTGGGTGCTCCTGTCGGCCGATCCCCAGGCGCTCGAGCGCGGCACGCTCGCCGAATCGGCGAGCGAGATCCGTGCGCGCCCGGAGTGGCGGCTGTGGACCGACGATTTCAACAACCTCGTGCAGGTCCTCAAGTAGCTACGCGTCGGTTCAGCCGTTACAGTCCACTAGAATGAGCGAATGGGCAGCAACGCCGTCGCGGACTCCGGGGACGCATCCGATCCCGCGCCTTACCGCGCGCTGACCCGCGCCGCCGGCGCCCGGCATGTCGAGGTGATCGACCAGCGGGCGCTTCCCGACCGCGTGCTCGCCGTTCGGCTCGACGACGCCGAGATGGCCGCCGAGGCGATCCGGGCGATGTGGGTCCGCGGTGCACCGCTGATCGGCGCGGTCGGCGCCTACGGATTCGCGCTCGCGCTCGACCGCGATCCCTCCGACGCCGGAATGGAGCGTGCGCACGCGCGCCTGGACGCGACCCGTCCGACCGCGATCAATCTGCGCTGGGCGCTCGACCGCGTGCGCGCCGCGGTGGCGCCGCTCGCGCCGTCGGGACGGGCGGACCGGGCCTGGGCCGAGGCCGACCGGATCCGCGACGAGGACGTCGCGATCAACCACGCGATCGGCGCCCACGGGCTTGCGATCGTCGAGGCGATCGCCGCGCGACGCCCGGGGCCGGTGAACGTGATGACCCACTGCAACGCCGGAGCGCTCGCGACCTGCGGCTGGGGTACCGCGACCGCACCGGTCTTCGCGGCGCATGCGCGCGGTGTGCCGGTCCACGTCTGGGTCAGCGAGACGCGCCCGAGGCTCCAGGGCGCGAACCTCACCGCCTGGGAAATGGCGCAGCGCGGCGTTCCGCACACGCTGTTCGTCGACGGCGCGAGCGGGCACCTCCTGCGGCGCGAGGGCATCGACCTGGTCCTCGTCGGCACCGACCGCGTCGCGCGCAACGGCGATGTCTGCAACAAGATAGGCACCTACGACAAGGCGCTCGCAGCGCACGACAACGGCGTCGCGGTCTACGTCGGACTGCCGTCGCCGACGCTCGACGCGTCGCTGCCGCACGGCGACGCGATCCCGATCGAGTCGCGCGCCGCCGACGAGGTGCTCGGCGTCTGGGGACGCGCCGAGGGCGGCGGTACGACCCGCGCCGCGATCGCGCCCGAGGGCACCCGCGCAGTCAATCCCGCCTTCGACGTGACGCCCGCGCGGCTCGTCACCGGGCTGATCACGGAACGCGGCGTCACCCGCGCGTCGGCCGAAGGCCTGGCCGCGCTGTTCCCGGAGCGCTACCGGTGACCGGTCCCGGGGTCCGCGCCGACGCGTCCCGGTCGCTGCGCGCGCGGGTGATCTCGACCGCGCTGGGCATGAACGAGGCCGGCGTCAATCGCGGCAAGTCCGGGAACGTCAGCGTACGCTGGCGCGAGCCGGACTTCGACGGCTTCCTGATCACGCCGACCGGCATGCCCTACGGCGATCTGGCGCCGGACGACA
Organism: Burkholderiales bacterium; assembly: GCA_020851255.1. Lineage (GTDB taxonomy): Bacteria > Pseudomonadota > Gammaproteobacteria > Burkholderiales > Casimicrobiaceae > VBCG01. Next base: position 4,143 of record JADZDA010000025.1, on the reverse strand, counting down.
TCGTCGCGGTCGCGCTCGGCGGCGAGACGCGCGGGCGGCGCGCACCGTCGTCGGAATGGCGATTCCATCGCGACATCTACGGTGCGCGGGACGACGTCGACGCGATCGTGCATGCGCATGCGCCGTTCTGCACCGCACTCGCGTGTCACTCGCGGACCATTCCACCGTTCCACTACATGGTCGCGGTCGCCGGAGGCCCGGACATCCGCTGCGCGCCCTACGCGACCTTCGGCTCGCAGGCGCTCGCGGACGCGGCGCTCTCCGCACTGGCCGGACGCCGCGCGTGCCTGCTCGCGCACCACGGCATGATCGCCGTCGGCGCCGACCTCGATCGCGCGCTCGCGCTCGCGGTCGAGGTCGAAACGCTCGCCGAGATCTATTGGCGCGCGATCCAGATCGGCGAACCCGCCTGTCTCGACCCTGACGAAATGCAGCGGGTCATCGAGAAGTTCTCGACCTACGGCCAGCCGCTCCCGGCCGGCGACCGACCGGACTGACCCGAAACGACGCCCGCCAGCCCGGCGGCCGCGGCATCGCCGCGGGATCCGGACAACGTGATTTCAATCGCGTTGTGTTGTACAACCTGGCGACTTCGACGCGTACCTGAACACAAGGTTCGCGCGCTTTCCCTATGACTGCCCGCGCGGGCGCCGTTCGTCGGCTCGCCCGTCGTCGATTTTTGTTGTCCTCAACGTCCCCGGACCCCGGCCGATATCCCGAGCAGCGGCCGGTGGTCGGCCCTCGTCGAACGCCACGATCGAGCGTGCGGGGGAGCCGGCGCCGGCCGCGTCCGGGGTCCGCAGGAGGCGGCCCCGGCGAGATCCAGCCCCGGTTCGAGGACGCCGTGATTCCCCGTATCCCATCCGCATTCCTGGTCGCCGCCGCGTGGATCGTGGCCGGCGGATTCGTGTTCGTTCCCGCGGCGCACGCGCACGATGCGGGCGCCGGGCCGGCGGCGGCCCGCGCGATCCGCGGTCCGGTGCCGGTGCGCCTGGAAGGCGTGGCCTACGAGTGGACGGTCGAAGACCGGGTCGCCGGAGCGACGTTGCGATCGAAGGCGATCGAACTCGACGACGGAACGCTGCTCGCGCTCGACGGTCCGCTCGCGGGCGCCGTCGTAGCAGGCACGCGCGTCGCGATCGCCGGCGCGCGCAGCGCCGACCGGATCGAGGTCACCGAAATCGCCGCCCTGGCCGGCGGGATCGCGAAGGTGGGCCGCCCCTGGATCGGCAAGGGACGCGTGCTGATGCTGCACGCGGACCATTTCGCCGAGTCGCGCTCGACGACCCGGTTCGAAGTCGAGACCGCGCCCGGCGTCTCCGTCGCACTGTCGATGCCGATCGAGGCCGGCGTTCTCGAACCGGGCATGCAGGTCGAGGTCGAGGGGCGTGCCTCCGAGGACGGCGAGTCGGTGGTGGCGTCGCGCGTCATCGTGCACGCGCTGGCGCCGGATCGCCATCAGGGCGCCGGCAACAAGGCGGCGGTCGTCGAGCGCGTGCTCGTCATCCACGTGAAGTACCGCAACCGCTACGGTTCGGTGCCCGGGGATCCGTTTCCGTCCTCCTACGCGCGCGACTCGATGTTCGGATCCGGCAGCAGCGTAGCCGGCTTCGTCAGCGAAGCTTCCTACGGTCAGCTCGGGATCGCCGGCGACGTGACTCCCTGGCTAGTCCCGTCGGCGAGCGCGCCGTCGGGTTGCAACCACACCCAGCTCGGTGCCGACGCGCGCGCGGCCGCGACCGCGGCGGGGTACAACCTCTCCGCCTACACGCACCAGGTCTACGTGTTCACCGGCATGACCTGCAACTGGTCGGGGCTGTCCTACGTCGGTGCCCCGCACTACGTCTGGATCCAGGGCCGGCAGAACACGATAGTCTTCGCCCACGAGTTCGGACACAGCCTGGGCCTCCTCCACGCCGGCTCGGTCGACTGCGGCTCGAAGGCGATCGGCGGATCCTGCTACGTCACCGAGTACGGCGATCCGTTCGGGGCGATGGGCACCGCGCGGATGATGCACTACAACGCGATGCAGAAGTCGAAGCTCGGCTGGATTCCCGCGAGCGGCGTGAAGACGCAGACGTCGGGGACGGTGACGCATCGCCTCGCACCGCTGGAGATCGGCGCCGCGGCGCAATACGCGGTCCGCGTGCCGGCGATGTCTGGGCGCACCTACTGGATCGAGTATCGGCAACCCGTCGGCTACGACGCGGTGCTCGCTTCGTTGCCGAACAACGGCGTCCAGGTCCGGGTCGCGACGCCGTTCGAGTACAACTGCAGCGGATGCACGACACTGTCGAACGACACCCAGATCGTCGACCTCACGCCGCAATCGTCGGCCAGCGACTTCGAAACCGCCGCCCTGCTCGTGGGACGCCGGTTCCGCGACCCGCAGGGCGGCGTCGTGATCGAAGTCGTCGCGGCGAACGCGTCGTACGCGGATGTCATGGTGACGGTGGAACCCGCGCCGGCGCCGGACACCGATTCGTCGGGCACGACCGACCTCCTGTGGTGGAACGACGCGACCGGCGACCTCGCTGCCTGGCGGATGAACGGCGCATCGGCGCTCGCCGCGCGCACGCTGGTTCGCGATCCGTCGCTCAACGTGCTCGCCGCCGCCGACCTCGACGGCGACGGGCGCAGCGACCTCGTGGTCGCGCAGGGCGCCGGCGGACCGATCGCCGGCTGGACGATGAACGGCACGTCGATCTCCGGCATCGTGAACATCACCAGCGCGACCGGCTGGACGGTCGCCGGAGTCGGTGATTTCGACCTGGACGGGCGCGACGACGTCGTGCTCCACGGCGCGGCGACCGGAACCACCGCGCTGTGGCTGAGCGGGTCGAATTCACCGCCGGTGGTCCTGCAGCAGGACGCCGGCTGGCGCGTGCTGGTGGCCGCCGACTTCGACGGCGACCATCGCGCCGACCTGCTGTGGCGCAACGAGTCGACCGGCGCGCTCGTCGTCTGGCTGATGAACGGACCGGGCGCGAAGGCCGCCGGCTCGCCGGGCACCGATCCGAATCTCGTGCTGACGCACGTCGCCGACCTGAACGACGACGGCCGCGCCGACCTCGTATTCCGTCACTCGGTCACCGGACAGACCATCGCCTGGCTGATGAGCGGCACCGCGAGAACCGGCGCGACCACGGTCTCGTCCGACCCGGGCTGGAGCGTCGCCGGCGTCGGCGACTTCGACGCCGACGGTCACGCGGACCTGGTCATGCGGCACGAGAGCAGCGGCGCTGTCGCGGCCTGGCTCGCCAGGGCCGGCGTCGTCGTCCAGAAGACGACGATCTACACGGACAGGACGCTGCCGGTCACTCACGTCGGGGACTTCAACGGCGACGGCAAGGTGGACATCGTCTCCCGCAGCACATCGACCGGCAAGACGACGCTGCGCCTGATGAACGGGGCGGCCGTCGTTTCGGCGACGGTCCTGGACCAGAGCTCGTCGTGGCGCGTGATCAATCCGCAGCCGGTGGTATCGCCATCTTCGCAGTCGGGTGGCTCGTCCGGCGCGTCGGCACCGGTGACGATCGTCGCCACCACGACGACGCTCGCGAGCACGCTCGATCCGTCTACGGTCGGCGCATCGGTCACGTTCACCGCCACCGTCACCGGGGTCAACCCGACCGGCAACGTCGCGTTCAAGGACGGCGCCAACAACATCTCCGGCTGCTCGGGCGTCGCCCTGACCGGCTCGGGCAACAGCCGCACCGCCCAGTGCACGACCACGACGCTGACCCAGGGCACGCACTCGATCACCGCGGTCTACGCCGGCGACGCCGGGAACCTCACCTCGACCAGCGCTGCGCTGTCGCAGGTCGTCAACGCGGCCGCCGCGTCGACCAACGTCGCCCTCGCCGCCAACGGCGGCGTCGCCTCCGCATCGTCGACGTATGGCAGCGGCTTCGCGGCCTCCGGCACGATCGACGGCGAGGTCGCCGGCGCGGGCTGGGGCAACAATCGCGGCTGGAACGACGCGACCGGCGGTGCGTACCCCGACTGGCTACAGGTCAACTTCAGCGGCCAGAAGACGATCAACAAGGTGGTCGTCTACACGGTGCAGGACAACTACGCCGCGCCGTCGACGCCGACCGACTCGATGACCTTCAGCCTCTACGGGATCACCGGCTTCCAGGT
>JADZDA010000024.1 GCA_020851255.1 Burkholderiales bacterium | reverse complement strand
GCGCGAGCGTCTGCCGCACGCGGTTGATCTCGTCGAGCTGCGTGTACGGCCCGAGCCGGACGCGGTACCAGGTGCCCTTGTCCGGCAGGTTGGCCGGCTCCACGCTCGCCTGCAGCCCCATTAACGCGAGACGCGCCTTCAGGTTGTCCGCGTCGGCGGGATTCTGGAACGCCCCGGCCTGGACGAAATACACGTCGCGCGGGGCGCCCGGCGCCTGCTTCGCCGCCGCGCTCTTCAGCTCGCGGTCGCTGACCGGCTCTTCCTGGCCCGGCAGGATCTTGTAGAAGTCGAACTTCGGCTTCTCGGCGGCGCCGGTCTTCGCCGCGTCGGCGAGCTTCTGGTCGGCGTGCGGCGGCGTCGCGCGCTGGGACTGCGCCTTGTTCAGGAACGGCACCGGCGCGTTGGTCACGTAGATCGCCGCGACGGTGGCGACCGCGAGCCCGAGTACCAGGCCGATGAAGATGCCGAGCAGGGTGCCGCCGACGGGCTTCCTCTTCTTCTCGCGTGGGCGGGGCTTGTAATCTTTCACGGCGGGCGGCGCTACATCCGTTTCGGGGCGCTCACGCCGAGCACGGCAAGGCCATTCGCGAGCACCTGCCGCACGGCCGCCGAGAGCGCAAGTCGCGCGAGCCGCGCGTCGTTCTCGGGGACGAGAACGCGCACCGCATTATAGTAACTGTGGAACTCGCCGGCCAACTCGCGCAGGTAGAACGCGACCAGGTGCGGGGCGAGCTCGGCCGCCGCCGTTTCCAGCACGTCGGGGAACTCGCCGAGCCGGGCGGCGAGCGCGAGCTCGCGCGGCTCGGCGAGCGCGTCGAGCGCGACCGCCGCGAGAGCGGCGGGGTTCGCCGGATCGCCGGGGAAGCGCCCGCGCGCCTCCTCGAGCATGCGGCAGATGCGCGCATGCGCGTACTGCACGTAATAGACCGGGTTCTCCTCCGACTGCGACTTCGCGAGGTCGATGTCGAAGGTGAACTCGGGGTCGCCCTTGCGCGAGGCGAGGACGACGCGCACCGCGTCGCGGCCGACCTCGTCGATCAGGTCCCGGAGCGTCACGTAGCTCCCGGCACGCTTGCTGATCTTCACCTCCTCGCCGCCGCGCATCACCGTGACCATCTTGTGCAGCACGTAGTCGGGATAGCCGGCGGGTATGCCCAGTCCCAGCGCCTGCAGCCCCGCACGGACGCGCGCGATGGTCCCGTGGTGGTCCGAGCCCTGGACGTTGACGACCTTCGGGTAGCCGCGCTCCCACTTGGTCACGTGGTAGGCGACGTCGGGAACGAAGTACGTGTACCCGCCGTCGGACTTGCGCATCACGCGGTCCTTGTCGTCGCCCCAGCCGGTCGTCGCGAGCCAGAGGGCGCCTTCGCGCTCGTAGGTGTGTCCGGTCTCGACCAGCCGTCCCACGGCCGCGTCGACGCGCCCGTCGGTGTAGAGCGAGCTCTCGAGGTAGTAGTTGTCGAACCGCACGCCGAACGCCGTGAGGTCGCGGTCCTGCTCCTTGCGCAGCTCCGCGACCGCGTAGCGACGGACCGCCTCGATGTCGTGCAGATCGTGGCCGACCTCGGCGAGGTAGCGTTGCGCGAGTTCGCGGATGTATTCACCGCGGTAGCCGTCCTCCGGGAAATCGCCGGATTCGCCCAGGATCTCCTTCGCGCGGGCGCGCACCGACACGGCCAGGTTCTGGATCTGCTGGCCGGCGTCGTTGTAGTAGAACTCGCGCATGACCGCCGCGCCCTGCCACTCGAACAGCGAGGCGAGCGCGTCGCCGAGCGCCGCCTGGCGGCCGTGGCCCACGTGCAGCGGTCCGGTCGGGTTGGCGGACACGAACTCGACCATGATCCGCTCGCCGGCGCGCGCCGCCGTCCGCCCGTAGGACTCGCGCTCGCTCAGCACCCGGGCGACCACCGACTGGCGTACCGGCGGTGTGAGACGGAGGTTGACGAATCCGGGGCCGGCGACATCGAGCGACTCCACGAGCGCGAGCACGGCCGGATCCGCCAGCGCTCGGGCGGCGAGCGCCTGGGCGAGCTCGCGCGGATTGCGCCTGGACGCCTTCGCAGCGCCGAGCGCCGCGCTGGTCGCCCAGTCGCCATGCGCGGCCTGCTTCGGGCGCTCGAGCGCGAGGGCGGCCGGCGCGCCGGGCGCGAGCGCGGCGAGATGCGCAGCGAGCCGCTTTTCGAGTTCGGACCTGGGATCGTTCACGGCGAGTCGGGTTCCTGCGATCCGGGATTCTATCGCGATGCCGCGCCCACGCCGGTCACAGCGTCGCCGGATCGACGTCGATCGCCCAGCGGACGCGACGGTGCGGACGTTCGCGCAGCGCGGGCAGCCAGATGTCGAGGAACGCCGCCAGGTCCGCGCGCCGCACCGACTGCACGACGAGCTGGCCGCGTTCCTGGTCGGCGCGGCGCGCGAGCAGCGACGGCACCGGATCGTGGACCGTCACCCCCCCGCCCGGCGCCTGCGCGCCTAGCGCCGCGCGATGGGCATCGCCGAGGAACGCGTCCACGTCCTCCCGCGCAGGCGCCTCCGCGGTCAGCAACGCGAGATGGGCGTAGGGCGGCAACTGGGCCAGGCGCCGTTCGTCCAGCAGGCGGCCGGCGAGCGTATCGTAGTCGTCGGCGACCAGCGCCGCGCAGACCGGATGCGACGCGAACGCGGTCTGGACGATCACCTCGCCCGGCAGCGCGGCGCGGCCGGCGCGACCGGCCACCTGGAACAACAGGGCGGCCAGCCGCTCGGTCGCGCGGAAGTCGGCGCTGTAGAGCGCGTTGTCCGCCCCCAGCACGCCGACGAGCGTCAGCCGCGGGAAGTCGTGGCCTTTCGCGAGCATCTGCGTGCCCACGAGGATGTCGACGGCGTCGGCGGCGACCCGGCGGCGCAACTCGTCGAATGCGCCGCGCGTGCGCGTCGTGTCACGGTCTATGCGCGCGATCCGCGCCGACGGATAGCTCGCCGCGAGCGCGGCCTCCAGCCGCTGCGTGCCGTGACCGCGCGCGGCGAGATCCACGTTGCCGCAATCCGGGCAGGCCGGGGCGACGCGCTCGGCGTGGCCGCAGTGGTGGCAGCGCAGGCGCGCAGGCTCCCGGTGCAGGACCAGCCGCGCGGCGCAGCGCGGGCAACCGGCCTGCCAGCCGCATGCGGCGCACTTGAGCGATGGCGCGTAGCCGCGGCGATTGACGAACACGAGCGACTGCTCGCCGCGCCCGAGGCGCGCCTCGATCGCCGCCCAGAGCGGTCCGCACACGCCATCGCGCGCCTGCGGATCGTCGGGCGGCACCAGCCTGACCGCGGGCGGGCGGGCGCGCTCGTCGGCCCGCCGCGGCAGCACGAGACGCGCGTAGCGGCCCCGGCGGCCGTGCTCGATCGTCTCGAGCGACGGCGTCGCGCTGCCCAGCACGACCGGCACGTCCCGCTCGCGCGCGCGCCAGATCGCGGCGTCGCGGGCGTTGTAGCGGACGCCGTCCTGCTGCTTGTACGACGCGTCGTGCTCCTCGTCGACCAGCACGAGCGCGAGCCGCGGCAGCGGCGCGAACACCGCGAGCCGCGTGCCGACGACGAGCGCCGCCTCGCCCCGGGCCGCCGCGATCCAGTTCGCACGCCGTTCGCCGTCGGCGAGCGCGCTGTGCAGCGTGACGATCCGCCGGCCCGGAAGCGCAGCGGCGAAACGCGCGGTCAGCTGCGGCGTCAGGTTGATCTCCGGTACGAGCAACAGCACCTGCCCGCCGCGTTCGATGGCCCGACCGGCCGCTTGCGCGTAGACGTCGGTCTTGCCGCTGCCGGTCACTCCCTGCAGGACCAAAGGGGCGTAGCGGCCGGCCGCGGCGTCGATCGCCTCGATCGCCGCGCGCTGCGCGTCGTTGGGCAGGTGGGGGGCGGGGAAATCCGCGCGCGCTTCGGCGAGCCAGCCCGAGCGCCACCAGGCCGACACGCGGCGCCGATCGGCGTCGGAGAGCCCGGCGCAGGTGATGCCGCCCGCGCCGGCGCGTTCCAGGCGATCGCGCAGGTCGCGGGACGCCGCGGCCCGCGGTGCGAGCGCCGCCAGCGCCCGGCGGCCATCGTCGCTCAGGACGATCCGGTCGGCCATCGGCGCGGTCGCGGCGCGCCCGCGACCGGCGCCGACCGGCGGGACGGCGAGCGCGAGCGCGAGACCGGGAGACACGCGGTAGTACGCCGCGATGAAACGCGCGAGGGCGAGCACATCGGGCGGAATCGGCGGTACGTCGACGACATCGTCGATCGGTCGGATCGCCGTTCCGTCGTCGCGCGTGGCCCCGGGCACGCCCGCCACGACGACACCCACGCACCGGCGCCGGCCGAGCCGCAGGCGGACGACGGTGCCGACCGGCGCGGCGACGCTGTCGGGGACCCAGTAGTCGAACGTCGATTCCGCGGCGATCGGCACCGCGACCCGGACGACGCTCACCGGGATCTCCGGCCGGCGCCCGCCCTGCCGGCTGTTCGCGCCTGCGGCGCTTTGCTCATGACCGCTGGGAACTCATGGCGCCAAGTCCTTCATTTTCCGTGGCCGCCGACAACTGTCCCCATCCGGTGTGGATAACTGTGTGAGCAACGAAGCCCCCGGCAGCGGGCCTGCGCCGGCCACGCCGGAGGCGTCAGGACCCCGGCATATCGCTGCCGAGATAATTCACTTTCCGTTCAATGGGCTGCAGCCGCGCCACCACGGTGCCCGACGTCCGTGCCCGGAAGAACGATTCCCGTTCCCGACTGTGAATAACTGAATCCCGAAACCGTCGGCGAGCGTTTGTCAAGCCCTGATTGCGGGCCTAGCGACGCAACGCTGCACTCGCCGTGTGGACAGTTTCGACCAGCGCAGCGACATTCTCGGGCGGCGTGCCGGGCACGATCCCGTGACCCAGGTTGAACACGTGTCCGGGCGCCGGACCGGCGGCCTCCACGACGGCGCGCGCCTCGCGGGCTACGGTCGCCGGATCGGTGAGCAGGACCAGCGGGTCCAGGTTGCCCTGCAGCGCGACCCGGTCGCCGCAACGGGCCCGGGCGGCGGCCAGGTCGACGGTCCAGTCGAGGCCGACGGCCGACGCGCCGGACGCCGCGAGTTCGTCCAGCCAGCCCACGCCGCCCTTGGTGAACACGATCGTCGGCACCGCCGCGGTCCTCGGATCCGCCGCGAGGGAAGCGAGCACCGCGCGCATCGGCGCGAGCGAGTGACGCCGATACGCCGCCGAGGTGAGGAGTCCGCCCCAGGTGTCGAAGATCATCACCGCATCGGCGCCCGCGATGATCTGCTCGCGCAGGTACGCGGCGACCGCGCGCGCGTTCGTGTCGACGAGCCGGCCGAGGAGGTCGGGGCGCGCCGCCGCCATGCGCCGCACCGTGGCGTAGTCGTCGCTGCCGCCGCCTTCGATCATGGAGCAGGCGAGCGTGAACGGACTTCCGGCGAAGCCGATCAGCGGCACCCGGCCGGCGAGCGCCCGCTTGATCGACCCGACCGCGTCGAACACGTAGGCGAGCTTCGCCATGTCGGGGACCGCGAGCTCCCCGATCGACGCCTCGTCGCGCGTGGTCCGGGCGAAGCGCGGTCCCTCGCCTTCGGCGAAGGACAGGCCCAGGCCCATCGCATCCGGAATGGTCAGGATGTCGGAGAAGAGGATCGCCGCGTCGAGTGGATACCGGTCGAGCGGCTGGATCGTGACCTCGGTCGCGAGTTCCGGATTCTGGGCGAGCGCCATGAAACTCCCGGCGCGCGCGCGCGTCCGGTTGTATTCGGGCAGGTAACGACCCGCCTGGCGCATCAGCCAGACCGGCGTGTGCGGCGTGGGCTCGCGCCGGAGCGCGCGCAGTAACGTGTCGTTGCGGATCACGACGCCCCGCGGTCCGGCCGCGCGGCGCTCATCGCGGCAACCCGCTGGTACCCATCAGGTATTCGTCGACGGCCCGGGCGCACTGGCGCCCTTCGCGGATCGCCCAGACGACGAGCGACTGGCCGCGGCGCATGTCGCCCGCGGCGAAGACCTTGTCGACGTTCGTCCGGTAGTCGTCGGTGCCCGCCGCGACGTTGCTGCGCCCGTCGCGCGCCACGCCGAAACCGTCGAGCATCGCAGCCGACGCGGGCCCGGTGAAACCCATCGCGAGCAACACGAGGTCGGCCTTCATCTCGAATTCGCTGCCCGCCACCTCGGACATCCGCAACTGGCCGTCGGATCCGCGCGACCACTCGACGCGGGCCGCGACCAGCCTCTCGACCCGGCCGTCGCGCCCCTCGAAACGCTTGGTCGCCACGGCCCAGTCACGCCGGCAGCCTTCCTCGTGCGACGAAGAGGTGCGCAGCTTCACCGGCCAGTACGGCCAGGTGAGCGGCTTGTCCTCGGCGTCCGGCGGTTGCGGCAGCAGTTCGAACTGCGTCACCGAGGCCGCGCCGTGCCGGTTCGACGTGCCGACGCAGTCCGATCCGGTGTCGCCACCGCCGATCACGATGACGTGCTTGCCGGTGGCCTTGATCTGACCGGGAACCTGGTCGCCGGCCACGATCCTGTTCTGCTGCGGCAGGAACTCCATCGCGGTGTGGACGCCCGCGAGCTCGCGCCCGGGCACCGGCAGGTCGCGGGGCTTCTCGGCGCCTCCGGCCAGGACCACCGCGTCGAAGTCGGCGACGAGCACACCAGGATCCACGTCGCGCCCGATCTCGACCCCGGGGCGGAATTCGACGCCCTCGATCGACATCTGGGCCATCCGGCGGTCGATCAGCGACTTCTCCATCTTGAAATCCGGGATGCCGTAGCGGAGCAGCCCTCCGATCCGGTCGCTCTTCTCGAAGACGACGACGTCGTGGCCGGCCCGCGCGAGCTGCTGCGCGCTGGCGAGGCCCGCGGGTCCCGAACCGACGATCGCGACGCGCCTGCCGGTCTTCACGCCGGGCGGCTGCGGCGCGACCCAGCCTTCGTCCCAGCCCTTGTCGATGATGAAATGCTCGATCGACTTGATGCCGACCGCGTCGTTGTTGATGTTGAGCGTGCACGACGCCTCGCAGGGCGCCGGGCAGACGCGACCGGTGAACTCGGGGAAATTGTTGGTCGAATGCAGCGTGTCCAGCGCCTGTTTCCAGCGGCGCCGGTACACGAGGTCGTTCCAGTCGGGGATGACGTTGCCGATCGGGCAGCCGGACTGGCAGAACGGTATGCCGCAGTCCATGCAGCGCGCACCCTGCTTCGCCGCCTCGTCGTCGGCGAGCGCGAGCACGAACTCGCGATAGTGCCGCACGCGCTCGCGTGGTGGCTGCGCCACCTCCGCGATGCGTTCCAGTTCCAGGAAACCCGTCACCTTGCCCATCGTCGCGTCCGCCTCGTCCTGCCGTTGATCACCCGATCCATGCTCCGTGCCGTTACCCGGGCTCCGGCGCCAGGCGTCCCCCGGAACGGAGGACCGGCACCGCGAGCCGGCGCGGCCGCCGCTACGCGGCCTCGCGCTGTTTCGCCGACGCCGGCGCGAGCGCGGCCTTCGCCGCCATCTCGGTCAACGCGCGGCGATATTCGGCCGGGAGGACCTTGACGAAACGCGACCTCGCCACGTCCCAGTCGTCGAGCATCGCGAGCGCGACCGACGAACCGGTGAAACGCAGGTGCCGTTCGACGAGTTCGCGCAGCTGCGCCTCGTCGGACCTGCCGGCGTGCCGGGCGCGCGCCTTGCCGGCCTGCGCGAGTTCGCGCTCCTCGCGCGCCTGCTCGGCCTCGGGCAGCACCCGTTCGAGCGCGACCATCGCGGTATTGCAGCGCCGCGCGAACGTGCCGTCCGCGTCGTAGACGTAGGCGATGCCGCCGCTCATGCCGGCCGCGAAATTGCGTCCGGTGCGTCCCAGCACGACGACCGTACCGCCGGTCATGTACTCGCAGCCGTGATCGCCGGTGCCCTCGACGACCGCGGTCGCGCCGGAATTGCGCACGCAGAACCGCTCGCCGGCCACGCCGCGATAGTAGGCTTCGCCGGCGATCGCGCCGTACATCACGGTGTTGCCGACGACGATGTTCTCCTCGGGCTTCGCCGGACACGCCGGGTCGGGGTAGACGACGATCCGCCCCCCCGACAGGCCCTTGCCGACGTAGTCGTTGGTGCCGCCCTTCAATTCGAAAGTCACGCCGCGGGCGAGGAACGCGCCGAAGCTCTGGCCCGCGACCCCGTCGAAATTGACGTGGATCGTGTCGTCGGGCAACCCCTCGTGGCCGTAGCGGCGCGCGATCTCGCCCGACAGCATCGCGCCCACCGACAGGTTCGCGTTGCGGATCGGGTGCGAGAAGCGCACCGGCGCACGCCGGTCGAGCGCCGGAGCGGCCTCCCCGACGAGCCGATGGTCGAGCGCGCGCTCGAGCCCGTGATCCTGCGACTCGCACTGGTGGCGCGCGACCGACGCGGGCATCGCCGGCTGGTGGAATATCCGGCTGAAATCGAGTCCCTTCGCCTTCCAGTGCTCGACGCCCTTCTTCATGTCGATCAGGTCGGCGCGACCGATCATCTCCTCGAAGCGGCGGAAGCCGAGCTTCGCCATCAGCTCGCGCACCTCCTCCGCCACGAAGAAGAAGTAGTTGACGACGTGCTCCGGCTGGCCGGCGAACTTGCGCCGCAACACCGGATCCTGCGTCGCGACGCCGACCGGGCAGGTGTTGAGGTGGCACTTGCGCATCATGATGCAGCCGGTCGCGACCAGCGGCGCGGTCGCGAAGCCGAACTCGTCGGCGCCGAGCAGCGCGCCGAAGACGACGTCGCGTCCGGTCTTCATCTGGCCGTCGACCTGCACGACGATGCGCCCGCGCAGGCGGTTGAGCACGAGCGTCTGCTGCGTCTCGGCCAGCCCCAGCTCCCAGGGCGTGCCCGCGTGCTTGATCGACGACACCGGCGAGGCGCCGGTGCCGCCGTCGTGGCCGGAGATCGTGACGTGATCGGCCTTCGCCTTGGCCACGCCCGCCGCGACGGTCCCGACGCCGATCTCGGAGACG
>JADZDA010000023.1 GCA_020851255.1 Burkholderiales bacterium | reverse complement strand
GTCGAGCCCAGCACCGACTGCATCATGTCGAGGTAGAGGCGGTCGCGCGTGACGCCGGGCGCCTTCTGGTACTCGACGACGATCTGCCGGAAGCGGGACGCGTCGCCCTCGGCCTTCGACACGACCGACGCCTGGTAGCCCTGCGCCTCCTCGAGCAGCCGCGACGCGCCGCCGCGCGCGCGCGGGATCACGTCGTTCGCGTACGCCTGGCCCTCGTTCTTCAGGCGCTCGCGGTCCTGCCCGGCCTTGACCGCGTCGTCGAAGGCCGCCTGCACCTTCTCGGGCGGCTGGACGTTCTGCAGCGTGACCTTTTGCACGAACACGCCGGTCTTGTACCGGTCGAGCATGTCCTGCAGGAGCGTCTCGGTCTGCCGCGCGATCTGCTCGCGGCCCTCGTAGAGGACGAAGTCCATCTTCGCCTTCGCGGTGACCTCGCGGATCGCCGACTCGGCGGCCCAGGCGACGATCAGGTCGGGCTTGCGGTTGTTGAACACGGAATCTTCCGCGTTCTTGAGGTTGTACTGGACCGCGAACTGGATATCGATGACGTTCTCGTCGTCGGTCAGCATGACCGCCTCGCGATCGACGCGGTTCTTCGGTGTGTTGCGATAGCCGATCTCGATCGTGCGTACCTGCGAGAAGTCGACCAGATCGACCGCCTCGACCGGCCAGGGCATGTGCCAGCGCGGCCCCGGCTGCGTGGTCTCGGTGTACTTGCCGAAGCGGTTGACGACGCCGCGGCGACCTTCGTCGACGATGTAGAAACCGCTGGCGAGCCACACGGCGAGGACCAGCGCGACCAGCAGCCCCAGTCCCGTGAGCGGGATGCCCGCCCGTGGCGGCCTGGGCTCCGAGGTCGGAGGCTCCTGCCCGGTCTTGCGGCCGAACAGGTCGTTCAGCCGCCGGTTGACGTTGCGCCAGATCTCGTCGAGATCCGGGGGGCCGCCACCGGGGCCTCCGCCGCGTTTGCCCCACTGGGGATCGTTGAGCGACATGCTGATCGGTTCCGCGAGGTCGTTCGCCGGGCGCCGGGTCTCGCCGGCGGCGTTTCGGGCAGGTGTGGGCGCGGGAAGCGGGGTCAAGGGGACGCGGCGGCCCCGTCCGGTTCGACATCCCGGGCGGGTTGGACCGCGAACCGCTCGGCGAGCGCTTCGATGAACCCGGCGCAGCCGGACCCGTCGAGCGCGCTCAGCCTGACGCTGCGGATGCTACCACAGGCGTCCCGCTCCACGCCCGGCGCGAGCCCCGCCGCGTCGATCTTGTTGAGCACGGTGAGCCGCGGCACGTCGGCCGCGCCGATGTCCGCGAGCACGCGCTCGACCGCCTCGACCTGCGCATCGCGGTCGGGCGCGGCGGCGTCGACGACGTGGACCAGCAGATCGGCCTGCGCCGCCTCCGATAGGGTCGCCCGGAACGCGGCGACCAGGTCGTGCGGCAGGTCGCGGATGAACCCGACCGTGTCGGACAGCACGACGTCGCCGGCGCCCGGCACGTAGACACGGCGCAGCGTCGTGTCCAGCGTCGCGAAGAGCTGGTCGGCCGCGTGGACGCGTTCGCGGGTCATCCGGTTGAACAGCGTCGACTTGCCGGCGTTGGTGTAGCCGACCAGCGCGACCGTGCGCACCCGGGCGCGCTGGCGGGTCCGGCTCTGGACCGCCCGCCCGACCGCCACGCGCTTCAGGCGGTCGCGCAGCAGCTTCACGCGCTTGGCGATGAGCCGGCGGTCGGTCTCGAGCTGGGTTTCGCCGGGGCCGCGCAGCCCGATGCCGCCCTTCTGGCGCTCGAGGTGCGTCCAGCCGCCCACCAGGCGCGTGGCCAGGTGCTCGAGCTGGGCGAGCTCGACCTGCAGCTTGCCGTCGGCGCTGCGGGCGCGCTGCGCGAAAATGTCCAGGATGAGGCTCACCCGGTCGACGACCCGCCGGCCGAGCGCCTGTTCGAGATTGCGCTGCTGCACGCCGGTGAGCGCGTGGTCGAAGATGACGATGTCCGCCCCGGTCCGCTCGCACACCTGCGCGATCTCTTCGACCTTGCCCTTGCCCGCGTACGTCGCCGGATCGGGCGCCGGTCGCCGGCCACCCGCGCTGCCGACGACCCGGGCGCCGGCCGAAGTCGCCAACGCCGCGATCTCGCCCGATCCGCCGTCGTCCTTCGCGGGGCCGATCGTCAGGCGCACCAGCACGGCGCGCTGGCCGCCGGCCGGGCGATCGCGTTCGAGCAACGGAGCGGAAACGGAGCGCGCGCGCGCGCCCGGCGCGGTCCCGCCAGGGCGCGGGGTCCGGTCAGCCTTCAGCTTCGCTGCCCGGCGCGTGATGCGGCATCGAGACCGGACGGGACGGCACGACCGTGGAGATCGCGTGCTTGTAGACCATCTGCGTCACGGTGTTCTTGAGCAGGACGACGTACTGGTCGAACGACTCGATCTGTCCCTGGAGCTTGATGCCGTTGACGAGATAGATCGACACCTGCACGTGCTCCTTGCGCAGGGCGTTCAGGAACGGGTCTTGTAGCATTTGCCCTTTGTTGCTCATCGGCGTTCTCCGAGTGTCGTTCGCAGGCGCGGAAACCGTGGCGCGTCGCGCCCGGCGCCAACCGGAACGCGGAACGGGGCCGGCCTATCGCCGGCCGGCACCGTCCGCGTAGGGGTTGACGCCGGACTTGAATTGTATCCGAAGCGGCGTGCCGCGCAGTTGGAACGCCTCGGCGAAGAATCGTTCCAGGTAGCGCCGGTAGGCGTCGGGCACGTGGCGCAGCGCGCTGCCGTGGATGACGACGACCGGCGGGTTGCTGCCCCCCTGGTGCGCGTAGCGCAGCTTCGGCCGCACGGTGCCGGCGCGCGGCGGCTGCTGGCGCTCGATCGCGAGCGCCAGCGTGCGGGTGAGCCGAGGCGTGGGCAGGCGGACCATCGCCGCGGCGTACGCGGCGTCGACCGACTTCATCAGCGCGGCGAGCCCGCGGCCTTCCTTCGCCGAGATCGTGTGCCGCGCGGCGAAGTCGAGGAAGGCCAGCTTGCGTTCGATCTCGCGCTTGACCGCCTCGCGCGCGTCGACCGCGAGCCCGTCCCACTTGTTGATGCCGAGCACCAGCGCGCGCCCCGCCTCGACCACGTGTCCGGCGAGATGGGCGTCCTGCTCGGTGATGCCGTCGCGCGCGTCGACGAGCAGCACGACGACGTTCGCGTCGTCGATCGCCTGCATCGTCTTGATCACCGAGAATTTCTCGACCGTTTCGGTCACCTTCCCGCTGCGCCTCACGCCCGCGGTGTCGACGAGCGTGTAGCGCCGGTCGCCGCGCTCGAAGTCGAGCGCGATCGAGTCGCGCGTCGTGCCCGGCTCGTCGAAGGCGATCACGCGTTCCTCGCCCAGCAGCGCGTTGACCAGCGTGGACTTGCCGACGTTCGGACGGCCGACGATCGCCACCCGCACGCGGTCGTCGTCGGCGGGCGGCGGCGCGGCGGCCGGCGCCGGCGCGAGCTCGAGCGCCGCGTCGACGAGCTCGCGCACGCCCTCACCGTGGGCGGCCGAGATCGCGTGCGGCTCGCCCAGCGCGAGTTCGTGGAACTCGGCGCCGGCCATCGACGACGACCGCCCCTCGCTCTTGTTGACCGCGAGGAGCACCGGCCGGCCCGAGCGCCGCAGCAGGTCGGCGATCCGTGCGTCCTGCGGGACCAGGCCTTCGCGCGCATCGACCAGGAACACGACGACGTCGGCCTCGGCGATCGCGGTCTCGGCCTGTCGCGCCATCTCGCGCAGGATGCCCTCTTTCGCGATCGGCTCGAAACCGCCGGTGTCGACGACGAAGAACTCGCGATCACCCGCACGTGCCCGCCCGGAGTGCCGGTCGCGGGTCAGGCCCGGCAGGTCGTGGACGAGCGCGTCCCGGGAACGCGTCAGGCGGTTGAACAGCGTCGACTTGCCGACGTTCGGTCGTCCGACCAGCGCGATCGACGGGAGCATGACGGTGCGCGCCGCCGGGTCGTCCGGCGCCGGCGCTAGCGCGCGCGGGCGGCGATGAGCGCGCCCGAGCGCGACTGCCAGGCGGCGCCGCCGATGGTCGCGACCGGCTGCGAGGTCGGGTCGCTGCCGTCGGTCGCGATCCGGCCGACGTAGGCGCCGTTGACCGGCGCGAGCAGGTGCAGCCAGCCCTCGACGTCGACGACGCCCACCTGGTCGCCGACGAGCTGCGGACCGCCGATGAACCTGCCGGCGAGCTTGTCCTGTTTCCAGATCGACGCACCGGTGGCGATGTCCAGCGCGTGCACGGCGCCGGCATCGTCGGTGACGTAGAGCGCCCTGGCGTCGACGGCGATGCCGCCGAGGCTGCCCAGGTCGCGCGACCAGGCCGGCCCTCCGCGGACGACGTCGAAACAGCCGGTCCGCCCCTGGTAGGCGGCCGCGCAGGCGAGCCGTTCGCCGACCGCGGGCAGGCTCGTGACGTCGGCGATGCGCTCGAGTTCGGTCGCGCCCTTCGGCGTCGCGACGATCGCCTCCCAGCCGACAGCGCCGGTCGCAAGGTCGAGTCCCACCAGCCGCCCGCCCGCGGTGCCGAAGAAGACGCCGCCGCGCGCGAGCACCCCGCCGGCGTAGTTGCGCACGGTGAGCGGCGGATTCGCGCGCTGGTAGACCCAGCGCGTCTTGCCGTCGGTCGTCGAGAGGCCGAACACCCGGCCGTCGCCGGAGAAGACGACGGCGATGCCTTCGGCGACGCGGGGCGGTGCGATGACCTCGCTCGAGACTTTCGACGCCCACAGCGCCTTGCCGCCGGGATCGAACGCGAGGACGTCCCCCTTGTCGGTGCCGACCAGCACGACGGCGGCGTCGGCGCCGGTGCCGGCGGACAGCGACCGGCCGGCCGAGACGCGCCACAGTTGCCGGCCGTTCGCCGGGTCGAACCGGGCGAGCGTGCCGTCCGACGACGCGGCGTAGACCGCGTCCGCGGTGACCGCCGGGGCGAAGCCGGGCCCGGCCTTGCCGATCGACGACTGCCAGGCGATGACCGGCGTGACGCTCGCGGCGAGTTCGGGCAGCGGCGCGGGCTTGCGGCTGCCGCCGCCGAACCAGTTCCACGACGGCGCGGGGATCGACGGGATCCACGACGAGATCGTCGCGCAGCCGGCGACGCCGAGCGCGGCCGCGGCGATCGCCGCGCGGGCGTACGGACGGGCGTTCATGGCTTGGCGGGCGCCGCCGGGGACGCGGCGGTGGCCGGAGCCGGATTGGCGGGCGCCGCGGTCGCGGGCAGCGCGTCGAGCTTCACCTGGATGAAGCTGCGGTACGGTGTCTTCGCGTCGATCTTGGCGAGGGCGGCCTGGTAGGCGGAGCGCGCCTCGGCCGTGCGGCCCGACGCGGCGAGCGCGTCGCCGCGCAGGTCCGCGTACAGGCCCGCGTACGCCTCGGCGTGCTTGGTGTCGAGGAGTTTCAGCGCCTCGTCGAACTTGCCCTCGTCGACATGGGTCTCCGCGAGCCGGTAGCGCGCGACCTGCTTCAGGTCGTCGTCGTCGGACCGGTCGACGACCCACTGGTACTGCGCGCGCGCGCCGGCCTTGTCGCCGGCGTTCCACAGGACTTTCGCGTAGAGGAGTGCCGCGCGCGGCGCGTACGACGTCCCCGCGAACTTGTCGGCCAGCGAGGCCATCGCGTCCTTCGCCTTGGCCGCGTCGCCGGCTCGCAACGCGCCGGACACGGCGACGTAGAGCGCCGAAGCTTCGTCGGCGCGCGTCGACTTCCACCAGCGCCAGCCCTGGACGCCGACGAGCACGATCGCGGCGGCGATCGCGATCCACGACAAGACGTTCCCCCACTGCGCCCACCAGGCCTTCAGGTCGGCGACGCGTTCCTGTTCCTCGAGATCGTAGACCGCCATGTTCGCTTCCTCGTTGTGCCGCTCGCCGCGCTAGCGGTCGGCGACGTTCAGGGCCTCACCGACATCGTCGGCCGGTACCGCCCGCTGCGCGCCCGGCTCGCGCAGCGGCTTGATCGCCACGGCGCCGGACTTCGCCTCTTCCTCGCCGACGATGAGCGCGTAGCGCGCGCCGCTCGCGTCGGCCCGTTTCATCTGCGACTTGAAGCCGCCGCCCCCGGCGTTGACGACGACCGCGTGTCCGGCGTCGCGCAGCCGTTCGGCGATCCGCGTCGCGATCCGCGCGGCCTCGCGGGCGACCGCCGGGTCCTTCGCGTCGTGGACGACATAGGCGAGCGGCGCGTCGGCGGCGTGCACGCCGGCGTCGGCGAGCAGCAGGATCATCCGCTCGACGCCGATCGCGAAGCCGCAGGCGAAATCGCGCTTGCCGCCGAGCTGCTCGAACAGGTCGTCGTAGCGGCCGCCACCGGCGACCGTGCCCTGCGCGCCCAGCCGGTCGGTGACCCATTCGAACACGGTGCGATTGTAGTAGTCGAGTCCGCGGACCAGGCGCGGGTCGACCCGGTAGCCGATACCGGCGTCGTCGAGCAGGCGCTTCACCTCCTCGAAGTGCGCGAGCGACTCGTCGCGGATCGCGTCGACCAGTCGCGGCGCGCCCTCGATCATCGACTGCATCGCCGGGTTCTTGCTGTCGAGGATGCGCAGCGGGTTGACGGCGAGCCGTCGGCGCGAGTCCTCGTCGAGCGTCGATTCGTGCGCGCGGAAGTAGGCGACCAGCGCCGCGCGGTGCGCGAGCCGGTCGTGGCGGTCGCCGATCGAGTTGACGTGCAACCGCACCGAATCCGCGACGCCGAGCTCGCGCCACAGCCGGGCGAGCAGCGCGATCTGCTCGGCGTCGACGTCGGGGCCATCGAAACCCAGCGCCTCGACGTCGATCTGGTGGAACTGGCGGTAGCGGCCCTTCTGCGGGCGCTCGTGGCGGAACATAGGGCCCGCGGTCCACACGCGCTGCGGCCGGTCGTAGGTGAGGTTGTGCTCGATCGCCGCGCGGACGATGCCGGCGGTGGCCTCGGGCCGCAGCGTCAGCGACTCGCCGTTCAACCGGTCCTCGAACGTGTACATCTCCTTCTCGACGACGTCGGTGTGCTCGCCGATGCCGCGGACGAACAGCGCGGTCGGCTCGACGATGGGCACGCGCAGGTTGCGGTAGCCGTACATCGCGAGCACGCGCCGCGCCGCGTCCTCGAAGCGCTGCCACAGCGCGGCCTCGTCGGGCAGCACGTCGTTCATGCCGCGCACCGCCTTGAGCGGCGAGAGGCGCGGTCGCGTCGGGGCGGCGGTCGTGTCGGGCGGATTCATCGGGTGGCGTTCGGTGTTCGGGGCGTCACGCGGCGCGGATCGGAACGGTCCGGCGCTCGGGGTCCAGGTGCGCCGCGCGCGCCTCGCCGCCCCAGGTCGCGCGGACGTAGTCGTCGACGATCCGCTGGAACTCCTCGGCGATCCGCTCGCCGCGCAGCGTCACCGTCTTCCGGCCGTCGACGTAGACCGGCGCGACCGGCGACTCGCCGGTGCCCGGCAGCGAGATGCCGACGTGCGCGAGCTTCGATTCGCCAGGCCCGTTGACGACGCAGCCCATCACGGCGACCTGCATCGACTCGACGCCCGGATAGCGTTCGCGCCAGACCGGCATCTGCCGCGCGAGCCAGGACTGGATGCGCTGCGCGAGTTCCTGGAACGTGGTGCTGGTCGTCCGCCCGCAGCCGGGACACGCGGTCACCATCGGCGCGAAGCGGCGCAATCCCATCGACTGCAGGATCTGCTGGGCGACGACGACCTCCTGCGTCCGGTCGCCGCCGGGTTCGGGCGTCAGCGACACGCGGATCGTGTCGCCGATGCCCTCCTGCAGCAGCACGGCGAGCGCGGCGGTCGACGCGACGACGCCCTTGCTGCCCATGCCCGCTTCGGTGAGCCCCAGGTGCAGCGGGAAATCGCAGCGCCGCGCGAGCTCGCGGTAGACCGAGATCAGGTCCTGCACGTCGGAGACCTTGCACGAGATCACGATCCGGTCGCCGGGCAGACCGATCGACTCCGCGCGCCGGGCGCTGTCGACGGCCGAGCGCACGAGCGCCTCGCGCATGACCGCCTCCGCCGGCGCGGGCGCGGGCCGCGCGGCGTTCTCGTCCATCAGGTGCGCGAGCAGGTCGGCGTCGAGGCTCCCCCAGTTGACGCCGATGCGCACCGGCCGGCCGTGCCGGATCGCGTGCTCGACCATCTGCGCGAACTGCGGATCGCGCTTCGAGCCCTTGCCGACGTTGCCCGGATTGATCCGGTACTTCGCGAGCGCGACGCCGCAGTCGGGGACCTCGGCGATGAGCTTGTGGCCGTTGAAGTGGAAATCGCCGATCAGCGGCACGCGGCAGTCCGCCGCGTCGAGCTTCCCGCGGATCGCGGGCACCGCGCGCGCCGCCTCGATCGTGTTGACGGTGACGCGCACGAGTTCGGAGCCGGCTTCGGCCAGCGCGCGCACCTGCGCGACCGTCGCCGCGACGTCGGCGGTGTCGGTGTTGGTCATCGACTGGACGACGACCGGCGCGCCGCCACCGACGGTGACGCCGCCGATGTCGGCCCGGCGCGTCGCGCGCCGGGCTTCGGTCCCGGTATCCATCAGTCGAGGCGCACGCGGGCGACGTTCTGCCGCGAATGCGGGGAGAGGTCGAGCGGGCGGCCGCGCCAGGACACGTCCAGTCCGGCGACGTTGCCGACGGTGAGCTCGCCGCCCGGCGCGATCGACACCTCGCGCGTGGCGCCGTCGTTGCCGGTCATCGCGAGCACGACCTGCCCGTTGCGGTCGCGCACCTCGATCCACGACGTGCCCCGGAACGCGAGCGACAGCGACGCGCTGCCTCGCGGCGCCGGCGTGGCGGCGATCGAAGGCATGGGCACCGCCGCGGGGGACGGCGCCGCGGCCGGGCCGGTCGGTGCGGCAGTCGCCGGGACCGGCACGGACGGCGAGGAGCCGGCCAGCGGATTGGGCAGCGGGATCGAGTGCGAAACCGGATTCGAGCCGGCCGGCGGAGTCGTCGGTGTCGTCGCCGGGCCGCCGGTCGAGCCCGACGGCGGGGCCGGCGTCGCGGCGACCGGGGGCGATGCCGTGTCGGCACCCGCCGCAGGGACGGCCGGCGGCGACCCGGAGGCCGGCGCGTCGCTCGCGGAGCCGCCTGGCGCCCGCGCGTCCGACAGGCCCGCCGGCGTCGCCCGGTCGGCCGGCACCGGGCGGCCGGTGGTCGGCGACGGTCCGCGGGCGAATTCGTAGAACGCCGCCACCGCGACGATCGCGATCAGCACGGCGGGGATCGCCCAGCGCGACGCCGGGCGCCTCATGCGCGTATCGTTCGGCAGTTCGCCCATCGGTCGTGGTGTGGGCGCGAGGCCCGCGCCGTCGGTCGACGACGGGCCGGCGTCGGCCGGCAGCGCGGCGACCACGTCGCCGGCGTCGAGCTTGAGGAGACGCGCGTAGTTGCGCACGAACCCGCGGACGAACGTTCGTCCGGGCAGGCACGCGTGATCGTCCCGCTCGATCGCGACGACCTGCCTCGGCGCGAGCTTGAGCTGCCGGGATACGTCGTCGATCGACATCCCCGCGAGCTCGCGCGCGGCCGCGAGGCGCGCGCCGGCGGTCGCCGGCGCCGCCGCGGATTCGGGCGCGGGCGGCGGGAGTTCGTCCTGCGTCACTCGCAGGTCCCGCCCGCGATCGCGCGCGCCTCCGCGCTGTTCGGGTAGCGGTTCTTGAGCTGCATCACGTACGACTGCTCGGACTGCCGGTCGCCCAGGCGGCGCTCGACGCAGGCGCCGAGGTGCAGCGCCTCGGGCGGCGGGTTGTTCTCGACCATGACGACGCGCATCAGCGCACGCGCCTCGTCGGTCCGGCCGCCGCGGTACGACAGCAGCGCGAGGTTGTACGCGGCGATCGGATTGCCCGGCTTGAGCGTGAGCGCGCGGCGCAGGTAGCGGTCGGCGGCGGCGGTGTCGCCGATCTGGACGCTGCACTTGCCCGCGTTGATCAGCGCGATCTCGGGTGTCCGGTAGAGCGGGTTGGCGATCGCCGCCTCGAACTCGGCGATCGCCTCGCGCGGTTTCCCGTGCGTGCAGAGGTACCAGCCCCAGTTCTGCCGGATCTCGGAATCGCCGGGCGCGAGCTCGAGCCCGCGACGGAAGTTCGCCTCGGCCTTGGGATCGTCGCCCAGCTCCGTGTAGACGAGCCCGTAGATGCTGTAGATCTTGGCGTAGGTCGGGTCGAACTTGATCGCCTCGGCGAGTTCCTCGAGTGACACGTCGTACTGGCCGCGATCGAAGTAGCCGGCCGCGAGCTCGGTGCGCAGTTCCGCCTTGTAGCGCGGCGTCGCCTCCTGCTGCTTGATCGGCGGAAGCTCCTGCGGCTGCACCTGCGGAGAGGCGACCGGACCCCGGGACTCGCAGCCGGCGACCAGGAGCGCGGCGCAGGCGAGGGCGAGGACCGCGGCCGTCGCGGGGCGCGTGGTCGCCGGGCTTGCGGCGCGCCGCGTCATCGGGCGCGGGCGAGCGTACGCACGGCGATCGGCCGCGTGGCGAGCGGGCGCGTCACCCGGTTGCGCACGACGCCGGCGAGCTGGCCGCAGGCGGCGTCGATGTCGTCGCCGCGCGTCTTGCGGACCGTCGCCACGATCCCCGCGTCCATCAGGCGGCGCTGGAACGCGGCGATCCGCGCTCGGGAGCTGGCCGCGAACGGGGCGCCCGGGAACGGGTTGAAAGGGATCAGGTTGAACTTGCAGGGGACCTCGCGCGTCAGCCGCAGCAGCGCGTCGGCCTGCCGGGGGTCGTCGTTGACGCCGTCGAGCATCGCGTACTCGAACGTGATGAAGTCCCGCGGCGCCACCGCCAGATAGCGGCGGCAGGCCGCCATCAGGTCCGCGAGCGGATGGAGCCGGTTCACCGGCACCAGCCGGTCGCGCAGGGCGTCGTCCGGAGCGTGCAGGCTGACCGCCAGCGCGACCGGGCACTCCGAGGCGAGGCGGTCGATCTGGGGGACGAGCCCCGACGTGGAGACCGTGACGCGGCGCCGCGACAGGCCGTAGGCGTTGTCGTCGAGGAAGAGCCGGAGCGCCGGCACGACACGGTCGAGGTTGGCGAGCGGCTCGCCCATGCCCATCAGCACCACGTTGGTGATCGGCGCGCGGGCCGGGTCGTCGCGCGACGCGTCGGCCGGGGCTCCGGACTGCAGGCGCGCCGAACCCGCCGCTACCCACTGCGGAGGGGCCGATCGATCCGGGCACGGCGCCTGCGCCCGCAGCGCCCGGTTCGCGTGCCACAACTGGCCGACGATCTCCGCGGTCGTGAGGTTGCGGTTGAAGCCCTGCCGGCCGGTCGAGCAGAACGCGCAGTCCATCGCGCATCCGGCCTGGGTCGAGACGCACAGCGTGCCGCGGTCGTCCTCGGGGATGAAGACCGCCTCGACCGCGTTGCCTGCGCCGACGTCGAACAGCCACTTGCGCGTGCCGTCCGCCGCGGTGGTGTCGCGCACGACCGGCGGCGCGCCGATGGTCGCGTCGGCGGCGAGCCGTTCGCGCAGCGCCCTGGAGACGTCGGTCATCTCCGACGGGTCGTCGACCAGCCGCTGGTGGACCCAGCGCGAGATCTGGCCGGCGCGGAACGGCTTCTCGCCGCGCTCGGCGAAAAAGCGCGCGAGGCCCGCCGGGTCGAGGTCGAGGAGGTTCACGGGTGGCGGCGGCGCCGGGATGCTAGCGGCCGTGGACCTGCGAGGCCGGGAAGAAGTAGGCGATCTCGACCGCCGCGGTCTCCGGGGCGTCGGAGCCGTGGACCGCGTTCGCGTCGATCGACTGGGCGAAGTCCGCGCGGATCGTGCCCGCCGCGGCCTTCCGCGGATCGGTCGCGCCCATCAGGTCGCGGTTCTTCGCGATCGCGTTGTCGCCCTCGAGCACCTGGATCATCACCGGCCCGGAGGTCATGAAGTCGACCAGGTCCTTGAAGAACGGCCGCGTCCTGTGCACGGCGTAGAACCCCTCGGCCTCCTTGCGCGACAGCCAGGCCATCCGGGCGGCGACGACCCGGAGGCCGCTGGTCTCGAACCGCGAATAGATCTTGCCGATGACGTTCTTGGCCACGGCATCGGGCTTGATGATGGAAAGGGTGCGTTCGACAGCCATTCGGACTCCGACAGGATAAATGCGAGGAAATTCAAAATTATACCATCGCCGACCCCGGATGTCCGGGGTGGCGCGGACCGCGGAGGAGCGGGAGCGGGCGGGGCGTCCGAGCCGAAGCCGGGACCGGCCCGAGGGCGCGGAGAGGCGCGCCCCCGGGGGAGGCGGGGGGGGCCGACGACCGAGCGAAGCTGCGCTAAGAGATCATCCCCAGCGTCCTGGGCAGCCACAGCGACAACGTCGGCCAGTAGGTCACGACGACCAGGAAGACGAGCATCGTCAGCAGCCACGGCCAGGTGGCGATCGTGAGCTCGGTGATCCCCATCTTGGTGATGCCCGACGCCACGTACAGGTTGAGGCCGACCGGCGGATGGCACATGCCGACCTCCATGTTCACGACCATCAGGATGCCGAAGTGCACCGGGTCGATGCCGAGCTTCATCGCGATCGGGAACAGGATCGGCGCCAGGATCAGCACGATCGACGAGGGCTCCATGAAGTTGCCGGCGGCGAGCAGCAGGACGTTGGCGATCAGCAGGAACCCGATGACGCCCACGCCGGTGCCGATCATCGCGTCGGCCATCGCCTGCGGGATGTTCTCGTGCGTCATCAGGAACGAGAACAGCACCGCGTTGGTGATGATGTAGAGCAGCATCGCGCTCATGTTCGCCGACGACAGGAGCACGCGCGGCACGTCCTTGATCGTCAGGTCCTTGTAGATGTACACCGCGGTGACGAACGCCCAGACGGCGCTCATCGCCGCCGCCTCGGTCGGCGTGAACATCCCCGAATAGATGCCGCCCATCACGATCACGATGAGGAGCAGGCCCCAGATCGAATCGCGGAGCGCCTGCCAGCGCTCGGCCCACGTCGCCCTCGGCTGACGCGGGTAGCCGTTGCTGCGCGCCCGGTACCAGGTCGTGAATCCCAGCATCGCCGCGAGCACGATTCCGGGGATCACACCGGCCATGAACAGCGCGCCGACCGACGTGTTGGTCGACACCGAGTACATGACCATCACGATCGACGGCGGGATCAGGATGCCCAGTGCGCCCGAGGTCGTGATCACGCCGGCGCCGAAGCGGCTGGGGAAGCCGGCCCTGACCATCGCCGGCATCAGGATCGAGCCGATGGCCACGACGGTCGCCGGACTCGATCCGGACACGGCCGCGAACAGCGCGCAGGCGAGCACCCCGCCCAGCCCCAGGCCGCCGTGCCAGTGGCCGACCATCGAGGTCGCGAAGCGGATCATCCGCTTGGCTACCCCGCCGTGGGTGAGGAAGTTGCCCGCCAGGATGAAGAACGGGATCGCCATGATCTCGAACTTCTCGATGCCGGTGAACAGCTTGAGCGCCACCGACTCGATCGGCACCTGCGTCAGGAAGAACAGGAACGCGAGCACCGTCAGGCCGAGCGAGATCGAGATCGGCATGCCGGTCAGCATCAGCACGACCAGCAGCGAGAAGATGATGATCGTGCTCATGGCCGCGTCTCTCCGTCACGATCGCTGGGATGGAGGTCGTCGTCCATGCGGAAGATCTTGTCCTCGTTGCCCGGTGCGTTCAACGCCGGCTCCTCGTCGAGGCCGTCGACGTGGCCGTGGTCGTGGTGCGGCAGCTCGCCGGTGCGCACGAAGCTCCAGCAGACCTGCAGGAAGCGGAAGCACATGAGCGTCGACCCCAGAGGGATCGCCGAATAGACGATCCAGGTCGGCCACTCGAGGTCGGGCGTGGTGGGGCCCTCGGGAACATCGCCGGTCGCGAGCCCCAGTGTCTTGTAGATCGCGTAGTGCGCGCCGTTCTCCCAGACGAAGGTCGCGCCCAGCGTTCCTACGATGCCGGTGAACAACGCGCCGGCGAGCAGCCCGAAGACGATGAACTTGTTCCGGACCGCGACGTCCAGCCGGTTGATCATCACGTCGACGCCCACGTGGATGCCGGTACGCACGCCGTAGGCGGCGCCGAACTTGGCCATCCATACGAACATGATGATGCAAAGCTCCTGCGCCCAGCCGAAGTTGAGCGTGAGCAGCCAGTCCTGGACGCCGGGCACCGAAAAGCCGGACGCGTAGCGGTGGACGACGGCGACGAAGATGATCGCCGTCGCCGCCCCGATGAGGAAGGTGATCAGCCACTCCTCGAGATGGTCCAGCACCTTCATCATGCGCCGCCTCCCCTCGCGATCACCTCCGGGCCGGCCCGGGACGGGCGGTCGTGGCGATTCGTCGACCGACGCGCAGCGCCCGCCGGACGCGTGCCCGGCGCGGCGCCGCGAACTGCTGTGCGACTACAGCTTGTTGGGATCGAAACCGGTGGCCTTGTACACCGAGTCGATGACGTCCTTGCCGATCCGGGACTCCATCTCCTTGTGCACCTTGACCATCGACTTCTTGAGCGCGAGCCGCTCGGCCGGCGTGGGGACGTAGACCTGCGTCTTGCCCGAAGCCTTGACCTTCGCGAGCGCCTGCTCGTTCTCCTCCTTGGCGATCTTGTTCGCGTAGGCGGTGGCGTCCTTCATCGCCTGTTCGAGTTGGCCGCGGATGTCGGCGGGCAGGCCGTCCCAGAACTTCTTGTTCGCGATGACCGCGTAGCCCAGGTAGCCGTGGTCGCTGACCGTCATGTGCTTCTGGACCTCGTGCATCTTCTGCGTGTAGAGGTTCGAGTGCGGGTTCTCGGTGCCGTCGACGACACCGGTCTGCAGTGCCTGGTAGACCTCGGAGAACGCCATCACCTGCGGCAGCGCGCCGACCGCGCGCATCTGCGATTCCAGGACCTTCGAGGACTGGATCCGCATCTTGAGACCCTTGAAGTCGTCGGACGTCCTGAGCGGCTTGTTCGCCGAGAACGACTTGAAGCCGTTGTCCCAGTAGGCGAGGCCCTTGATGCCCTTGCTCTCGAGCTTGGTGAACAGCAGGGCGCCGACCGGTCCGGTCGTGACCTTGTGCAGTTCCTCGTCGTTGTCGAAGATGAACGGCAGATCGAATACCTCGAACTCGCGCACGCCCAGCGGGCCGAACTTGGCGAGCGAAGGCGCGAGGAGCTGCACGGCGCCCAGCTGCAGCGCCTCCATCTCCTCCTTGTCCTTGTAGAGCGTGCTGTTGGCGTAGACCTCGACTTTGACCTTGCCGCCGGTCAGCTCGCCGGCGCGCTTGGCGAAGAAATCGCTCGCCTTGCCCTTCGGCGTGTCGTTGGCGACGACGTGGCTCAGTTTGAGGACGATCGGGGTCTGGGCGACAGCCGGCGCGGCGAACGCGAGCACGGCCAGGGCAGCGACGAGTGACAGACGGGCGAGCATCGTTTCCTCCAGGTATCGGGAGACGGGGCGAGCCCGGGTCGCGGGCTTCCCTCTACGGGTTATCAAGGCATTCTCGGCTGGTCCGGGAAGCGAGGCAACCCCGGCCGGCGGCGCAGTAGAATTACCTGAAAGATCCGGCCGGACCTTGATCCAGATCGCAAACCGGTCTCGGACGGGGCCGGCGGCGGCGGACCGGAGGCGGACGGTCCGGACTCACCGACCGAACCGCGCAGGCAACGGGCGAACGGTGCAGCCAACCTGCGGGGGGCAGGACACAAGAAAGCCGGATTCGCCGCGGCGCTCGCCGCCCTCGCACTCGCCGTGCCGCTCGCGGCCGGCGCCCAGGGATACCCGACCAAACCGGTCAGCCTGATGGTTCCGCTCGCCGCCGGCGTTCCCACCGACACGGTCGCCCGATCGCTCGCGGCGGCGATGTCCAGGCCGCTGGGCGGCACGATCGTCGTCGAGAACGTGCCCGGCGCCGGCGGCACCATCGCGCCGGCCAGGCTCAAGACCTCGACGGCCGACGGGCACACGCTGCCGCTCGCGTAGATCAAGGCGAACAAGGACAAGGTGACGCTCGCCAACGCGGGCGTGGGTTCCGCGTCGCACCTGTGCGGACTGCTCTTCATGAGCGCGATCCAGGCCGACCTGACGACCGTGCCGTACAAGGGCACCGCGCCGGCGATGAACGACCTGCTCGGCGGCCAGGTCGATCTCCTGTGCGACCAGACGACCAACACGACCTCGTACATCAGGGCCGGCCGCGTGAAGCCCTGCGGCGTCACGTCGAAGTCGCGGATCGACTCGCTGAACGAGATCCCGACGATGGCCGGGGCGGGGCTGCCCGGCTTCGAGGTCGCGGTCTGGCACGGCGTGTACGCGCCGAAGGGCACGCCCGGGCCGGTGATCGACAAGCTCGTCGCCTCGCTGCAGGCCGCGATCGCCGATCCGTCGTTCGTGCAGAAGAGGGTCGAACCGGGCTCGCAGGTGGTGTCGAAGGACGAGGCGACGACCGAGGGCCTGCGCACGCACCTCAAGGCGGAGATCGACAGGTGGACGCCGATCATCCGCAAGGCGGGGGTGTACGCGGACTGACCCGACCCGCGCCGGCGGCGGCTAGAGCAACTGCTCGAACCGCCGCGCGATCGTCTCGCTCGATCGCGCCCAGGGCGTGCGCTGCGCCCACTTGTCCTGCGCGATCTCGGTGGCCTGCGCGAGGTCCGCGCGGAAGATCTCGTCCATGTCGCTGCCGAACCCGCGACCGACGACGATCGCGTTGACCTCGTCGTTGTAGCAGAAGCTCCGCCAGTCGACGTTCGACGACCCGATCGTCGACCAGACGCCGTCGACGACCGCGGTCTTCGCGTGCAGAAGACCGCCGTGGTACTCGAAAATCCGCACGCCGCCGGCCAGGAGATCCTCGTAGTGCGAGCGGCCCGCGTGGAAGGCGAGCCACGAGTCGGTGAAACCGGGCAGCAGCAGCCGCACGTCGACGCCGCGCCTGGCGGCCGCCGTGAGCGCGTTGACCGTGTTCGGATCGGGGATGAAGTAGGCCGCGGTGAGGAAGATGCTCTTCTCCGCGTAGGTGATCGCGGTGACGAGCGTGAGGTACATCGGCGAGAGCGTTCCGTCGGGCGCCGAGCCGATGATCGAGACGATGCCCTCGCCTTCCTCCGACGCGCGCGGATAGGGCGAGCGCGGCGCTCGCTCGCCGCAGTTCTGCTTCCGCCAGGTCTCCAGGAACAGCGACTGCAACTCGCGCACCGCGGGGCCCTCGATCTTGAGGTGCGTGTCGCGCCAGCCTTCGTCGACGGTACCGGCGCGACGGCCGGCCATCGGCCCGGATCCGGTGCGGTAGACGCCGTGGAAATTGATGCCTCCGGTGAACGCGACGCTGCCGTCGACGACCACGATCTTGCGATGCGTCCGGTGGTGGACGAACGCGAGCCGCGCGCGGATCGGGTTGATCGGGTTGTACTCGCACAGCGCGACGCCGCCGGCGTCGAGGCCGCGCAGGAAGGCCGACGGCGTCGAGATCGATCCGAAGCTGTCGTAGACGACCCGCACGTCGACGCCTTCCTTCGCCTTGCGGATCAGCAGGTCCGACAGCCGCCGCTCGAAGTCGAGCTCCTCGAAGATGAAGCTCTCGATGTGCACGTGCTCGCGCGCCGCCTCGATCGCGTCGAAGATCGCGCGGTAGGCGGCCGGGCCGTCGACGAGGATGCGCGTGCGGTTGCCGACGGTCAGCGGCGAGCCGGTGTACGCGGACGTGATCGCGAGCTTGCGTTCGAGTCCGCCGGCGGTTCCGCGGTAGCGGGCGAGCCGTTCCTCGATCATGCTGCGGCGCTCGCCCATGAGCGTGCCGTCGGCGCCGACGATCGCGATCGATCCCGGCCCGCGCGCGGCGGCGGCGCGCTCGGCGTCCTCCAGCGTCGGGAGCATCGTCGAACAGCCGGCGATGACGAACGAGGCGAGGCACGCCGCGGCCCGGCTCGCGACGAGCGCGTGGGATCGGAATCTCATCGAGGCATGACCATCGTTCATCGGCCGTGAACGGGAGTCGGAGAGTTGCGCCGGAAACTTACAGCCGGTCGGCCACGCCGGGCGCTCCGGTACCACCGGTGTTCTCGTTGCGGCGTCGCCATACGGGGACGAGCCCGGGAGCGCCCGCCGGCGCGCGCCAGCCGACATCGATGCCGATCCCGGGAACGGCGACCAGCGTCTCGCCGTCGACGATCAGCGGGAGCGCCGCGCGCTCCCAGTCCGGAACGCCGCGCTGCTGCAGCAGCGTCTTGAGCGAGCGCAACGGTCCGCCGGGTTGCAGGCGGAGCTTC
Source organism: Burkholderiales bacterium (assembly GCA_020851255.1). Lineage (GTDB taxonomy): Bacteria > Pseudomonadota > Gammaproteobacteria > Burkholderiales > Casimicrobiaceae > VBCG01. Next base: position 1,512 of record JADZDA010000023.1, on the reverse strand, counting down.
TCGCCGCCGTGGCGGGGACGCACCGTGAGTCCGGGCGCCGCGCGCGAGCGGTCGATACCCGCGCCGTTGCCGGGCTCGAAGGCGAGTTCGCCGTGCGGGAGCCTGAGGGTCGACTCGCCGCGCCAGTCCAGGCGGTACTCGGGCGGCCGCGGGTCGTGGACGCACGCGCGCCCGCGATGGCGGCCGATCACCGCGCCCGCGTGCGCGATCGCGATCCGTGCATCGGCCCGCGGGCTCGCGAGCTGGCTGCCGATCGCGTCCAGCCGCGCGGACGACGGCGGAGGCAGTCCGGCGCGGCAGAGCCACCAGCGGATCAGATTGCGCGAGCGCGCCGGGGCGAGCGCCGCGAGCACCGCGCAGTCGAGGCTCGCGTCGGTCGCGTCGTACCCGGCGGCCGCGGCGTCGATCGCGGCGAGCGCGTCGGAGAGCTCGACCACGTCCGACTGGTGGTGCGCGGCGCGCGCGAGCGTGTCCGGGTAGCCGGGAAACACGGCGGCGAGCGCGGGCGCGACCGTGAGCCGGAGCGCGTTGCGACGGTGGCGCGGGTCCCGGTTCGAAGGGTCGTCGATCCAGACGATCGCGCGCGCGGTGGCGTAGGCGTCGATCGCGGCGCGCGGGACCCCGAGCAGCGGTCGCGCCCAGGCGATGCCCTGCCCGTCGGTCCGTTCGGAAGGCATCGCCGCGAGCCCCCGGGGTCCGGCACCGCGCCCCAGTTGCAGCAGCAGCGTTTCGGCCTGGTCGTCCTGATGATGGGCGAGCGCGACCACGCCGACCCCATGCCCGAGCGCGAGCGCGCGCAGCGCCGCGTACCGCGCGTCGCGGGCGCCGGCCTCGAGGCTTGCCCGTGCGCGCCGTCCGATAGTGACCGCGCGCCAGTCGTAGCGGACGCCGCGCCGCGAGCATGCTTCGGCGCAGAAGGCGACCCAGCGGTCGGCCTCCCGCTGGAGTCCGTGGTGGACCTGGAACGCGTGGATGTCGACGCGGTCGCGCAACGCGGCGACCGCGGCGTCGAGCAGGACCATCGAGTCGCGGCCGCCGGACAGCGCGACGGCGACCCGGGCACCGGTGGGCACGCCCTCCGCCCAGGCCGCGACCGCTCGGGCGACCGGCGAGCCCGCCGTGTCAGCCGGGGTCGAGCTCCTTGAACTTGCCATAGCCGAGGATGCGATCCTCGCGCCGTTCGACCAGCGCGTCGAGCGGCAGGTCGGCGAGCGGCTTCAACGCCTCGGCGAGCGCCTTCTTGAGCGTGGCGATCATCGCCGGTGCGTCGCGGTGCGCGCCGCCGACGGGCTCGTTCACCACCTTGTCGACCAGTCCGAGCTGCTTCAGCCGCGGCGCGGTGATGCCGAGGATCTCGGCGGCCTCGGGTGCCTGGTCGGCGCTCTTCCACAGGATCGACGCGCAGCCTTCGGGGGAGATGACCGAGTAGGTCGAGTACTGCAGCATCAGCGTCGTGTCGCCGATCGCGATGGCGAGCGCGCCGCCGGAGCCGCCCTCGCCGATCACGGTGAC
>JADZDA010000022.1 GCA_020851255.1 Burkholderiales bacterium | reverse complement strand
CCAGATTTGACGAAAGCTCGCCCAGGTCGGGGAGCCATGAATTCGAAGATCCGGCCGGCACGCCATCGACCGCCGGGTCGGCGAACCCGATGCGGTCGAGCCCTGCTGTCGCTCCCGCCACGCCCGGTGCCGCCAATCACCTGAAGTCGCCGTCTCGCGTGGAGTCCGCGCGGGGTGCGTCGCGTGCGCCTGTCGAACGATGGCCCGGGCGAAGGCGCCGCCGCGGTCGACAGCGCCCCGCCCGCCGGCCGTTGCGGCCTCAGTTGCCGTTGCCGTTGCGGCGACGCCTGGCCATCACGCCACCGACCGCCACCGCGGCCGCCGCCAGTGCCAGCGCCAGCGGGCCCACGGCGGGCACGGAGACCGGGTTCGCGGAACCCGGCGTCGCGGTCACCTCGACGTTGAAAAAGCAAGTCTGCTGCGGCGGATCGACCGCCCGCCAGCCGTTGGTGACCGTGCCCACCGGGAAATTGCTTCCGGAGGGAAGGCCTGAGATCTGTACGATGCCGCCGCAGTTCCCCGTCGAACTGACCATGTACGAATAGGCGACTGCCGAGCCGCCGGGCGCCGTGGCCAGCGTGACATTGGCCGGGCAGGTGAGGACGCAGGTTCCGTCGGCTGTGGCATTGGTGGCGGCGAGCGCCGTGGCAACGGCGAATGCGGTCGTGGCGAGCAACTTGAAGCGCTTCATCGATTCCTCTTGGAGAATTGACACCGGTTTCATTGTTCGTCGCGGTCGAGCCGCCGGCAATCCGGCGGCTTGACTTGAATCAACGAGGTTCGTTATCCGGGCGTGTTGTTGTTCCGCGCATTTCCTCGACATTCATCGACGAGACCGGATGTGCGGGCGGCACCGGACGCGTACCATGCGGCGACGGCCGGCGACATCGATCCCGTCGCGTCCTGCGAACGCGAATCCACTCCACGACATCGGTGCACGAGAAGCCGCGATCGAAGCCCTCGGACGCGCCGCGCATCCTCGAGATCGGCGATCGGACGCTGCTCGCGCGCGAGTTCCCGGCTTCGACGACGCTCGCGTGGTCGGGACCGGATCACGCGTTGCCGGCCGCGGTCTCGTGCGTACCGCTCGATCGCGGTGCGGACGCGGCCTGCGCCCGCGCGCTGCGCGCCGGCGAGTACGACGCCGTCGTCTGGCACGCGCCGGAGCGCGAACCGTGGCAGGAGCGGCGCTGGGGACTCGCCAATCCGCGGCTGTGGCGGGCGTGGCGGCTCGCGCGCGCGACCCGGTCGCTGGCGGACGTTCCGCTGATCGCCGTCGACATGCGCGATCGCGCGGAATGGACGCGCAGCGCGACCGCGATGCTCGCGCGCGCCGACGCCTACTTCCTGCGCGAGTTTTCCGAACGCGGTCCGGGTCCGCCGCGCGGATCGGCCGCGGGACTCGAGGCGAAGCTCGAGCCGGTGTCGATCGGTCTCGCGCGCGAGCGCGTCGCGTCGATGCCGACGGCGCCGGTGGAGAAGACGTCGGACGTGTTCTTCGCCGGACAGGTGGACACGCCGCTGCGCCGGGCCGAATGGCCGGCGCTGCTGGCGTTGCGGCGCGATGGCGTGCGCGTGGACATGTCGGAGACACGCCTGCCGCCCGCCGAGTTCTACCGGCGCTGCGCGTCGGCCTGGATCGTCTGGTCGCCGGAGGGGCGGGGTTGGCAGTGCTTCCGCCATCTCGAGGCCGCCGCCTGCGGGTCGGTGCCGCTGATGAACCGGCCCGCGATCCGCCAGCACGAGCCGCTCGTCGACGGCGTGCACGGGCTCCATTACGATGCGCGACCGGGGTCGCTCGCCCGCGCGGTCGTCGAAGCGCTCGCCGACAAGGCGCGGTTGACACGGATCGCCGCGGCGGCGCGCGATCATGTGCTCGCGCATCACACGCATGCGGCGATCTGCGCGAGGATCCTGTCGGCGATCTACGCGTCGAGGCCGAAATGACGCTCGACCGGCCGCGGCCGTCCGCCCGCCACCGACCGCCCCTGTGCGGCGGCGCGATGGAGTCGTAGACTGCGGCGACCCGGATTCGCCGGGTTCGCGCGACGGCGGTCGATCGCCGGCGTCGAGCCGCGATCCCCGAAGCGCCCCGATCCCGATGCGCCGCCGACCCGTCTTCCGTTACGACCGACCACGGTTCTCCATCCAGGATCTCCAGGCGTTGGCCGAGATCCCCGCGCTCGCGCTGATGGCCCTCGCGCTGCCGGAGCGCCGGTGGCGCGATGCGTGCCGGTGGATCGAGTCGGTGAAGTCGCGCGGTACGTGGGCCGAGCCGCGCCGGGTGGCGGCCACGGCCGCCGGCGCGCTCGGACTCGCGGCGCCGGCGTTCGATGCGGGGCGTTTCGCCGTCGTGTACGCGGCGAACCGGATCGAGCAGTTCACGCCGGGACTGCGCGACGTGCTGCCGGGCGGCTGGCGCGCGACGATCGTGCTCGACGGCGAGCGCCGTCTGGCCGATGCCAGGGCCGGCGGTCGCGGGGCGATCGTCTGGGTCGCGCCGTTCGCGTTCGCCTCGCTCGCCGCCAAGCGCGCGATCGCGCAGGCCGGCCATCCGATCTCGCACGTCAGCCGGCCGGGCCACGGCTACTCGACGTCGCGATTCGGCGTCGCGGTGCTCAATCCGCTGCGCGTGGCCGCGGAGAACCGCTGGCTGGCGGAGCGACTGGTGATTCCCGAGGGGCACGCCGGCAACATCATGATGCGGGCGCAGCGCGCGCTGCGCGAGAACCGCGTGGTGTCGATCACGGCCGGCGGCTGGGAGGGCCAGCGTATCGCGACGGTGCGGCTCTTCGGCCAGCCGATGGACATCGCCGTCGGCGCACCCGGCCTCGCGCGGCTGGCCGGGGCGCCGCTGCTGCCGGTGTTCGCGGTGCGCGACGAGAGCGGCGACACGATTCGCGTCGTCGTCGACGAACCGATACCGGTCGCCGCGGATGGCGATCGAGACATCGCGCTCGAAGCGGCCGCGCAGGCGTACGCGTCGCGCGTCGAGCCGTGGATCCGCCGCCATCCGGACCAGTGGCGCGAGTGGAACTCGCTGGGGCGTTCCGGTCCGGAGGCGACGACCGCTACGTGAGACCGAGCGTCTTCGCGAGGCCGATCCGCTGCAGCTTGCCGCTGGGCCCCTTGGGAATCTCGTCGACGAACACGAAGCGCCGCGGCACCTTGAACCGGGCGAGCGTGCGCGCGGCGTGGCGGCGCAACTCACCGTCGTCGGCCGTACGCCCCGGTCTCAACACGATCGCCGCGGCGACGTCCTCGCCCCAGACCGGGTCGGGCAGCGCGAAGGTGACCGCCTGGAGGACCGCCGGGTGCGCGCAGAGCACGTCGTCGACCTCGCGTGGCGAGATCTTCTCGCCGCCGCGGTTGATGATCTCCTTCGAGCGGCCGGTGAGCCACAGGTAGCCGTCGGCGTCGATCCGGCCCAGGTCGCCGGTGCGGAACCAGCCGTCGACGAACGCCTGCGCGTTGACCTCGGGCGCTGCCTCGTAACCGGCGGTCACGCGCGGGCTCTTCAGCACGACCTCGCCGACGACGTCCGATCCGGCGCGCGCGCCTGCGGCATCGACGATCGCGACCTCGGCGGGCGGTGCCGGTCCGACGCTGCCGGGGCGACGGACACCGGGCGGCAGCGGGTTCGTGGTGACCTGGTGCGACGCCTCGGTCATCCCGTAGGCCTCGATCGCCGGGCAGCCGAGCGTCGCCTCGATCTCGGCGGCGAGCGACGGCGGCAGCGGCGACGACGACGACCGGGCGAACCGCAGGCGCGCGCGGCCGATCGCCTCACGGTTCACGTCGGCGTGCGCGACCATCGACTGGTACATCGTGGGCACGGCGGTGATCGCGGTCGGCGCGAGTCGGTCGAGCCAGCCGTACACGCGCTGCGGATGGAAGCCCGGCGCGCAGACGACCGACGCGCCGCCGGCCAGCGGCGCCGCGAGGCCCGCGATCAGCCCGTGGATGTGGAACAGCGGCATGACACAGAGCATCCGGTCGGCGGGGCCGAGCGCGAGACCGGCGGCGATGCTGCGCGCCGACAGCGCGAGGTTGCGATGGGTGAGCGGGACGAGCTTGGGCCGCGCAGTCGTGCCGGACGTGTGCAGCATCAGGGCGACGTCCGGCGAGCCTTTCGACAAGACGGTCGCGGTGCCGCCGCGCCCGGAACCGCGCGCGGACAGCCGGAAACAGCCGGGGCCCCGCGCGGGCTCGTCGATCCGATCGACGATCGCGACGCCGGTGCGCGTGGCGGCCTCGATGATCGGACCCTGCTCCCCGGCGTCGACCACGACCGCGCGCGCGTGCAGGTCGTCGAGGAAGAAGGCGAACTCGTCGGCGCTGTACGACGGATTGAGCGGCGCGGCGGTCGCCGCGTCCGCGACCGCGAGGAAGGCGACGGCGAGGGCCGGACCGCCGGACAGCAAGATCGCGACCCGGTCTCCGCGCACGACGCCGAGTCCGCGCAACGCCCGGACTAGGTCCGCGATCTCCGCGGCGAGCGCGCCGCGGGAGAGTTCGGCACCGTCGACGGCGACGAGCGCGTTCGACGACGGGTCGTGCTCCGCCAGCAGCGTTTCGGCGAGGGTCGGCGTCGCGCTCTGCGGTGCGCTCATCGGTGGAACGGGCGGCGACCCGCGGCGGGGCGCCGGTCGTACGCGCGGGCGCCGCATCGGCGCTGCACGCGTCCCGCCATCAGGGCTTGATGTAGGCGTAACTCTCGCGCGCCTGGAGGTTCGCGACGCGTACGACGCCCGAGGGGGTGAACGTGGGACCGAGGATGAACTGGTCCTTCTTGAGGTTGCGGTTCTTGAGCGTGATCTCGCAGATCTCGAAGCGGACGCCGCGGTTCATGAGGTCGCCGACCAGCGCGGCGAACTCCTGGTTGTTGTTGGTCGTCCTGGCGCCCTCCATCAGGAAGTCGACGCCTTCGGCGTGCGCGACGACGACGATCTGAGCTTTCGGGTCGACGTCCAGATGGTTGCGCAGGTTGCGCACGCCCTTGGTCGCCTGGGCGAGACCGCCGTCGAAGTGGTAGACGACCTTGTCCTGCGCGGACGCGGCGGCGGCGAACGACAGCAGGATCGTGGCGGCGACGAGTCGGAGGAGTGTCTTCATCGGGGGGCTCCGGAGGTTGGTCGGGCATCCGCAGCGGACCGGGGCCGCGGATGCGCGAGGGCGGACCGGTCATTCTAGCGTCCCGCGACGCGGATGCAATGCGGGGTTCGCGCGGACGTGTTCGATGGCGCTGGCGAGCGTGGACAGCGTCGCACCCTCGCCGGCGATCGCGTCGGGCGCGACGGTCGTGCCGAAAACGTACGCGATCGCATCGCCGATCCGCCCGGCCGTCGCGACGTCGATCCCCGACGCCCGCAGCGGCCGGTCGCGCGCGAGTTCGGACGAGGGGAGGAGCTGCCGCAACAGTCCGGCGAGCGCCGATTCGACCGGCGTGAGGCTCGCGGGCGCAACGTCGGTCGTGTCCGGCGCGTCCGCGGGCCCGGCGAGCAGGCGCCGGACGACCTTGCCCGAGTCGGTGCGCGGCAACGCTGCGACGAAGCGGACCACGCGCGGTGCCTGCGCCGCGCCCAGTGTCATCCGCAGGTGCGCGACGACGTCGGCCGCGTCGATCGTCGCGGCGGGCGCGCGGACAAGGGCGACGGCGACGTCCTCGCCGAGCGTCGGATGCGCGATCGTGTACGCCGCCGCGTCGGCGACGCCGGGAAGCGAGGCGGCGGCGCGGTCGACCGCGACCAGCGAGATCTTCTCGCCGCCGCGGTTGGCGATCTCGGTCGTGCGCCCGGTCAGGAAGAGCGTGCCGTCGGTGTCGATCCAGCCCAGGTCCCCGGTGCGGAACCACCCCCGGTCGAACGAACGCGAGGTGAGGTCGGGATCGTCGAGGTAACCATCGAACACCAGCGGGCCGCGCACGACGATCTCGCCCGTCTCGCCGGCCGCCCGGTCGCGTCCGGCGGCGTCCCGTACGCGGATCTCGTTGTCGGTGGCGATGCCGACCGAGCCGCGGCGGCGCGGTGCCGGCGGCATCGGATCGTGCGCGATGCCGCAGGCCTCCGACGAGCCCAGCCCCATGAGCACAGGCGCGCGGAACAGGCGCTCCAGCGCGCCGGCGGCGTCGGGATCGAGCCGCCCGGCGGTCGCGCGCAGGAACCGGAGCCGGCTCGCGGCGATCTCGTCGCGGTAGTCGTCCGAGCGTTCGAGGATCGCGCGGTGGATCGCGAACGGCGCCGACAGGTGCGTGATCGGGATCGTGCGCAGCGCCCGCAGGAACGCGTCGACGTCGGACTCGTCGAAGCAGACGACCGAGGCACCGGCGAGCGCGGGGATCAGCAGCGTCGCGCGCAGACCGCCGGCGAAGTGGAACGGCGCCAGCGCCGCGCCGACGTCGTCGCCGGACAGCGAGAGCCAGCGGATCATCGAGCGCGCGTAGGCCAGCATCTGGCCGTGGCCCAGCGGCACGAGCTTCGCGCGGCCGGTCGTGCCCGAGGTGACGTGCACGTACGCGTGCCCGGGGTTCGCGCGCGCCGCTCCGGCACGCGTGCCGCCGGACACCTCCAGCGCCTGGTTTCGGCGCGCACCGCCGCCGTCGCCCGCGGCGGACAGGCGCGCCACGCCGATGCCCAGCCGTGCCGCCGCGATCCGCAGCGGATGGTCGTGTCGCGCGGGGACGAGTGCGGCGACGGCGCCCAGCCTCGCCAGGAGCTCCGCGTAGGCGTCGGTGGTCAGCGCCGGCGAAAGCGGCGCGTAGGTCGACGCCGCGGGGAGCGCGAGACAGGCGTACGCCATCGTCACCCGGTCGTCGGTGCAACCGGCGATGACGTCGCCTCGGCCCAGGCCCCGCTCGCGCAGCGACGAGTCGACCCGTGCGATCGTCGCGGCGAGCAACCCGTAGTCGGCGACGCTGCCGTCGGGGAGCAGGAGCCAGGGGGCACGCGGCCGCTCGTGCGCGATCGCGGCGATCGCGTCGGTCAGCGTCGGGGGCGGGGCGCTCATCGTCGGGTCCGGGCCGACCGCATTGTGCCTGCGGGCGGCGGGAACCGCGCCGGCGTCCGGTCGCGAGACCCGGGTGCCCAGTGTTACGCTTCCGGCCGACCGCCGGTCCCGTGCGATCCGGCGCGGACCGCACGCCGATGCCCGAACCGATCGCCGTCCCGAAACCCGGGTCAACGCGGCACCCCCGCCCGATGGACGGCGCTCGTACGCCGCGTTGCGCGACGGCGGCTGGCCGTGCGGCCCGGCAGCGTGTCGCCGGATCGCTGGCGCGTCGGCCGGCCGGCGGGAGCGCGGTCCGGTGAGGGTCGTCGTCGTCGGCGCCGGGTTCGCCGGCGCCTGCGCCGCGTGGATGCTGCGCGAGCGCGCCGGGGCGCAGGTGACGCTGCTCGAGCGCGGACCGTCGCCTGGCGGCATGCTGCGCACGCTCGCGACGCCCGGCGGCGTCGCCTACGAGTACGGTCCGCGCGTGGTGAGCGTCTTCCGCGGCTCGCCGGACGCGATCCCCTTCATCCGCGGCTTCGTCGCGCTGGAGGAGCGCACCATCTACCAGGGCACGCGCCTCATGCCCGATTGGCCGGTCGTTCCGTTTCCGGTCGATCGCGCGAGCCTGGCGCGCCTGCCCTGCGGCGAGGCGATCGAGCGCGAACTCGCGGCGATTCGCGAAGGCGGCGGCGCGCCTGGCGAGCGGCACCTGCGCGATTACCTCGAGACCTCGGTCGGACCGACGCTGACCAGGCTCGCGTTCGAAGGCTTCAACCGCAAGTTCTGGGGCCGGCGGCTCGAGGACATGCCGGCCGACTGGGGCAGACTCCGCAGGCTCGAGCGGATCGCCACGACCGGCGACTACCGGTTGCCGAGCGTCGCGCCCCATTACTACCCGCCCGGCGGATTCAATCCGCTGTTCGACCGCATGCTCGACGGATTCGACCTGCGCTGCGGCGTGACCGTCGCCGGTGTCGGCGATGAATCCCGGCCGATCGTCAGCACGGACGCGGGCGACATCGAGGCCGACCTGGTCGTGACCACCGCGCCGATCGACGCGCTCTGCGGATACCGGCACGGCCGTCTCGAATGGCGCGGCTACCGGGTCGAGATCGAGGAGCGCTCCGGCGCGCAGAGTCCCCCGCTGGGCCGGGCGCCCGACGGCGTGCCGTTCGCGTGGCTGTACACACCCTGGGAGGGGACGCCGGTCTGCCGGACCACCGACTTCGGCGTGATCCACCACGGCCCGGACGCCCCGCAGCGTGGCGTGCCTTCGGTCGTGCTGCGCGAGATCGTCGACGATGCGGTGCCGATGTACCCGGTGTGGTGGGAGGACGCGAAGCTCCTGCGCTACCTCGAGGACGTCGTGAGGCTGCCGTCGGTCGTGCCGATCGGGAGGCTCGGCCTCTACAAGTACACGACGATGGACAGCACCTACGCGATGGCGCGCAGGTTGGTGGACGTGCTCGACGAGTACCTCGCGGCCGGTGCGCGTCGCCGCCTCGAACTCCTGCGCGATGTGCGCGGCGACTGGGGGAACTGACGCCCGAGCGCACCCCGGCCGGTGATCAGACGAGTTCGCGGTCGATCGTCGACAGCAGCGCCTGCGGCGTCGCGGCGGCCACTACGCGCGCACCCGAGAAGCGGTCGAACCAGCGCTCGTACGCGCCGCAGTCGACCTCCCAGCCGCGCCGCGCGTAGACGACGTTGACGCCGCCGAACCAGCTCGCCAGATAGGCGCTGCCGCCCAGCACCGAGACGAATCGTTCGCAGCCGGCGAACAGCCTCAACTGCAGCTCGTTGTAGCCGAGCTCCGGGTGGCGCGCGCGCAGCCGCTGGATCGTGAGCACGTCCGGGTACGCGCGCGCGATCGCCTCGTGGTCGCCGATCTCGTGCGTCGGCTGGTGGTCGACGACGATGTCGTCGCGGCGCGGGCGGACGTAGACGACCTGGTAGCGCTCGCGCAGGCGGCCGATGACCGAGAGCAGGAGGTCGACCTCGAGGACGTTGGTCGGCGCGCGATGCCAGCGGTAGTACTCGTCGGTCGCCTTGTTGCAGACGACGCAGGTGGGCTTCGACCAGGTGTAGCGCTCGTCGCGATAGACGTCCTTGTACGGGGGAGGGTGCCAGCGGCTCGTGTCGAGCTCTGCGGGGAACGAGGAGGCGTCATAGCGCCATCGCCCCGGACGTCCGATCGGATACTCGGTGATCGGCACGTAGCGCCGTGCGCCCGCGTGCTCGACGTGCCGGGGCGAGAAATAGTAGAGGCAGCGGGTGTCCGCGGTGGAGGCGGTCTGCTCGAGCCTCCCCTGGCGGTGCAGCCAGTACGCGTACGGGACCACCGCCAGGAGTTCGAAGGCGAACTCGCCGAAGTAGCGCGTCCCGCGCGCGAGCGCCTCGCGGCAGGGCAGGCCGGCCGCCCGTGCGAGCGCGCCGGCGAGCGCGAACCCGGACGTCGAGTGGCAGGCGATCGCGTCGATGTCGCCGCGACGCAGCCGTTCGAGCAGGCCGGGCGCACGCAGCAGCGCGCCGGCCCGCGCGCCGCCGGTGGCGAGACACGCTCGCAGCAGCGACCGGCGTTCCACGGACGTACGCGGAACCCGGAGCCAGTCGCGCAGTGCGCCCGGCAGGGCACGTGCGAACGCGACGGGCGTCCGCCGGCCGTCGGGCAGGTCGAACGTCTCCAGGTCGTCGCCGGGGCCGCGGACGAGCGCGGGTTCGCAGCGGCGCGACGGATCGGCGAACCGTTCGAGCGCGGCGATCCTCATCCGGCGTCTGCGGCGGACCGCGCCGGTCGGGACGGCGCGGCGGGCGTCGGCGCGTGGACCGCATCGCCGAGGGCGGAGGCGAGCGCGCCGGCGCGTCGGCCGCCGGCGAGCTTGAGCGCGATCTCGCGGGCGAGGCGGCGCAACGGACCGCGCCGGGGAATCGCGCCGCCGGGCAGCTCGGCCGGCGTCAGGGCCATCCGCGTCGCGAGCCCCCGCAGGACCGACACCGGATCGGCGCTCGCCGAGAAGTGGACGAGCCGCCGCGGCTTTGGGGCGAAGCGGCGGCGCTCGTGCGCCGGCTTCGCGAAGTAGGCGTCGCGCGCGCGCCCGAAGACCGCGACGAGCTCGTCGATCGAGGCGTCGAACGAGCGACTCGCGCGCGTCCGGACCGCCGCGTCCGAGCGTTCGCGCGTGCGGATCTCGCGTTCGAGATTCGTTCGCAGGCCGTCGTAGTCGACCAGGTCGATCGCGACGCCCGCTTGCGCGATATCGTCGTAGCGGTGGTAACCGGGGCGCACGTCGCTGATCACCGGCAGCCCGGCGAGCAGCAGCGTGTAGGCGCGGCTCGCGATCGCCGCGCGGTCGTCGAGGGGTGCCCACGGCAGAGGACTGCCGATATACGACCAACCGGCATCGTAGCGCGAGAACTCGCGGACCCACGCCGACTTGACCCGACGCACCGAGTCCCAGTCCGATCCGGTCGGCTGCAGCGACGGATGGACGTGCAGGTGGTGGCGGAGCACGACACGATGACTCCGCGCGACCGACGGATCGAGGTCGCGCGCGATCGTCCGCAGGACGGAATCGTACGCGTTGCCGTAGACGTGCACGTGGATGCCGCGGCGCGCCAGCGCGAGGTAGTCGAGGCCGAACGGACGCCCGACCGCCACCGTGTGGATCTCCCCGTCGCGGTCGGACAGCCGCGCCGAGAAGTCGTCGTTCATGAACTCGAGCTTCGGCCGGTCACCGTCGAGGTACGCGGTGACCTCGCAGCCGTCGAAGGCGTCGAGCCCGCAGCCACCTTCGCGCGCCGGACGCGTCCAGTAGTCGCGTTTCTCCCGGTTGCAGAAGACGTGGGCGTCGATGGCTCGCGAGACCGCGGGATCGAGCTGCTGCGCGTCGGAGCCCCAGTGGCGGACGATCGGCGCGTCGAACTCGCCGCGTTCGCGCGCCGCGAGGAGCGCATGCAGCAGCGTCCACACGTCGAATTCGACGCCGGGCGCCGGTGCCGCCCAGAGCCGCCGGTGGTAGACCTGGTACAGGCTGTAGACGCAGTCGATCGCCTGTTCCCGGATCGTGCGCGCCGCGTCCTCGAGCCGGACCGGCGTGACGCAGTCGTCGAGGCAGGGATAGGGACCCTGTTCCCAGGCCATCGTGCGCGACCACAGGCCCCAGAGGCGATGGCCGCGTTCGTGGAGACTGCGCAGACGCTCGGGATTCCAGGACAGCGCACCGACGAGGAGCAGGTTCATGGGCTTGCAACCGCCACGGCGCGTGTCCCGCCGAGCGGGGAGTCGGCCGGAGGGGTGCGCCGCAGCATACCATCGCGGGCCGTGGCTGCCGACCCGGTGCTCGCGCGGCCGGCGGTGCTCCGGCACGCGGACGCGCGCGGGTCTTGCGGCATGTCAATGCGTCGCCGCCGGAGCGGTCCGACGATGCCGGACTCGCCTCCGCGGGACGCATCCGGTGAATTCCCTTTCCCGATCGATCGCGGCATTCGCGATGTGCGCCGGATTCGCCGTGGCGAGTGCCGCCCTGGCGCAGACCGCGGCCGCAGGCGGCAGCGAGGGCGCGCGCCGGGCGCTCGTCCTCCAGAAGCTCAAGCTCGTCGAACAATTGCTCGATGCGCCCGGTGCGCGCCGTTCGGCGGAGTCCGGCGACGCGGCGACCCGCGAATCGATCGACCGGGCGCGCGCGCTGCTCGACGAAGGCCGTCGGATCGCGGACACCGACTTCGCCGGCGCCGAGAACCGCGCCGACGCGGCCTTGCGCCTGGTGGCCGGCGCCACGCGCGGCGCGGGGTCGAAGGTCGGCGACGACGATCTGCGGCGGCGCAACGTCGAGGTTCGCGAGCAGACGCTCGTCTATCGCAACGCGGTGGCGAAGGCGCTCGAACCGCGGGGCGGCTCCGCGACGAGCGGTGCGCTGGCATCACTCGATCGCCTGATCGCACAGGCCGACGCCGATACGGCTGCCGCGCGCCACGCCGACGCCCAGCGCTCGCTCGCCCGGGCCTACCGGGCCGCCGTGGCCGCGCTCGCGGAGGCCCGCGCCGGCGAAACGGTCACCATCGAGCTCGCTTTCGCCTCGCCGTCCGAGGAATACGCATACGAACGCCGCCGTTCTCGCAGCCACGAGCTGCTCGTGGACACGGTCGTCCTGGAGCGCGCGCCACCGGCCGCCGCGCGGGTAGCGATCGACCGCGAGGTGTCGCTGGCCCGCGGCCTGCGCGCCCGCGCGGACGAACAGGCGGCGATCGCCGAGCACGGCGCGGCGATCCGGCTGATGGAGCAGGCGGTCGGGCATCTCGCGCGCGCGCTGCGCGCGGCCGGGGCGCCGGTGTTCTGACCGGCGCAGGACGATCGGAAGGGGTGGAGACGATGAAGACTATCCGGCGGGGCGGCGGGCGTGCGTGCGCTGCGGGCGTGGCGCTGCTGCCATGGCTCGCGGCAGCGGGCGTGGCGATCGCCGCGGAACCCGATTACGCGGCGCTGATCGACATGGCCGGCCGGCAGCGGATGCTGTCCCAGCGCACGGTGAAGGCCTATTGCCAGGTCGGCCAGTCGGTGACGACCGACGTATCCCGGCGGCAGTTGACGGGCGCGGTCGCGCGCTTCGATCGCCAGCTGGCCGAACTGCGCCGCCGGGTGCCCGGCGGAGAGGCGGAAAAGGCGGTCGCGCGCCTGGGGTCGCTGTGGGCGCCGTTTCGCCGCATCGCGCTCGGGCCGCCCGCGGTCGAAGGCGCACGGCGGCTCGCCGAGCGCGACGATGCGATCGCCGCCGCCGCCGACGCGCTGGTCGCGATCCTGCAGGAAGCGGCGGGCACGTCGCAGGCGCGGCTGGTCAATCTCGCCGGCCGCCAGCGGATGCTCTCGCAGCGGCTCGCCAAGCTCTACATGCTGCGGTCCTGGGGGATCGACTCCGAGGCGATGGCCCTCGCGGCCGACAGCGCGGCCGACGAATTCACCGGCGCGCTGGAGATCCTGCGCGCCGCGCCGGAGAACACGCCGGCGATCGAGCACGAGCTCGCCGCGGTCGCGCTGCAATGGGAGTGGTTCCGTACCGCGCTCGCGCTCGCCGGCGCCCGGTCCTATCGGCTGGTGGTCGCCGACGCGAGCGAGTCGATCCTCAACAGCCTCGAACTCGTCACCGAGCTCTACGCGACACTGGGTCGGCGCTGACGGCAGCGCGTGCGGGCCGGCGCCCGGGGACGGCCCGATGCCGGTCCGCGGCGTGGGTTGTCGACCCCCCACCGCCGGTCCTCGTCTGGAAAGCAAGTTTCCACTACGGACATTCCGACTGGAAGCCGGGCGATCCACTTGCCGGAAATCGACGCGAGGTTGCGCGCTAACTGGCTGATAAACAAAGAAAACGATTTCCCCCGATCGCGGGCACGGTTGTTGATACGGACTTACCGATCCAACAAGCGGCACCCGACTCGAGGGGGAGACCATGGGCGAGACGTTTCTGGAGGACGTGGCGGCATCCGCCGTGACGATCGAGCGGCGACTCGGCGTCTCGCGCCGCGAATTCATGCAGTTCTGCGCGGCGACCGCCGCGACGCTGGGCCTGCCGGCCGGGGCGGAGGCGCAGATCGCCAAGGCGGTCGAACGCGCCCAGCGGCCGTCGGTGATCTGGCTCCACTTCCAGGAGTGCACCGGCTGCACCGAATCGTTGCTGCGCGCCGAGCACCCGACGCTCGAGAAGCTGATCCTCGACGTCATCTCCCTCGATTACCACGAGACGTTGATGGCCGCGGCGGGTCATCAGGCCGAGGCCGCCCGCAAGGCGGCGATGAAGGCCCACAAGGGCAAGTACGTGCTGGTGGTCGAGGGCGCGATCCCCATGCGCGACAACGGCATCTACTGCAAGGTTGGCGGCCATACGGCGATGGATCTCACCAGGGAGTGCGCCGCCGACGCGGCCGCGGTCATCGCGATCGGGTCCTGCGCGTCCTGGGGCGGCATGCCGTCGACCGATCCGAATCCGACCGGAGCCTCGTCGGTCGGCCAGGTGCTGGGCAAGCCGGTGGTCACCATTCCCGGCTGCCCGCCGAATCCGTACAACTTCCTCGCGACCGTCGTCCATTTCCTGACGTTCGGCAGCCTGCCGGCGGTGGACGAGCTCGGGCGGCCGAAGGTCGCCTACGGCCGCATCGTCCATGAGCATTGCGAGCGGCGCGCGCATTTCGACGCCGGCCGCTTCGCGCTGGAGTTCGGCGACGACGGCCACCGGAAGGGCTACTGCCTCTACAAGCTGGGCTGCAAGGGACCGGAGACCCACGCCAATTGCTCGACGATCGGCTTCGGCGACGTCGGCGAATCGAACTGGCCGGTCGCCTGCGGCCATCCTTGCATCGGCTGCACCGAGAAGGGGATCGGCTTCGCCAAGCCGATCCACGCGGTCGCGCAGTTGAAGGGGATGAGTCCGCCGGCGACCTACCCGCGCATCGTCGAGCAGCAGGGGCAGACGAGTTTCGCGGCCGCCGCGGCGCTCGCCGCGATCGCCGGCGCGGCGGCCGGCGCGACCGCGATGCTCGCGCGCAACCTGGGCAAGTCCGACGCCGGACAGGAGTCGCCGAAGGCTTCCGAGCCGCCGCGCGGCCAGGGAGGGTGACCATGGACCGTCGTCAGTTCATCCGGATCGCCGCGGCCGGCGGCGGCGCGCTCGCTTCGGGCGGCGCCTGCGCGCGCGGGAACAAGGAGCTGCCGCCCGACGCCGTGGGCCTGCTGTTCGACTCGACCCTGTGCGTGGGCTGCAAGGCCTGCGTGGCGGCGTGCAAGCAGGAGAACGGCATGCCGGTCGAGATCTCGACCGAGGACCGGCTCTGGGACACCCCGCTCGACATCTCGGGCAAGACGCTCAACGTGATCAAGGCCTACCGCCACGGCACCGCCGCGCGCAAGGACAGCGTCGAGAACGGCTTCGCCTTCGTCAAGAAATCCTGCCTGCACTGCGTCGACGCCTCCTGTGTCTCGGCATGTCCGGTCAAGGCGATGAAGAAGGACGCCAAGACCGGTGTGGTGAGCTACGACAAGAACGCGTGCATCGGCTGCCGCTACTGCGTCGCCGCGTGTCCGTTCGGCGTGCCCCGGTTCACGTACGACTCGCCGACGCCCCAGATCAGCAAGTGCCAGCTTTGCCAGCACCGCTGGGCCGAGGGCAAGTACGCCGCGTGCGCCGAAGTCTGCCCGACCGGCGCCACCCTCTACGGCCGTGTCGACGACCTGAAGAAGGAGATCGCGCGTCGCCGTTCGCTCGAGCCCGGACGGGCCACGAACTACCCGCGCGGGCGCCTGGGCGGCCCGGACCAGAGCTATCCCGGCGTCGCCGCGAAATACGTCGATCACGTGTACGGCGAGAAGGAACTCGGCGGCACGCAGATGCTGATGCTCTCGGGCGTCCCGTTCGACAAGCTGGGCTACCCGGCGCTCCCCGAGGTGTCCTACGCGTCGCAGTCGGAGACGCTGCAGCACACGCTCTACGGCGGGCTCGTCGCGCCGATCGCCTTCCTGGGCGCGCTCACCTGGATCGCGAAGCGCAACGTCCCCGACGAGACGCACGACGCACCGCCCGCGTCCGGCGCGTCGTCCGGCGAAGGAGACAGCCATGGCCGATAGCCGCGCCACCGCCCATGCGCCCGCGGCGCTCGGCGGCCCGCTGGTCACGCCGGTCACGATCGTGCTGGCGGCGCTCGCGCTCGCCGCGCTGGGCGTGCTCGTCGTGCGCTTCACCCAGGGCCTGGGGTCGGTCACCCACCTGAACGACGGCTATCCGTGGGGCATCTGGATCGCCTACGACGTCGTCGTCGGGTCGGCGTTCGCCTGCGGCGGCTACGCGATGGCGCTGCTCGCCTACATCTTCAACCGCGGCGAGTACCACGCGCTGGTCCGGCCGGCGCTGCTCGCGAGCCTGTTCGGGTACACGCTGGCCGCGGTGTCGGTGATCTTCGACCTGGGGCGCTGGTGGAACTTCTGGCACATCTTCTGGCCGGGCTACGCGCAGGTGAACTCGGTGATGTTCGAGGTCGCGCTCTGCATCTCCGCGTACGTGCTGGTCATGTGGATCGAGTTCTCGCCGGCGTTCCTCGACCGCATCGGCCTCTCCCGCGCGCGCCAGAAGCTCTCCCGCGTGCTGTTCTTCTTCATCGCGCTGGGCGTGCTGCTGCCGACGATGCACCAGTCGTCGCTGGGCTCGCTGCTCGTGGTCTTCGGCCACCAGGTCCACCCGCTGTGGCAGTCCGGGTGGCTCCTGCCGCTCATCTACCTGATCACCGCGGTGATGCTGGGATTCGCCGTCGTGATCTTCGAGGCGACCGCGTCCGCAGTGGGATTCCGCCGGCAGCTCGAGACGCCGGTGCTGTCGCGGGTCTGCACGATCATGTACTGGGTGCTGATCGCCTACCTCGTGCTGCGGTTCGCCGACCTGGGCTGGCGCGGCGCGCTCGGCTCGGCGTTCGCCGCGACCTGGCAGGCGTTCTGGTTCTGGGCCGAGACCGCCTGCTACGCGATCCCCGCGGTCCTCCTCGCGACGCCGGCGTCGCGGGAGCGTCCGGCGCGCCTGTTCGTGGGTGCCGTCCTGCTGATGCTGGGCGGGATGCTGCTGCGGATCAACGGATTCCTGGTCGGGTACATGACCGGCGACGGGTGGCACTACTTCCCGGCGCTGCCCGAACTCGTCGTCACCGTCGGGATCATCGCGTTCGAGATCCTCGCCTACATCGTCATCGTCCGCCGGGTTCCGGTGCTGCCCGCGGGGCAGCCGGCCGCGCGCTGAGTTGAGGAGCCGCCCATGGCACAACGCATCACCATCGATCCGATCACGCGCATCGAGGGCCACCTGCGGATCGACTGCGACGTCGACGGCGGGCGGGTCCGCAAGGCGTGGTCGTCGGGCCAGATGTGGCGGGGCGTCGAGCTGATCCTGCTCGGCCGCGATCCGCGCGACGCCTGGGCCATCACGCAGCGGATCTGCGGCGTGTGCACGACCGTGCACGCGATCGCCTCGGTCCGCGCGGTCGAGAACGCGCTCAAGCTCGAGATCCCGCTGAACGCGCAGTACGTGCGCAACCTGATCATCCTGGCGCACGCGGTCCACGACCACATCGTGCACTTCTATCACCTGTCGGCGCTCGACTGGGTCGACGTCACCTCGGCGCTCAAGGCCGATCCGGACGCGACGTCGAAGCTCGCCGAGAGCCTCTCGTCGTGGCATGGCAACGGCAGGTACGAGATGCGCGCGGTCAAGGAGCGGCTCAAGGGCTTCGTCGACGGCGGCCAGCTCGGCATCTTCACCAACGGCTACTGGGGCCATCCGGCGATGAAGCTCCCGCCGGAGGTGAACCTGCTCGCGGTCGCGCACTACCTGCAGGCGCTCGACATCCAGCGCCGCGCGAACAAGATCGTGTCGGTCCTCGGGTCCAAGACGCCGCACATCCAGAACGTCGCCGTCGGCGGCGTCGCCAACGCGATCTCGACCGACTCGCAGTCGGTGCTCGGCGTCGAGCGGCTGATGGCGATCAAGGGCTGGATCGACGAGCTCTCCGACTTCGTCAAGAACGTCTACCTGATCGACGTCGCGGCGGTCGGCGCGTTCTACGCCGACTGGACCAAGTACGGCGCCGGCGTCACCAACTACCTGTGCGTGCCCGACATCCCGCTCGACGGCAAGGGGACCCAGTTCGCGCTGCCGGGCGGCTACGTTCCGAACAAGGACCTGGCGGGATTCAAGGCGATCAAGACCTTCGACGACGAGTTCTGGGCCAAGGGTGTGGCCGAGAGCAGCAAGCACTCGTGGTACGAGGGCTCGAAGGCGCTGCACCCCTACCAGGGCGAGACCAAGCCGCAGTACACCGACTTCAAGGACGACGGCAAGTACTCGTGGCTCAAGTCGCCGACGTTCTACGGCAAGCCGGCGCAGGTCGGGCCGCTCTCCCGCGTGCTGTGCATGCTCGCCGCCGGCCACGAGCCGACGAAGAAGTACGCGACCGCGGCGCTCGACACGGTGTCGGCGCTCGCGAAGACCAAGGTCGGGCTCGACGCGATGCACTCGACGATCGGCCGGCACGCGGCGCGCGCGATCTCCTGCGCCGTCCAGGTCGACATGCTCGCCGACCAGTGGAACCTGCTCGTCGCCAACATCGGCAAGGGCGACGTGCGCACGTTCAACAAGCCGACGTTCCCCAAGGGCGAGATCATGGGCGTCGGCTACCACGAGGCGCCGCGCGGCGTGCTGTCGCACTGGGTCGTCATCGACGAGGGCAGGATCAAGAACTACCAGTGCGTCGTGCCGTCGACCTGGAACGCCTGCCCGCGCAACGAGAAGGACGAGCCCGGCCCCTACGAGGCCTCGCTCGCCGACAACCCGATCGCCGATCCCGAGCGCCCGCTCGAGGTCCTGCGGACGGTGCACTCGTTCGACCCGTGCATCGCCTGCGCGATCCACGTGACCGACACCGAGAACGGCAGCGCGATCGAGGTCCAGGCCAAATGACGGCGCCGGGGGCCGGTGCGTCATGTGCCGGCGGCGCCCGCCGCGTGGTGGTGCTGGGCATAGGCAACACGATCCTCTCCGACGAGGGGGTGGGCGTGCACGCGGCGCTCGCGCTCGCCGATCGCTACGACCTGCCTGAAGGCGTCGAGGTGATCGACGGCGGGACGGCGGGGATGGAACTGCTCGAGCCGCTCGCGGACGCGGACCTGGTCGTCGTGCTCGACGCCGTGCGGGCGCGGCGTCCGGCCGGCAGTCTCGTGTGTCTGACCGGACGCGAGGTGCCGGTGTTCTTCCGCAGCAAGCTCTCGCCGCACCAGGTGAGCATCTGCGACGTGCTCGCGAGCCTCGAATTCGCCGGCGCCGCGCCGCGCGATCTCGTGCTGGTCGGCGTCGAACCCGCGAACCTCGACCTGGGCACGACGCTGTCGCCGGCGATCGAGGCGCGGGTTCCGGACATGGTCGAACGGGCGGTCGCCGAACTCGCCGCCCGCGGCGTGCGCCTCGCCGCGCGCCCGGGGGCGCATTGACATGTGCATGGCGGTACCTTCGCGGGTGGTCGACGTCGACGCGTCGTCGGCGCTCGTCGACACGCTCGGCACCCGCAGGCGCGTGTCGGTGCTCCTGCTCGACGAGCCGGTCGCGCCCGGCGACTGGGTGCTCGTGCGGATGGGCGAGTACGCGAGCGAGCGCATCGACGAGGAGCGCGCCCGCGAGGCGCTCGCGTTCATCGCCTCGCTGTCGGCAGCCGACGCCGCGGACGTGCGCGCATGGTGAGCCGGACGCCGGCGATCCACGCAGTCGACCCGTCCCCGAAGCTCGAGGCCGCGTTCCGGCGGATCCGGGCCGAACGCATGGACGGGCTGCCGATTCTGAACCCGGCTCTCGATGTCGAGGCGATCGGGTTCGAGCGCGTCGACGGACACTGGCTGGGCGTGCTGGTGACGCCGTGGTTCCTCGATCTCGTGCGCGTTCCGGGCGCGGACACCGGGTGGACGTCGGCGCCCGGAGGGAAGCGGTCGTTCGTCCGGCTGCCCGGCGCCGAGTTCGCGTTCCTCACCGCGCACGAGCCGGAGGTCGGCGAATTCCAGACCTGTTCGCTGATCTCGCCGATGGCCGGCTACGCCGACCAGGCGACCGCGCGCGAGACCGCCAGGCTCGCGCTAGCGCTCGCCCGGTCCACGGCGGGAGACGGGAAGGAGACAGGGGTGCGGTCGGACCCGCCCGGCAATGCGCCGCCGGCACCGGCACGACTCGTGCCGCGCACCGGCCCGGCGAATCCGGAGCGCCGTCGCGCGCTGCTCGGGCGGTCCGGGACGGCCCGATAGCCGCGTCGCTCGCGCGGCGATCGACGTGCTCGCGGCGGAACGCCTCATCGCTCGCGTCGCCTGGAACGGCGAGGCGATCACCGCGGTCCGCATCGACTCGACGCGCCGGCCCGATGCGCTGCGCCTGTTCGTCGGGCGCCCGGCGCCGCAGGCGATCGACGACCTGCCGCGCGTCTTCGCGATCTGCTCGGGCGCCCAACGGGTCGCGGCCGGCGAGGCGCTCGCGGCGGCCGATCGGGCGACGGTGTTCGAGGCGACAGGGCGTACGGGCGAGATCGTGCTCGCCGCCGAGTGCGCGCACGAATCGCTGGGCAATCTCCTGCTGCGCCTGCCGCGGCACGCGGGCGAACCGCCGCGGGTCGGGGACTACGCGGCGCTCCATCGCGCGGTCGCGTCGCTCAAGGCGGCGACCGTAGGGGCGATCGGCGTTGCGCCGGGCGGCGTGGTCGTGGATGCTGCCCGCGATGTCGCGGGGACCCTCGACGAGTTGCTGGAGCGGCGGGTGCTGGGCCTGCCGGCCGCGTCGCTCGCGCGGTACGACGACCCGGGGACGCTGTGGGCGGCATTGCGCGCGGGCGGAGGCTGGGCCGCCGGGTGGCTCGATCGGTTGTGGGATCGGCCGGGCGCCGGCGTCGCCTACGCGCGGTTGCGGTTGCCGGACGCCGACGCACTGGCGGCCGACATCGCGCCGGCGCTGATCGCCGACCCGACCTACGCGCGGGCGCCCCGCTGGCGCGGACGCGTCGCGGAGACCGGGACCTACGCCCGGGAGGCCGGGCATGCTGCAGTGCAAGAGGCATGGCGCCGGCACGGAGGCTCGCCGGCGGTGCGGCTGCTCGCCCGGCTGATCGAAGTCTCGCGGCTGCCGGCGCGGCTGCGCGCCTGCGCGGACGGCGAACCGGTCGAACCGTGGATCCGGGCGTGCTCGCTCGGCGGCGGTCGCGGCATCGCCGCGGTCGAGTCCGCGCGCGGCGTGCTCGTGCATTACCTGAGTGTCGCGCAGGGACGAATCGTCGATTGGCGCATGGTCGCGCCGACCGAGTGGAATTTCCATCCCGACGGCGCGTATGTCGCGGGTTTGATCGGGATCACGGCGGGCACACGCGAAGCGGTCCTAGACTGCGCGACGCTGTGGGCGGACGCGCTCGATCCCTGCGTCGCCTTCGAGACGGAGGTCGTCGGTGCATGAGATGTCGCTGGCCGAAGGCGTGCTCGACCTCGTGAGCGAACAGGCCCGGGCCGGCGGCTACGCCCGCGTGACCGGCGTCTGGCTCGAGATCGGACGCCTGTCCGGCGTCGAGATCGAGGCGATGCGGTTCTGCTTCGACGCGGTGGTTCGCGGCAGCGTCGCCGAAGGGGCGAGCCTCGAGATCGACGAGACGCCCGGCAGCGCCTGGTGCCTCGCCTGCGCGGCCAGCGTGACCATCGGGCACCGCGCCGATCCCTGTCCGCGCTGTGGCGGCTGGCAGCTGCGTCCGAACGGCGGCACCGAGATGCGCGTGCGCGAGATCGAAGTCGAATAGCGGAGCGACGATGTGCACGACCTGCGGTTGCGGCACCGACCAAGTCCGGGTCGACGGGCGGCGCGTCCACGAGCATCGCCACGCCGACGGCACCGTGCACAGCCATCCGCACGGCGATGCCCACGATCACGCCCACGATCACGCCCACGATCACGCCCACGATCACGCCCACGATCACGCTCACGCTCACGCTCACGATCACGCTCACGCTCACGATCACGCGCCGGGGCGCCCGCCGGCTCACCGACCGGTGCAAGGGCAGGGCCACGGGACCGGCGGAGGGGCGGGATACCGGAGGGCGGAATCCGGGACTCCGGACACGCGGCCCGTCCCGACCCAGGGTTCGCGGCGCCTCGCGGTCGAGCGCGAGATCCTGGCCGCGAACAACTCGCACGCGGCGCGCAATCGCGAGCGCTGGCGCGGCCAGGGCGTGTTCGCGGTGAACCTCGTGTCCAGCCCCGGATCGGGCAAGACGACACTGCTCGTCGAGACGATCCGGCGGCTGGGTTTCGTGTTCCCGGTGGCGGTGATCGAGGGCGACCAGCAGACGAGCCGCGACGCCGAGCGCATCCGGGCGACCGGCGCGCCCGCCGTCCAGATCAATACCGGCAAGGGTTGCCACCTCGACGCGAGCATGGTCGAGCGCGCGTGCGCGTCGCTCGATCTCGCCGGCGGCGGCCTGCTCCTGGTCGAGAACGTCGGCAACCTCGTCTGCCCGGCGGAGTTCGACCTGGGCGAGGCGCACAAGGTGGTGATCCTCTCGGTCACCGAGGGCGAGGACAAGCCGATCAAGTATCCGAACATCTTCGCGGCGAGCGACCTGATGCTGCTCACCAAGGTCGACCTGCTGCCGCACCTCGTGTTCGACGCCGACGGCTGCCTCGACTACGCGCGGCGCGTCAATCCGTCGATCGAGGCGATGCGCGTGTCGTCGACCAGCGGCGAGGGGCTGGACCGCTGGATCGCGTGGCTCGCGCGCGGTGTCGAGGCGGCGCGAGAGGGAGCCCGGCGGTGATCGACGCGCCGCCCGCGCCGGAGCGACGCCGGATCCGGCTGCGCGGCCAGGTCCAGGGCGTGGGCATGCGCCCGTTCGTCTGGCGGCTCGCGCGCGAGCTGGGTGTGGCCGGCTACGTCCGCAACGACGCCGGCGGCGTCGAGATCGAGGCCGAAGGACCGGCCGCGGCGCTCGACGCGCTGGTCGGTCGGATCGCGACCGAGGCGCCGCCGCTCGCGGCGATCGACGCGTGCGAATCCGTCGCGCGTCCGGCGCACGGCGCATCGGCGTTCGTCATCGCCGAGAGCCTCGTCGGCGAGACGGCGACGGCACCGGCGCCCGACGTCGCGGTCTGCGACGACTGTCTCGCCGAACTCTTCGATCCGGCGGACCGGCGCTACCGGTACCCGTTCGTCAACTGCACGCACTGCGGCCCGCGCTACACGATCACGCGCGCACTGCCGTACGAGCGCGCGTCGACCAGCATGGCCGGGTTCGCGATGTGCCCGACCTGCCTGGACGAGTACCGCGCGCCCGCGGACCGCCGCTTCCACGCCCAGCCGAACGCCTGCCCGGTCTGCGGCCCCCGGGTCGCGCTGCTCGACGCCGCCGGCCTTCCGGCCGGGGTCGCCGATCCGATCGCGGTCGCGGTCGGGCGCCTGCTCGCCGGCGCGGTCGTGGCGGTCAAGGGGCTGGGCGGCTACCACCTCGCCTGCGACGCGACGAACGCCGAGGCGGTGGCTCGACTGCGACTGCGCAAGCACCGCGACGCCAAGCCGTTCGCGGTGATGGTGGCCGGCGCCGAGTCGGCCGCCGCCTGGTCGTTCGTGTCGGACGCGGAGCGCGCCACGCTGCAGTCGCGCGAGCGTCCGATCGTGCTGCTCGCGAAACGCGCAGGCTGCGACACCGCGCTGCCCGGCGTCGCGCCGGCGCTCGATCGCATCGGTGTCATGCTGCCGGCGACGCCGCTGCACTACCTCCTCTTCCACGAGGCGGCCGGCCGGCCCGCGGGCGCGGCCTGGTTGCGCCGGGCGGGGACCCTCCGGCTGGTGATGACCAGCGCGAACCGCGGCGGCGAGCCGATCGTCCGCGACGACGACGAGGCGATGGAGAAGCTCGCGGGCATCGCGGACGCTTACCTCGTGCACGACCGGGCGATCATCGCGCGCTGCGACGACAGCGTCGTGGCCGTCGACCGCGGCGCGCCGCGTTTCGTCCGGCGTTCGCGCGGCTACGTGCCCCGGGCGATACGGCTGCCGCACGCCGGCGAGCCGGTGCTGGCCGTCGGCGGCGCGCTCAAGGTGACCGTGTGCGTTACCCGCGGCGACGAGGCGTTTCTCTCGCAGCATCTGGGCGATCTCGACAACGCCGCGTCGATCGAGGCGATGGAAGAGGCCGCCGAACGATTGTGCGCGCTGCTGGGTGTCGTTCCGCGCCGGATCGCGCACGACCTCCATCCGGACTTCGCCGGCACCCGTCTCGCCGGCGCGCTGGCCGGACGCAGCGGCGCAGAGCCGGTCGCCGTCCAGCACCACCACGCGCACATCGCTGCGATCGCGGCCGAGCACGGCGCAACCGGGCGCGTGATCGGCCTCGCGCTCGACGGCGTGGGCCTGGGCTCGGACGGCGCGGCGTGGGGCGGCGAACTGCTGGTCGTCGACGGCGCTCGTTACGAGCGCGTCGGGCACCTGGTCCCGCTGCGGCTCGCCGGCGGCGATCGCGCGGCGCGCGAACCGTGGCGGATGGCCGCCGCGTTGCTCGACCGCCTCGGGCGCGGTGAAGAGACGGCGCGCCGGTTCCCCGGTCCGGCGGCCAGCGCGGTCGCCGGCCTGATCGCCTCCGGCGCGCACGCTCCGTGGACGACCAGCGCCGGCCGCTGGTTCGACGCGGTCGCGGCGCTGCTCGGCGTGTGCACGCACGCGGGCTACGAAGGCGAGGCCGCGATGCGGCTGCAGGCGCTGGCGGCGAGCCACGGCGTCGCCGAGCCGCTGGCCGGCGGCGCGTGCATCGACGGTGCGGGCGCGCTCGACCTGCTGCCGCTCGCCGGTTGGCTCGCGGACGCCGGCGCCGAACCGGCGCGGGCGGCGGCGGTGTTCCACGCGACGCTGGCGGACGGGCTCGCGCGCTGGGCGGAGCGCGCGGCGCGGTCGCACGCCACCTCGGTCGTCGCGCTGGGCGGCGGCTGCTGGCTCAACGCGATCCTCTCGGCCGCGGTGGTGCACCGGCTCGAGCGCGCCGGCCTGCGGGTGCTCGAAGCGCGGCGCGCGCCGCCCAACGACGGCGGGCTCGCGCTCGGCCAGGCCTGGATCGCGCTCGCGGGCGCGCGCTGACCGATGTGCCTCGCCATCCCGGTGCGCGTGGTCGAACTGGTCGGCGGCGACGCCGCGATCGTCGACGCGGGCGGCGTGCGCAAGGAGATCTCGCTCGCGCTCGTGGACGGCGTGGCCCCCGGCGACCACGTGATCCTGCACGTCGGCTACGCGATCCAGAAGCTCGACGTGGCGGAGGCCGAGCGCACGCTCGCCTTGTTCGCGTCGCTGCGCGACGCTGCCGCGACCGGCCCGGAGGCGGCGTGAAGTACGTCGACGAATTCCGCGACGGGCGCACGGCCCGCGCGCTCGCCGCGGCCATCGCCGCGGAGGCGCGCCCCGACCGCCGCTACGCGATCATGGAATTCTGCGGCGGACACACCCACGCGATCTCCCGCTACGGGCTCGCCGACCTGCTGCCGGCGTCGATCCGGCTGGTCCACGGGCCCGGCTGCCCGGTGTGCGTGCTGCCGGTCGGCCGGATCGACAACGCGATCGATCTCGCGCTCGACCGCGGCGTCACGCTCGCGACCTACGCCGACTGCCTGCGCGTGCCCGGCTCGGGCGGACGCTCGCTGATGAAGGCCAAGGCCGCCGGCGCCGACATCCGGATGGTCTATTCGACCGCCGACGCGCTGAAGATCGCCCGCGACCACCCCGGCCGCGAGGTCGTGTTCTTCGCGATCGGCTTCGAAACGACCGCGCCGGCGACCGCGGTCGCGATCGTCGGGGCCGCCCGGGAAGCGCTGCACAACTTCACGGTGTTCTGCAACCATGTGCTGACGCCCTCGGCGATCGCGAACATCCTCGAGTCGCCGGACGTGCGCGCGCACGGCGGCGTTCCGCTCGACGCGTTCATCGGCCCGGCACACGTGTCGACGGTGATCGGCAGCCGGCCCTACGAGCACTTCGCGGCCGAATACGAGAAGCCGGTGGTGATCGCCGGCTTCGAGCCGCTCGATGTCATGCAGGCGATCCTCATGATCGTCCGGCAGTTGAACGAGGGCCGTGCCGAGGTCGAGAACCAGTTCTCGCGCGCGGTCACGCGGGACGGCAACACCAAGGCGCAGGCGCTGGTGGCCGACGTCTTCGAGCTGCGCCGCAGCTTCGAGTGGCGCGGGCTGAACGAGGTCCCGTACAGCGCGCTGCGCATCAAGTCGCGCTACGCGGACCACGACGCGGAGCGTCGCTACGGCATCGTCTACCGGAGCGTGCCCGACCACCGGGCCTGCGAGTGCGGCGCGATCCTGCGGGGCGCGAAGCGGCCCCAGGACTGCCGGATCTTCGCCACCGTGTGCACGCCCGACCACCCGGTCGGCTCGTGCATGGTCTCGTCCGAGGGCGCGTGCGCCGCGCACTACGCGTACGGCCGGTTCCGCACGGCGCCGGCGCAGGCGCCGGCGACCGCGGAGGCCGAGCGGTGAAGGGCGGCCGACCCTACGTGCGCCCGATCGACTTCCGTCACGGTCGGGTCGACATGACGCACGGCGGCGGCGGCCGGGCGATGGCGCAGCTCGTCGACGAGTTGTTCGGCGCGGCGTTCGACAACGCGTGGCTCGCGCAGCGCAACGACCAGGCCGCCTTCGACGTCGCCGCCGGCCGCATGGTGATGTCGACCGACGCGCACGTCGTCT
>JADZDA010000021.1 GCA_020851255.1 Burkholderiales bacterium | reverse complement strand
GGATGGCGAACCTCCCGGCCGACCAGCTCGGCCGCGGCGTGATCGCGGCTTCGGCCGGCAACCACGCGCAGGGCGTGGCCCTGTCGGCGCGCAAGCTCGGCTGCCGCGCGGTGATCGTGATGCCGGTCACGACGCCCCAGATCAAGGTCGCCGCGGTCGAGGCGCGCGGCGCCGCCGTGGTGCTGCACGGCGACTCCTACAGCGACGCCTACGCGCACGCGCTCGACGTGCAGAAGCGCACCGGGGCGACCTTCGTCCACCCGTACGACGATCCGGACGTCATCGCCGGCCAGGGCACGATCGGCATGGAGATCCTGCGCCAGTGCCAGGGCCCGATCGACGCGATCTTCGTCGCCATCGGCGGAGGCGGGCTAATCGCGGGCGTCGGCGCGTACGTCAAGCGCGTGCGTCCGGAGATCCGCATCGTCGGCGTGCAGCCCGAGGATTCCGACGCGATGGCGCGGTCGCTCGCGGCCGGACGGCGGGTCACGCTGCCGCACGTGGGGCTTTTCGCCGACGGCGTCGCGGTCAAGCGCGTCGGCAAGGAGACCTTCCGGATCGCGAGGCAGGTGGTCGACGAGATCGTCCGGGTCGACACCGACGCGACCTGCGCGGCGCTCAAGGACGTCTTCGAGGACACGCGGTCGATCCTGGAGCCCGCCGGCGCGCTCGCGATCGCCGGCATGAAGTCGTGGGTCGAGCGGCAACGGGTGAAGGAGCGCACCTACGTCGCGATCGCCTGCGGCGCGAACATGAATTTCGACCGGCTGCGGTTCGTCGCCGAGCGCGCCGAACTGGGCGAGCGTCGCGAGGCGGTGCTCGCGGTCACCATTCCCGAGCGGCCGGGCAGTTTCCGCGAGTTCTGCGAATTGCTGGGCAAGCGCTCGGTGACCGAGTTCAACTACCGCTACGCCGATCCGAAGGTCGCGCACCTCTTCGTCGGCGTCGAGGTGGCCGGCCGGCAGGAGAAGGACCGGCTGCTCGCCGATCTCAGGCGCCACCGGATCG
Source organism: Burkholderiales bacterium (assembly GCA_020851255.1). Taxonomy (GTDB): domain Bacteria; phylum Pseudomonadota; class Gammaproteobacteria; order Burkholderiales; family Casimicrobiaceae; genus VBCG01. The sequence continues at coordinate 3,687 of JADZDA010000021.1, read as the reverse complement.
ACGCGGTCGACCTCTCGGACAAAGAGATGGCGAAGCTGCACGTGCGCCATCTGGTCGGCGGGCACGCGCCCGCGGCGGTGAACGAGATCCTCTACCGCTTCGAATTCCCGGAGCGCCCCGGCGCGCTGATGCAGTTCCTCGACAGCATGAGCGCGGGCTGGAACATCAGCCTGTTCCACTACCGCAACCACGGGGCCGACTACGGCCGCGTGCTGGTCGGCATGCAGGTGCCTCCGCAGGACAAGGCGGCGTTTCGCGCGTTCCTGAGCCGGCTGGGCTACGACCACGCCGACGAGACGGGCAACCCGGCCTACCGGATGTTCCTGGGCCGCTAGCCGCCGGGCGTCCGCCCGGGGCGCGCGCCCCGCGGCAGGGGGTGCCGTTGGGCGTCAGGACGCGCATCCGGAGGAAAACTTGCCGGGATGTTGCGTTCCGCGCGAAAACGGCGGGCCGCGGCGATTCCGGCAAGCTTTATGCTATGGCCCTTTGTCCCCGGCCGTGGCAAACTGCATTCGGGACGTCCCGGCCGCACGGTGGGACCGCTGCCCCGGAGGTATTCGTTGGCCGAACAGAGCCCGTTGTCGGGCGTCAAGGTGATGGTGATCGACGATTCGAACACCATCCGCCGCAGCGCCGAGATCTTCCTGCTGCAGGCCGGGTGCACGGTGATCCTGGCCGAGGACGGTTTCGACGCGCTCGCGAAGATCGCCGACCACCAGCCCGACCTGGTGTTCGTCGACATCATGATGCCGAGGCTCGACGGCTACCAGACCTGCGCGCTGATCAAGAAGAACGCGCGGTTCAACGCCACGCCCGTCGTCATGCTGTCGTCGAAGGACGGTCTGTTCGACCGCGCGCGCGGCCGGATGGTGGGGTCGGACCAGTACCTGACCAAGCCGTTCACCAAGGAGAGCCTGCTGAAGGCGGTCGCCGCCCACGTGAAGTGCGCGGCGGCCTGACCCGTTCGCGGCCGGCGCGAGCGCCCCAAGGCAGCCCCAGAGCGAACCATGCCGATCAAGAAGATCCTCATCGTCGACGAGTCGCCCACCGAGCGCCACGTCCTGAACGACATGCTGACGCGGGCCGGCTACGAGGTGGTGGCGAGCGACAACGGCGAAGACGCGATCCAGAAGGCCAAGACCGTCCGGCCGGACCTCATCCTGATGGACGTCGTCATGCCGGGCCTGAACGGCTTCCAGGCGACGCGGGCGATCAGCCGCGATCCGGAGACGAGGTCGATACCGATCATCCTGTGCACGTCGAAGAGCCAGGAGACCGACAAGATCTGGGGCATGCGGCAGGGCGCCCGCGACTACGTCGTCAAGCCGGTGAACCGCGAGGAGCTGCTCGCGAAGATCGCGGCGATCGGCTAGCGGATCGCGCGGGAACGCAGGACCCCACCCCAAACGCCTCCCGATGGCCCGCGCGGCGAAGATCGACCTCAGGCGGTTCCAGCAGGAACTCGCCACGCGGCTCGCCGCGAAGACCGCGGCGCAGGTCGAATCGTCGCGCCTCGGTCTCGACTGCGGCGGCGAGCAGTGGCTGGTGCGGCTCGCCGATGCCGGCGAGGTGATCGCCGTCCCCGGCGTCACGCCGGTCCCGCACACGCGGCGCTGGTATCTCGGTGTCGCCAACGTGCGCGGGAACCTCTACGGCGTCATCGACTTCGCCGGGTTCCTCGGCCGGACCCCGGAGCACGACAGCGGGGCGCAGGCGCGACTCGTCCTGTTCGGGCAGCGCGCCGGCAGCCTCAACGCCGGAATCGTCGTTCGTCGCGTGCTGGGATTGCGGAATCTGGCCGAGCTCGCGCCGGCGGCGCCGCCGTCCGACGCGCCGGCCTGGTACGCGCAGCGCTGGATGGACGCCGACGGTCGCGGCTGGCAGGAAGTCGATCTCGCGCGCCTCGCGCGCGATCCGTTGTTCCTGCAGGTCGGGGTCTGACCGGCGATCCGACGTCGAGACATCAGGGGGAAGTCCATGGCGTTCAAGTTGCCCAACCCGTTCGGCAAGCGGTCCGACGTCGCGACCGAGGAGCTCGACTTGCCGACGACGCAGGTGAAGATGGCGCAGGCCGCGCCCGCGGGCTACGACCCGCTCGCCTCCGTCTCGATCATGGAGCAGCTGCGCACGGCGGCGCAGACGGTGAAGGTGCCGGTGCGGATCCCGCTGATCGGCGCGATGCCGGTCGTCAAGCAGTTCCAGGTGCTGGGTACGTTGCTCGCGATGTTCTTCGTGTTCGCGGCGCTGATGATGTTCCTGGGCAACCGCCAGTCGACGCAGACGTCGGTGGCGGCGTCGACCGCCACGGAGATGCAGATGCTCTCCCAGCGGCTCGCGCGCGGATCGGCGCTCGCTTCGCAGGGCCTCGCGGCCGGTTTCCCCGCGGTCGCCGACAGTCGCGAGCGCTTCCGCGCGAACCTGGACGCGCTGCTCACCGGCGGGACGGTGCGCGGCGTGACGCTCGACGTCGCCCAGGAACCGCAGGTCGTCGACCTGCTGAACGCCGTGCGCGGCCGATGGGAACGCGTGGACGCCGCGGCCGAGCGCCTGACGGCCAACCAGCAGAGCCTGACCTCCCTCGCCAAGGGCCTCGAATCGATCAACCAGGGGAACGCGGGACTGCTGGAACTCGCGCAGCAGGCGGCCCAGCAGATCGGCGCCGCCGGGGGTTCGCTGCGCGACGTCGAGTACGCGAACCAGCTCGCCGTGCTTTCGCAGCGGATCGCCAAGAACGCGAATTCGCTCGCGTCGTCCGACGAGATCGATCCCGAGGTCGCGTTCCTGATGGGCAAGGACACCGGCGCGTTCCGCGACATCCTGAACGGACTCGCGCGCGGCAGCGACGTGCTGCGGATCGCCCCGGTGCGCAACGACGACGCGAAGGCGACGCTCGCCGAGCTCGCCAAGCGTTTCGCGGCCTACGACAGCGGCGTCGCGGCGATCCTGCAGAACATGCAGCGGCTGACCGTCGCGAAGCAGGCCGCGCGCTCGATCAACGCCGAGGCCGAGCCGCTGCTCAAGGACACGACCGAACTCGCGAAGCTCTACGAAGGCGGCGGCGGCACCGCCAAGACGTTCACGCTGTGGTCGGCGATCGTGTTCGCCTTCCTCTCGCTCGGCTGCCTCGTGCTGCTCGGCAAGGTGTTCCTCGACGACGCGCGCCAGCGCGCGTTCGACAGCGAGGCCGAGAACAAGCGCAACCAGGACGCGATCCTGCGGCTGCTCAACGAGATGGGCAACCTCGCCGACGGCGACCTCACCGTGCAGGCCTCGGTGACCGAGGACGTCACCGGCGCGATCGCCGACTCGATCAACTTCACGATCGAGGAGCTGCGCACGCTGGTCAAGGGCATCAACTCGGCGACCGACCAGGTGGCGCGCGCGACGCAGGAGACGCAGTCGATCTCGACCCGGCTGTTCGAGGCGTCCCAGCGGCAGAACCGCGAGATCCAGCAGGCGTCGGCCTCGGTGCTGCAGATGGCCCAGTCGATCAGCGAGGTCGCGCAGAGCGCGTCGCAGTCCGCGAAGGTCGCCCAGCAGGCGCTCGGCGCCGCCGAGAAGGGCGGGCAGGCGGTGCAGAACCAGATCAGCGGGATGAACGAGATCCGCACGCAGATCCAGGACACGGCGAAGCGCATCAAGCGGCTGGGGGAGTCCTCGCTCGAGATCGGCGAGATCGTCGAGCTG
>JADZDA010000020.1 GCA_020851255.1 Burkholderiales bacterium | reverse complement strand
CCGCAAGGGCGAAATTCGAGTCTGACCCCAATTCACCCCAATTCAGCGAAATTCGAGTCTGACCCCAATTAATTCGAGTCCGACCCCATTACCCCAATCAAGCGCGGCGCAGCGAAAGCTCGCCGGAGAGGAAGCGCGAACGGCGCGGCCCGTCGGCCAGCACGAGCGCCCCGCTCGCGTCGACGCCGGCGACCGTGCCCTTGACCGCACCGCCGTCGGGCAGCACGAGCTTGACCGGCTTCCCCTGGTAGGCGTGGCGCTGCTGCCATTCGGCGGCGATCGGCGCGAAACCGTGCTGCGCGTACTCGGAGAACATCGACGACAGCTCGGCGACCAGTCGTGCGAGCAGTCGATTGCGGTCGATCGGCGGCGCGCCGCGACCGGCGACCGCGGTGAGGTCGGTGACCGGCTGCGCGATCTCGCGTCGCAGCGCGCGCGGCATGCGGACATTGAGTCCGACGCCGACGACCACCGTCGAAGGCCCGAGCGCGTCGCCGTTCAGCTCGATCAGGATGCCGCCGATCTTGTGATGGCGGAAGACGAGATCGTTCGGCCACTTGAGCTCGATGCCGTTGAACCCGTCCTTCTCCAGCGCGCGGACGACCGCGACGCCCGCGGCGAGCGACAGTCCGGCGAGGAACCCCGCACCCTGCTCGAAGCGCCAGCCCATCGAGAACGTGAGCGAGCCTCCGGCGACGGCGGTCCAGGTCCTGCCGCGCCGGCCGCGTCCGGCGGTCTGCCATTCGGCGGCGAGCACCGCACCGTGGATGTCGCGCCGCGGCGCGCGGCGCAGCAATTCGCTGGACGTCGAATCGATCTGGTCGGAAACCTCGACCTGCAGCGCCGGCGGCGTGCGATCGAACATCGGACGCTCCGGACCGGTCAGCGCGAGATCGTCGTCGGCCGGCACCTGGGGACGCGGTGCGGGCGCGCCGGGCTTGGCGACCTTGACGCCCAGTTGCGAGAGCGTCACCCGGACGGCGGCTGCGTCCAGGAAGTCTGGCGCCGCCTTCAGGCGGTACCCGCGTCCGCGGACACGCTCGAGCGACAGCCCGGCGGTTTCGGCCTGCCGAAGCAATTGCGAAACCCGAGCGCGCGTCAGCCCCACCTTCTCGGCGAGATCTTCGCCGGAGTGGAAGTCGCCATCGGAAAGCTGGCGCAGGAGCGTGAAGCTGAGCGGAGTAAGCACTAACGTCGAAAATCGCAGCAAAGCATTGAAGTGTAATGCAAACCGCCGGTTTTTGCATCCATTTTCCCGGCTTTTCCGATCTGGGGGCGATAAGGCGCCCGCCCAAGGGCCGGCCGACGGCGCACCGGGTTGGAACGCGGAATCAGGCCAGGATTCCCCAACGGGACGTTTCGGGCGCGTCGGGCCGCTGGAATCGCCGGATCCCGACGCACGCAAACCACGCCTGGCGAACCTCTGTCGGATGTTTCTGTTGCCAATCCGCTCGCACGTGAGTGTAAATTGCGCGAAATCCGTCAAGCACGCCTGATTGTTGTCCGATTCCCGCCTGGGTGTAAGCGCCCACTCCGGCGATCACAGTCTCCGGCCGTAGCGCGCCTTCCGACCCAAGCCCCCAATGCAATCGAGGAACCCGATGACTTCCGCCCGCCGCCCGCCCCCGACCTTAGACCGGACCGACCGGCGCATGCTCGCCATCCTCCAGGAACATGGACGCATGCAGAACGCCGACCTCGCGCCCAAGGTCGCGCTCTCGGCCGCGCCGTGCCTGCGGCGCCTGCGGCGGCTCGAGGAAACCGGGGTGATCGTCCGCTACGCGGCGATCGTCGATCCCCGTCAGGTCGGCCTGGGGCTCACCGCCCACCTCGAAGTCCGGATCGACAAGCAGGCCGAGCACTCGCGCAGCACGTTCCGCAAGGCGGTGCAGGGCTGGCCGGAGGTGCTCACCTGCCAGCAACTGTCCGGCGCCTGGGACTACTCGCTCAAGGTCGTCGCGACCGACCTCGACGCGTACTCGCGCTTCCTGATGGAAAAGGTGGTCGCGCTCCCGGTCGTCGTCAACGTGCAGTCGTCGTTCGTGCTCGAAACGGTCAAGGACACGACCGCGCTGCCCCTGTAGCGGTCCAGCCCCGCGCAGGTACGCGAACCGGACGCACGCCCGGATCCCGCGTTTACGCCACCGCCCGACCCCGCTATAGTGCGTTGCCCTTAGGGCTTCGGAGGGGGGTCCGATGAAAAGAGCCGCTCGAGAGCGCGTCGTCCACGCGCTGTGCGCAATCGCCTTGCCGCTGGCGCTCATGGAGCCGGCAGCCGCCGCACAGGTATCGCTCGGCAGCGCGACCGCGACCTTCTGCCAGATCAACTTTCCGATCGCCGACGCGCTGGACGGCGACTTCAACGCCAGTACCGGCTGGGCGGTCGACCCCCAGCAGGGCAATGACCAGACCGCCGTCGTCAAGGCCGGAGCCGACATCGGGGGCCTCGACGCGACGAGGCTCGCGTTCCGTCTCAACATGTCGTGGGGCGCCTCGCACACGATCGGTCGATTCCGGCTGTCGGCGACGACGTCGCCCCGGACGACCTACGGCCTGGGCGCGGCCTGCGGCGACGCGACACCGGGCGGGACCGCGGTCTGGAACGTCCTCTCCCCGCAGCAACTCCTGTCGCAGAACGGTCAGACGCTCACCGTGCAGCCGGACGGCTCGGTGCTGGCGAGCGGCGGCAATCCCCTGTCGGACGAGGTGGCGTTCGTCGCGACGACGTCGCTGCGCGGCATCACCGGATTCCGCCTCGAGGTCCTGGCTGATCCGAGCTTCCCGGTCAACGGCCCGGGCCGGGCGAGCAACGGCAATTTCGTGCTCACCGAGCTCCTGCTCGACGCCCGCACGCTGCCGTCGATTCCCACGCTCGAGACCTGGGCGCTCGCGCTGACGGCGCTCATGCTGATGCTGTCCGCGGTCGGCCTGCTGCGGCGCAGGCGCGGCTGACCGGAGGCCGCGCGGGACCGCCCGATTCGCGCCCGACCGTGCCGGCCCGGCGGCTCGCGGGTCGCCCGCCCGCGCGGACGTCCGGCGGCGGAGACACGTGCGAACTGGGCATAATGTCGCGTTCCGCGCGGGCCAAGACCGCGCGCGGTTCGAGGGAATCCAGGAGGAACGTGCGGCGCGTCGACGATTTTCGCCTGCGCTTCGGCAAGCGCGAGCTGGTACCGATCGTGTGCGGCGGCATGGGCGTCGACATCTCGACCGCCGGGCTCGCGCTCGAGGTCGCGCGGCTGGGCGGCATCGGCCACATCTCCGACGCGATGGTGCCGACGGTCTCCGACCGCCGCTTCCGCACGCACTTCGTCAAGGAGAAGGCGAAGCTCTACAAGCACAACGCGGCGAGCAGCGACAAGTCGTCGGTGCAGTTCGACCTCGGGCGGCTGGCCGAGGCGACCCACATGCACGTCGGCCGAACGATGGAGGCCAAGCGCGGCGACGGCATGATCTTCGTGAACTGCATGGAGAAGCTCACGATGAACGCGCCGCGCGAGACGCTGCGCGTGCGCCTGTCCGCCGCGCTCGACGCGGGCATCGACGGCATCACGCTCTCCGCCGGCCTGCACCTGGGCTCGTTCGCGCAGATCGCCGACCACCGGCGCTTCCGCGACGCGAAGCTCGGCATCATCGTCTCGTCGCTGCGCGCGCTGCAGCTCTTCCTGCGCAAGAACGCGAAGCTGGACCGGCTGCCCGACTACGTGGTCGTCGAGGGACCGCTGGCCGGCGGGCACCTCGGGTTCGGGCTCGACGACTGGGGCAAGCACGACCTGCGCACGATCGTCGACGAGATCGCGCGGTGGCTGAAGGCCGAGCAGCTCGACATCCCGCTGATCCCGGCGGGCGGCATATTCACCGGCAGCGACGCGGTGTCCTACCTCGAGCGCGGGGCGGCCGCCGTGCAGGTCGCGACCCGCTTCACGGTCACGCGGGAATGCGGGCTGCCCGACGACGTCAAGCAGGAGTACTTCCGGTCGGTCGAGAGCGACGTCATCGTCAACGCGATCTCGCCGACCGGCTACCCGATGCGGATGCTCGCGAAGAGCCCGGCGATCGGCGCGGGCATCCGGCCGAACTGCGAGGCCTACGGCTACCTGCTCGACAGCACCGGCAACTGCGCCTACATCACCGCCTACAACCGCGAGGTCGCCGCGCACCCGGGCGCGAAGAAGGTCTCGGTGACGGACAAGACCTGCCTGTGCACGCACATGCGCAACTTCGATTGCTGGACCTGCGGCCACTACGTCTACCGGCTCAAGGACACGTCGCGCAGGCTCCCCGACGGGAGCTACGAGATCCTCACCGCGGAGCACGTGTTCCGCGACTACCAGCACAGCGTCGAGCACGCGGTCGCGCTGCCGGCGTAGCCGCGGCGGACGCCGCCCTGCACCCGCCCGGCTAGCCGGGGTCCGGATCGCGGTCGACGAGGCTGGTCACCGCGCGGATCTTCCCGCCGGGGCCGGCCGCGATCCGTTCCACCGGGACCACCCGGATCTCGAGGTCCGCGGCGTCGCCGGCGAGCTCGCGCAGCGCGATCCCGGTTTCCGCGATCGTCGCTCCCGGCTCGAACCCCGGCGACACGACGACCTCGGCGTCGATCCGCCCGAGCGTGCGCTGGACGACGGCGACACCCGACAGTCCGGGCACGCGATAAAGACGCGGCAGCACGAGCGACTCGTGCACGCGCTCGCCGTCGCGGCGCACCAGAAGATCCTCGACCCGGCCGTCGAGCGAGGCGAGCCGCGGCAGCGTCCGCCCGCAGGAGCAGGCGCGGGTCGCGAGCGCCACCCGGTCGCCCAGCCGGAAGTTGATCAGCGGCGCCGCGCGATCGACCAGACCGGTGACGACCGCCTCGCCGGGCGTGCCCGGCGGCACGTCGCGCCCGTCGGCATCGACGACACGCAAGGCGACCTGATCGGTCGACACGTGCAGCCCGTCGCGGCGTTCGCACTGGAAGGCGATCCGCAGGAACTCGCAGCTCTGGTAGGACGAGAACACCGGGATCCCGAAGCGCTCCTCGATCAGGCGCCGGTCGGCATCGGGCATCGCGTCGCCGCCGTACCAGACGAGCCGCGGCGCGTGGATCGGGAGATTCGCTTCGTGCGCCCGCCGGTAAAGGCTGCCGAGCTGACGGCCGAACGCGACGATCGTGTCCGGCGCGATCTGGTTGATCGCCGCGACCAGGTCCGCGTGCCGTGCGTCGATCGAGACCGACACCGGCTCGGCACGGCGCCACAGCGCCGCGGGCACGCGGTCGCGCTGATAGTCGCGAATCCGCGCGTACGTCCCCTGCGGCGGGGCCAGGTAGACCGTCGGTGCACCCGGTCGAAGTTCAGGGACCGAGGCCGCGACCGCGCGGCTGCGTCCGCCGGCGGCCCAGGCCATGAACACCGCGCGCGCGTCGTGCCGGATCCGCTTCGCCTGCCCGCTCGTGCCGGTCGTGGTCAGCTCGAGCAGCCCGGACCGATCCGCCGTCGACGAGAGGAACGAATCCGGGTGTTCGGAGAGCTCGCGCGCGCCGACCAGCGGCAGCTTCGCGAGATCGGCGGCCGTCGCGATGTCGCGCGGGCGCAATCCCCGTTCGTCCATCACGCGGCGGTAGCGGCCGACCGTCGCGTAGGCGTGCGCGACGATCTCGTGCACGCGCCGGTCCTGCAACGCCTGCAGCCGTTCCGGCGGCCACCACGGCAGCGAGCGCTCGCGCCGCGCGTGGTGCGCCAGGTACGCGGCCCAGCCGATCCGGCCGGCGATGTTCACTCGCCAGGACGAACGCCGATCCCGGCGATCACGATTCCCGCGCCGCCTGCAGGGCGACGAGCCGCCGCTCGCGCTCGACGGTCAGCACGTGCTGCCAGGCGCCGGGACGCCAGCGCCCGCCCAGCCACGCCGAGACGTCGACGATCGTCTCGTCGAGCGAGCGAACCGTGAGCCCGGTATCGGCCGCGCGCACGCCGTCGATGTCGAGGAAGCCCGCGTGCGCAGCGCCGCCGGCCGGCAGCCACAGCGGCAGCTCGGTCCATGGTTCGATCTTCGCGGTCGCGAGGACGGCGGGGTCGATCCAGACCGGTTCGGGAGTCCGCGTGTCGCCGTACGGATGGCGGCACAGCGCGTCGACGAATCCCCCCCAGGTGTGGAAGCCGCGGGGGCTCACCGCGTTGTAGGTGCCGGCGACGTCGCGCTCGGCGAGCGAGAGCATCCAGCGCGCGAGATCGCGCGCGTCGATGAACTGGATCGGCGCGTCGGCGGGCGCCGGGACCGCCGCCTCGGCATCCCGCTCGCCCAGCACCTGCGGCTGGGTGAAGCGCGCGACCCAGTAGGAGTAGCGGTCGGTCGGGTCGCCCGGCCCGACGATGAGTCCCGGACGCACGATCGTCGCCGCGTCACCGAAGCGCGCCCCGACGCGGTCCTCGCAGGCCGCCTTGAGCGCGCCGTAGTGCGCGGCGACGTCCTCGGTCGCCGGATCGGCGAGCGCGGCGCGCGGCGCGCTCTCGTCGAGCCCCGGCCGGCTCGCGTCCGCGTACACCGACACCGTCGAGACGAAGACGTAGCGGCGCACGCGGCCGGCGAGGAGCGCGCACGAGGCGTCGACGATGCGCGGCACGTAGCCGGACAGGTCGATCGCCGCGTCCCAGGCGCCGGAGGCGAGCGCGGCCAGGCCCGGCGGCTTCTCCGGGTCGCGGTCGCCGCGCAGCGGAATGACCGCGGGACTCTCGTGCGTCGCGAGCTGGCCGCGCGTGAACGTCGTCACCGCGTGGCCGCGTTCGATCGCGGCGTCGACCAGGTGCCGGCCGAGGTAGCGGGTGCCGCCGAGGACGAGGAGCCGCATGTCGCCGGGAATCCGCTCGCTCGGGTCGCCGCGCCCGCGTTCAGCTTCCGGGCGAGCGCCGGGGTTCGTCCCCGGAGAGCAGCGCGCGCGCCTCGGCGGCGAGCGCGGGATCGCCGCAAGCGACGATATCGCCGCCTTCGTCGCACGACGAGCCGTCCCAGCCGCTGATCACGCCGCCGGCGCTCTCGACGATCGGCACCAGCGCCTGCACGGCCCAGGCCTGCAGCGACGACTCGACGACGACGTCGATCAGTCCCATCGCCAGCAGGCAGTACGCGTAGCAATCGCCGCCCCAGCGGACGAGCTTCGCGCGGTCGCGCACCCGCGAAAAACCCTCGCGCGTGCGCGCGGTCGTGAACATGTCCGGCGTCGTGCACGCGACGATGGCGTCGGCGAGCCGTGCGCAACGCCGCGTGCGCAGCACGCGCTCGTCGCCGCCGCGCCGCCAGCGCGACGCGCCGCCCGCGGTCGCGAGCCAGGTCTCGCCGACGAACGGCTGGTGCATGACGCCGCACACCACGCGCGCGCCGTCGTGCAACGCGACCAGCATCCCCCAATGGAGCTGTCCGGTGATGAAACTGCGCGTGCCGTCGATCGGGTCGATGACCCAGGTGTACGGCGAGCGGCCGCGCTCGAACCCGTGCTCCTCGCCGCGGATGCCGTGGTCCGGGTACGCCTTCGCGATCGCGGCGCGGATCACCGCCTCGGCGTCGCGGTCGGCGGCGGTGACCGGGTCGTAGCCGCTGCCGCCCTTGTCGTCGACGGCGATCGGCACGCGGAAATGCGGCAGCGTGACCTCGCCGGCCGCGACGACCGACCGTACCGCGAACTCGAGGTAGTCGTCCGCCGTGCTCATGCCCGCGGTACGATCGCGACGCCCGTGATCTTCTCCTGCGCCTCGATCAGCGACGGGACGAACTTCTCGCCCAGGCCGAGCGCGTTGGCCGTGACGAGGCTCTGGTGGACCGCCTCGCCGACCACCGACGGCAGCATCATCTGCTCGGTGAAGTGCGTGTAGTAGCGCAGGTCCTTGGTCGCGTTGGCGATCGAGAACTTGAGGCCGGCGAGGTCGCCTTCGAGCATCCGGCCGGCGACCATCTGGAAGAGGCCGGAGTTGACCGCGCCCGCCGAGATCACCTCGTGGAGCTTGCGGATCGACAGTCCCGATTTCGCCGCCGCCGCGAGCCCCTCGGCGGTCGCCGTGCAGATCGCCTGCGCGATGAAGTTGTTGATGAGCTTGAGGATGATGCCGTGGCCCGGCGGGCCGGCGTGGACGATGTTCTCGCAGTACGCGGCGAGCACCGGCCGGAGCTCGGCGAAGGTCGCGTCGTCGGCGCCGACCATCGTGTTGAGCCGTCCCTGCTCGGCCTCGACCGGCGTGCGCGCGAGCGGCGCGTCGACGAAGCGGACCTCGCGCTTCGCCAGCGCCTCGCGCGTGCGCGTGGTCATCGACGGTTCGCAGGTCGACGTGTCGACGACGATCAGGCCGGCGCGCGCCGCGGACAGGATACCGTCCGTGCCAAACACGATCTCCTCGACCTGGGGCGCGCCGGTGACGCACAGCACGACGATGTCGGCACCGCGCGCGAGGTCGGCGTTGGAGGCCACCTCCCTCGCGCCGCGGCGGACCAGGTCGTCGATCGGCGCGCGGTTGCGGTGCGCGCGCACGACCAGCGGGAAGCCCTTCTCGACGAGGTTCTTCGCGATGCCGTGGCCCATGAGGCCGGCACCGACCAGTCCGATACGCTGTTTGGTGGTCATCTCGGTTCGTGGAAACAGGAGTTGGACGAAGGAGCGAGCGCGAAGCGCGGGTTCAATCGCCGACCGGCGCGGCCGCGAGCAGCGTGCGCGCGCGACGGCGTTCGACCAGCGCGAAGGCGAGCCCGCCGGCGGCGATGATCGCCATGCCCGCGACCGAGTAGCCGTCGGGCAGATCGGAAAAGGCGATCCAGCCGACGATCGTCGCCCAGACGAGCTGCGAGTAGGTGTACGGCGTCAGCGCCGACGCGTCGGCGAGCCGGAACGCGAGGACGAACAGGAAGTGGCCGAGCGTGCCCAGCAGCGCGACCGCCGCGAGCATCGCGAGGTGCGCCAACGGAATCGCGAGCGATCCGTCGACGAAGAAGGGCACGGCGAGCCCGAACACCGCCGCGCAGACGAGCGACGGATAGAAGACCAGCGCCGCCGGCGACTCGTCGGCCATCCGGCGCGTGAGGATCTGGTAGGTGGAGTAGCACACCGCCGAGACGAGCACCAGCAGCGCCGATCCCTGGAACAGTTCCGAGCCGGGCTTGACGATCAGCACCATGCCCGCTGCGCCGGCGACGACGAACAGCGCGCGCGGGACCGTCATCCGCTCGCCCAGCACGAACACCGCCATCACCGCGACGATCATCGGTGTCGTGTAGTGGATCGCGGTCGCATCGGCGAGCGGCAGTGCGCGGATCGCCGCCATGAAGAACAGCGACGCCAGCATCAGGAAGACGCCGCGCACGAGGTGCGCGCCCAGCCGGGACGTGCGCAGCACCGCCGTGCCGGAGCGCGGCACGAACCAGGCCGCGAGCGCGCCGGCCTGAATCAGCCAGCGCACCGCGAGGATCAGCGACAGAGGATAGCGCGTCGACAGGTATTTCATCATCGAGTCGAGCGTGGCGAAGCACAGCGTCGCCGCGCAGATCATCGCGATCGCCGCGGAGCCCACGTGGGCGTGCGCGCGCATCAGGCGCCCGCGCGCGCGACGGCGAGTCGCGCGGCAGCGTCGGGCGGACAGTCGCAGGCGGAGGCGCGCTGAGGCTCGCCGGAAGAATCGGAAGGCATCGTTCGGTCGCCGCCGGACGGCGGGCGCGCGACGATCTTACCGCAGGACCGGGCAGGGCTCGCGCGCACGACCCGGCCGGCCGCGCCGGTCCGGGCGCCTTGCGCCCGGATGGAGCGGGTGAAGGGAATCGAACCCTCGTCGTAGGCTTGGGAAGCCTCTGCTCTACCATTGAGCTACACCCGCGCGCGCCGGATTTTACACCGGCGCCCGGCGCGTCACCGTGCCGGCACGTCCCCGCTACCGGTCGACCGGGGGCTCGGCGGCGGCCCGGCGGCCCCCGTCCAGGCCCAGCGCGACGCGGGCGACGCCGTCGATCGCCGCGTCGACCGAGGCGACCGGCACGACGCCGTCGACCTTCGGCGTCCCCGGCAGCGCGAGGATCGCCTTGCCGAACTGCATGCCGTACGCGATCTCGGAGAGCGTCCCGTAGCTGCCGCCGATCGCGACCAGGCACAGCGCCGCGCGGGCGATCAGCGCGTTGCGCGCGAAGCCGATGCCGGTGGCGATGGGCACGGTCACCGCGGCGTTCGCCTCGGCGATCGTGTCGCCGGGCAACAGGCCGATCGACAGCCCGCCGCGCTCGGCCACGCCTTCGCACACCGCGCGCATCACGCCCCCGCGACCGCCGCACAGCACGACGCAGCCCAGGTCCGCGAGCGCGCGCCCGACTTCGGCCGCCTGCGCGAGATCCTGGGCGCTGGCGTGGCGCCCGCCGACGACCGCGACCGGCTCGCGACGCGGGGCGCCGCTGTCGCGCTGCAGCCAGGCGAGCGCGCCGCGCAGGTCCATGCGCGCGCCGGAGACCGTGTCCTCGTCGGCGCTCCACTCGCGCGTCTCCAGGTCGTAGCGGCGGCCCGAGCCGTCGCGCAGCAGCCGTCGCCGTTTGTCGAGGTAGAGCTCGGTGCGCGTCATCCATGACTCCCGTTCGAAGCCGTCGATGGTAGCGCAGCATCCGTTGCCGGGCACCTGGACTCGCCCGGCCGCGGTTCCGCGGCCCCTGCGCGCCGGTTCCGCCTGCAGATCGCATCCGTTCTAGAATCCGGGACATGACGAACGACGCGACGCGCATACCCAACGTGCTCACGATCGCCGGCGTCGACCCGTCCGGCGGCGCGGGCGTGCTCGCCGACGTGAAGGCGATCAGCGCGCTCGGCGCGTACGCGTGCGCGGTGATCGCGGCGCTGACCGCGCAGAACACGCGCGCGGTCACGGGCATCCACGCGGTTCCGCCCGACTTCGTCCGCCGGCAGATCGACACGCTGTACGCCGACGTGCGGATCGACGCGGTCAAGATCGGCATGGTCGGGCAGGCGCCGGTCATCCGTGAAGTCGCCGACGCGCTGGCGCAGTGGAATCCCCCGCACGTCGTGCTCGACCCGGTGATGATCGCCAAGAGCGGCGACGCGCTGCTCGAGAAGGCCGCGGTCGGCGCGCTCGTCGAGGGCCTGCTTCCGCGCGCGACCGTCCTGACACCGAACCTGCCCGAAGCCGGCGAGCTGCTGGGCGAACGCGCGCCGGAGACACCGCGCGAGATGCGTCGTGCCGCCGAGCGGCTGCGCGGCCGGATGGCGCACGACGGCGAGCGATGGGTGATGCTGAAGGGCGGGCACCTGACGCACGGCGACGCCGTCGACCTCGTCACCGACGGCGACCGGATGGTCGAGCTCGCCGCGCCGCGCATCGACACGAAGAATACGCACGGCACCGGCTGCACGTTGTCGGCGGCGATCGCCGCGCTGCTGCCGCAATCCGACGACGCGCTGACCGCGATCCGGCGCGCGAAGGACTACCTCGGCGCGGCGATCCGGGCGTCCGGAGCACTCAGCGTCGGATCGGGACACGGGCCGGTCCACCACTTCCATGCGCTGGCTCGCGCGCGTTGACCGTGGGGGATCGGGGTCAGGCTGGGGGAATGGGGTCAGGCTGGGAAAATGGGGTCAGGCCGGG
>JADZDA010000019.1 GCA_020851255.1 Burkholderiales bacterium | reverse complement strand
GGTCGCCGCGGCGAAGGCGATCGGCTACGTCGGCGCCGGCACCGTCGAGTTCATCGCCGAGCAGGACGGCCGGTTCTATTTCATGGCGATGAACACGCGGCTGCAGGTCGAGCATCCGGTCACCGAGATGATCACCGGCCTCGACCTCGTCGAGTGGCAGCTCCTGGTCGCGGCCGGCGGCCGGCTGCCGCTCGCGCAGCACGAGATCGCGATCCGGGGTCACGCGATCGAGGCGCGCCTGTACGCCGAGGATCCGGACCGCGGCTTCCTGCCGTCGATCGGACGCATCGTCCACTGGCGGATGCCCGAGCCGACCGACCGGGTCCGCGTCGACACCGGTTTCGCCGCCGGCGACGAAGTCTCGCCGTGGTACGACCCGATGCTCGCGAAGCTCGTCGTCTGGGGCGAGGACCGCGAAAACGCCCGCTCGACGCTGCTCGACGCCCTCGCGCGCTGCGCCGTCGTCGGACCGACGACGAACATCGGCTTCCTCGAGCGCACGGTCGCCCATCCGGCGTTCGCCGGCGCGCGCCTCGACACCGGCCTCATCGACAAGAACCACGCCGAGCTCTTCGCGCCGCCGCCGCCGCTGCCGCTCGCGGCGCTGGTCGCCGCGGCGGTCGACGAACTGCACGGCCCCGGCGCGCCGGACCGGCATCCGGCGCGCGTCGCCGGCGATCCGCACTCGCCGTGGGACGCGCGCGACGCCTGGTGGCCGGCGAGTTCGGCGCACTCGGCGACCACCACCTACGTCGACGGAGAGACGCACCGTGTCGTCGGCTTGTCCGGCACGACCGACGCGCTGCGCGTCCACGAGGGCGGAACGCGGCACGACGCGCGCGCGACGCGCGATGGCGACGGCTGGATCGTCGAGGCCGGCGGAAGACGGATGCGCGTGAGCGTGATCCGCGAGGGCGAGTACCGGCACCTGTCGGGCGACGGCGTGCGGCGTCGCGTCGCGTTCGTCGATCCGCTGCTGCACGCGGGCGAGGAGGAGCCGCACGCGGGCCACCTCGCGGCCCCGATGTCCGGCACCGTCGTCGCCGTCTACGTGAAGCCCGGCGATCGCGTCGAGCGGGGCGCGCCGCTGATCGCGCTGGAGGCGATGAAAATGGAGCACACGATCGCCGCCCCCGCGGCCGGCGTCGTCGTCGCCGTGAATTTCTCGCTCGGCGACCGCGTCTCGGAGGGTGCCGACCTGGTCGACCTCGAGGACCCGCCCGCCCCGTGAAAGTCCTGCTCGCCGCGGCCGCCGACGCCGATCGCTGGCGCGAGGCGTTCGCCGCGAGGCTCCCCGGCGCGACGATCGCGGTCTGGCCCGACGCGCCGCCCGAAGCCGACTACGCGCTGGTCTGGAGAGCGCCGGCCGACCTGTTCGCGCGCGTGCGGGTGCGCCGCGCGATCTTCAACCTCGGCGCGGGCGTGGACGCGCTGCTCGCCGTGCCCGGATTGCCGGCCGGCGTGCCGGTGCTGCGGCTCGAGGACGCGGGCATGGCCGAGCAGATGGCCGAGTACGCGGCGCTCGCCGTGCTGCGCGCGTTCCGCGACGCCGAACACTACGCGCGCGAGCAGCGGGCCGGACGCTGGACTCCGCTGCCGCGGCGCGACAAGCGCGATTTCCGCGTCGGCCTGCTGGGCGCCGGCGTGCTCGGCCGCGCGGTGGCGCGTACGCTCACCGTGCTCGGCTTCCCGCTCGCGGCCTGGAGCCGGACGCCGCACGCGATCGCCGGTGCCGCCGTCTACGCGGGGATCGAGTCGCTGCGACCGTTCCTCGCCTCGGTCCGGGTCGCGGTCGCGCTGCTGCCGTCGACGCCGGCGACCCGGGGCCTCCTCGACGCCGAGCGCCTGTCGTGGCTGCCGGAGGGCGCGCACCTGGTCAACGCGGGGCGCGGCGACCTCGTCGTCGACGCGGACCTGGTCGCGGCGCTCGATTCGGGGCGCATCGCCTCGGCGACGCTCGACGTGTACCGCGCCGAACCGCTGCCGCCGGAGCACCCGGTCTGGCATCATCCCGGGATCGTGATGACGCCGCACGTGTCCGCGTTGACGCGCATCGCCGAATCGGCCGACCAGGTCGCCGCGAAGATCGCCGCGATCGAGCGCGGTGAGCCGGTCTCCGGCGTCGTCGACCGCGCGCGCGGATACTGAACATGGAACGTGATCGCCGGCTGCCCGCGCGCGTGCGCATCGTCGACGTCGGTCCCCGCGACGGCCTGCAGAACGAGAAGGCGACCGTCCCCACCGAGGTCAAGGTCGCGCTGATCGAAGCGCTCGCCGACGCGGGTGTCCCGTCGGTCGAGGCGACGTCGTTCGTCTCCGCGAAGTGGGTACCGCAGATGGCCGACGCCGCCCAGGTGATGGCGCGCGTCCGCCGCCGACCGGGCGTCACCTACGCGGTCCTCACGCCGAACCTGAAGGGATTCGAAGGCGCGCTCGCCGCCGGGGCCGACGAGGTCGTCGTCTTCGGCGCCGCCAGCGAGGCTTTCTCGCGGAAGAACATCAACTGCTCGATCGCCGAATCGATCGAGCGCTTCGCGCCGGTGGCGAAGGCCGCGCGCGACGCCGGCATCAGGGTGCGCGGCGCGATCTCCTGCGCGGTCGGCTGCCCGTACCAGGGCGACGTCGACCCGGCGTCGGTCGGTTACGTGGCGAAGCTGATGCGCGACATCGGCGTCCAGCACGCCGGCGTCGCCGACACGATCGGCGTCGGGACGCCGACGGCGGTGAAGCGCGCGATGGAGGCGGCGCTCGCCGTGTTCCCGCTCGACGAAGTCAGCGGCCATTTCCACGACACCTACGGCATGGCGCTGGCGAACGTCTACGCCTGCCTCGAACTCGGCGTTTCGACGTTCGACGCGAGCGTCGCGGGGCTGGGGGGCTGTCCGTACGCGAAGGGCGCGACCGGCAACGTCGCGACCGAGGACGTCGTCTACCTGCTGCACGGGCTGGGGATCGCCACCGGGATCGATCTCGCGAAGCTGCGCGCGGCCGGCCGGATGGTGTCCGGCCACCTGGGCCGGCCGACGAATTCGCGCGTGGCGCGCGCGCTCGACGCCAGGGACGCGCCGTCGGGCATCGGGACGCCTGCGTGAGCGCGGGCGACGCGGGGGATCCCGCGGCAGGCGTCGCCTCGCCCTGCGTGTCGGTCTGCGTCATGGACGATGCGCTGGGGCTGTGCGTCGGCTGTTTCCGGACGCTCGACGAGATCGCGTCGTGGAGCCGGCTCGACGACGAGCGCAGGCGCGCGGTGATCGCCCGGTTGCCCGCGCGCGCGCAGCGGGCGTTCGCCGAGAGTCCTCACGCGAACGGGACGCTCGCCTGCGGCGGCCGGCGGGGCGGCGCGTGATCGTCGACTGGTATTTCGATTTCGTCTCGCCGTTCGCCTACCTGCAGAGCGAGCGGCTGGCGGGCCTGCCGCCGAAGATGACGATCCGCTACCGGCCGGTGCTCTTCGCGGCGCTCCTCGACCATCACGGCCAGAAGGGGCCCGCCGAGATCGACGGCAAGCGCGCGTTCAGCTACCGGTTCGTCGTCTGGCAGGCGAAGCGGCAGGGCATCGCGCTCAAGTTCCCGCACGAGCATCCGTTCAATCCGCTGCCGCTGCTGCGGCTGGCGATCGCCTGCGAGTGCGCACCCGACGCCGTGCACCGGATCTTCCGCTTCGTCTGGCGCGACGGACGCCTGCCCGACCTGCCGATCGAGTGGGCCGAACTCACGCACGACCTCGGGATCGCCGATGCCGACGCGCGGATCGCGACGCCCGGGGTCAAGGACGCGCTCCGGCGCAACACCGAGGAGGCGATCGCGCGCGGCGTGTTCGGCGTGCCGACGCTCGCGGTCGGCGACGAGCTCTTCTGGGGCAACGACGCGACCGAGATGGCGGCCGACTACGTCGCAGGCGGCTGCCGCTGGAGCGACCCGGAGTACGCGCGGGTGTCGGCGCTGCCGGTCGGCGCCGCGCGCAAGCCGGCGGACAGCGCGCCGGCACCGAAGCGGCGCACGAAGATCGTGGGGACGGCCGGCTAGACGTCGGCCGCGCGGTCCCGCGGTTCCGGCGCACGCGCGGCTCCCGACGCGAGCAGCGCGTCGACCGACGCGGCGGCCAGTCCGGCCTCGGCGAGCACCTCGTGCGTGTGCTCGCCCTGCGCGGGCGGCGCCCGCTCGACGCGGAACACGTGATCGGACAATGTCCACGGCGGCGCGTACGACCGCGCGCCGTCGCCGTCGGTCACGATCATGCCGCGCGCGGCGAACTGGGGGTCGGTGAGCGATTCCGCGAGCGTCAGGACCGGCGCGACGCAGGCGTCGACCCCGTCGAAGCGCGCGACCCACTCGCCGAGGCTGCGCGCGGAGAATTCGCGTTCGAGTTCGGCGCGCACGCGCGCGCCTTCGTCGCCGGACGCGAGACCGGCCGGCACGAGGTCCGGTCGGCCGAGTGTCGCGCAGACCGCCTGCCAGAACTTGGGCTCGAGCGCGCCGACGGCGATCCACCGGCCGTCGCGGGTCGGATAGACGCCGTAGCAGGGCACGCCGCCGGTGAGGAGGTCCTCGCCGCGCGGCAGCGTTCCGCCCCATTGTTCGAGCGCGTGCAGCGCGAACACGTTGTGGGCGAGCGAGGCGTCGGCCATCGCGACGTCGACGTGGCGTCCGCGCCCGGTCGCGCGCGCGCCGACGACCGCGGCGAGGATGGCGATCGCCGCGCTCGCGGCGCCGCCCAGGAGGTCGGCGATCTGCAGGTTCGCGAGCGCGGGCGGCCCGCCGCGCGACCCGGTCTGGTCGAGGATACCGGCGTAGGCGAGGTAGTCGATGTCGTGTCCGGCGGCCATCGCGCGCGGGCCGGTCTGTCCGTAGCCGGAGATCGACGCGTAGACGACCGACGGGCGGATCGCCCGCACCTGCTCGTAGCCGACGCCCAGCGATGCGACGACACCGGGACGGAAGCTCTCGACGACGACGTCCGCGCCGCGCGCGAGGGCGAAGAACGCCTCGCGTCCCCGGGGGTCCTTGAGGTCGAGCGCGACCGACCGCTTGTTGCGGTTGACCATCCGGAAGAACGCGCTCACGTCGCCGGGCTTCGCGCCGAGCGTGCGCGCGTAGTCCCCGGCGCCGCAGTCCTCGACCTTGACGACGTCGGCTCCCAGGTCGGCCAGGTGCAGCGTGCAGACCGGCCCGGGCAGCAGCCGGGTCAGGTCGAGCACCCGCAGGCCGGCGAGCGGCGCGCTCACCGCACGCCCTCGTCCGGAGCCGACAACGACGCGGCCCCGCCGGCCGCCTCCGGAAGGCGGGGTCGGCTGCCCGCGGGCCGTCGTGCGGCAGTCACGGCAAGAGCTCGTCGGCGCCGGGAACCCCGAGCGCGAGCTTGACCGACCGCGCCGTGTCCAGCGCCTCGCCGATCGTCGCGCCCAGGCAGGTCACGTGTCCCATCTTGCGGCCGCGCCGCGGCTCGTGTTTTCCGTACAGGTGGAGCTTCGCGAGCGGCAGCGCGAGCACGCTCTGCCACGCCGGTTCGCGCGGCCGCGCCGATTCCGGCCCGTCGAACCACAGGTCGCCCAGCAGGTTCACCATCACCGCGGGCGCGAGCTGGCGGGTGTCGCCCATCGGCAGCGCCGCGAGGATGCGCGCCTGCTGCTCGAATTGCGAGGTCGCGCACGCGTCGATCGTGTAGTGCCCGCTGTTGTGCGGCCGCGGCGCGAGCTCGTTGACGAGGAGTTCGCCGCCCCGGGCGACGAAGAACTCGACGCAGAGGACGCCCCGGTAGTCGAGCGCGGTGGCAATCGCCGTCGCGGTCGCGCGGGTGCGGAGGTCGAGCGCGGCGTCGATGCGCGCCGGCGCGATCGACACGTCCAGGATGCCGTCGCGGTGCCGGTTCTCGGCGACCGGCCAGGTCGTCGTCGCCCCGAGATCGTCCCGCGCGACGACGACCGACACCTCGCACGCGAGGTCGACGTAGCGTTCGAGCACGCAGGCGCCGCCGCCCAGGGCCTCGAATGCCGGCGGCACGTCCGCCTCCGCGCGCACGCGGATCTGTCCCTTGCCGTCGTAGCCCATCCTGGCGCTCTTGACGATGCCCGGCAGCAGCGATCCGTCGACGCGCCGCGCGTCGTCCTGCGTGCGCAGGATCGCGTGCGGCGCGACCGCGAACCCGCGTCCGGCGAGGAACGACTTCTCGCGGGTCCGGTCCTGCGCGATCGAGACGCTCGCTGCCGACGGCGAGACGCGCGCCGAACGCGCGAGGAAGTCGAGTGCGGCCGCGGGCACGTTCTCGAACTCGGTCGTCACCGCCGCGGCCAGCGCCGCGAGCCGGTTCAGGCCGGCCTCGTCGAGATAGTCGGCGTGGAGGTGGCGGTCGGCGACACCGGCCGCCGGGCCGTCGGCGCCGGGGTCCAGGACCGCGACCCGATACCCCAGGCTCTGGGCGGCCATGCAGAACATGCGGCCGAGCTGGCCGCCGCCCAGCAGTCCCAGCCAGGATCCGGGCGGAATCATCGGGCGGGGTGTCCCTGCGCGGGCCCGCTCCCGGGGTCCGGGCGGCGTCGCACGCGCTTGCCTGGTTCGAGCCCGTCCTTCTCGAGCCGGCGCGGCGCCCTGGCGGCGACGCCGTTCGCAAGCTCGGCGGTCACGTCGGCTTGGGCTCCGGAGGCACACGCATCGAGCGCGCGGTCGTGGTCTGCCTGACCCGGAACGCGGCGAGCTTGCGCGCGAGCAGCGGATCGGTCGCCGCCAGCACGGCGATCGCGAACAGGCCGGCGTTCGCCGCGCCGGCCTCGCCGATCGCGAACGTCGCCACCGGGACGCCCTTGGGCATCTGGACGATCGACAGCAGCGAATCCTCGCCGCGCAGGTATTTCGACGGGACCGGCACGCCCAGCACCGGCACGGTCGTCTTCGATGCGAGCATGCCCGGCAGGTGCGCGGCACCGCCGGCGCCGGCCACGATGCAGCGCAGCCCGCGCGGCAGCGCGTCCTCGGCGAATTCGAACATGTCGTCGGGCATCCGGTGCGCCGAGAGCACGCGGGCCTCGTAGGGGACGCCGAAAGCCTCGAGCTGCGCGGCGGCGTGCTTCATCGTGTCCCAGTCGCTGTCGCTGCCCATGACGACGGCCACCAGCGGGGTCGCGGTCTTGCGCTGTGCCATCGGGGTCGGACCTCCGTGCGGTGAGGATCGGGCGACGATGCCCGGTCGGGTGCCGGGGTGACGCGGGCGCGGCGGCGATCCCGCCGCAGGACCGCTCGTGCGCCGGCGGCGCCCGCGCGAGGCCGGCGTCGTCCGGGCCATGGCCCCGAGTCCAGGCGGCGGGCGATTCTAGCAATCGGGGGCCCGCGCGTCGAACGTTCGAGGCGCGCCGCGGTCCGAACCCCGGGTGTCCGGTTGTCGGTGCGCCCCCGAACCGGGACAATCGTCCATCGTGGCCATAACGAACGTCCGCGCGTCGCTCGCGGCACTACTCGCACTCGCCGCCGCGACGGCGGCTCCGGCGGTCGCCCGCGCGTCCCCCGACACCGATTTCCTCGCCGCGAAGGCGGCGTACGAGCGGGGCGACCGGGGACGCCTCGAGGCGCTCGCGCCGTCGCTGCAGGCTCATGTGCTCGAGCCGTACCTCGCCTGGTGGCGTCTGAAGCTCGCGATCGACACGACCGATCCGGCCGCCATCCGCGCGTACGCGGCCGGGCACGCCGGATCGCCGCTCGCCGATCGGGCGCTCGCCGAGGGCTTGCGCGCGGCGGGCCGTCGTGGTGATTGGGCCGGATTCCGTGCGCTCTATGGAAACGGCGGCTGGGACGACGTCGAGATCCTCTGCTACGCGCACCAGGCCGCGCGGTCGCGCGACGGCGAGTCCGCGCTCGCCGCGGCGAAGCCGCTGTGGTTCAGCGGGCAGGCCACGCCGGAGGCCTGCGAGCCGCTGTTCGCCGCGCTGGTGGCGAACGGATCGATCACGCTCGACGATCGCTGGACCCGTTATCGCCTCGCACTCGAGGCGGGCAACGTCCGGCTCGCGCAGCAGGTCGCCGAGAGCCTGCCGGCGGCCGAGCGCATCGATCCGCGGGACTTCCGCCGCGTCGAGGCCAAGCCCGCGGCCGAGCTCGCGCAAGGCGCCTTCCGGTGGAAGCACCGCGACGGCCGCGAACTCGCGCTCTACGCGCTCGACCGCGCCGCGCGCGCCGACGCCACCGCGGCGCGCGTCGCCTGGCTCAAGTGGCGCGATCGCTGCACCGACGCGGAGCGTCGCTGGGGCAACGGGCGGCTCGCCTACCACGCGTCGCGACAACTGCTGCCGTGGGCGATCGACGCCTGGCGCGAGCCGGTGCCCGAGGCGCTTTCCGCCGACGCGCACGCGTGGCGTGTTCGCGCCGCGTTGCGCGCGCAGGCGTGGCGCGATGTGCTCGCGGCGATCGACGCGATGCCCGCGACGATCGCCTCGGAGAGCGCCTGGCGGTTCTGGCGCGCCCGCGCGCTCGTCGAATCCGGTCGCGCCGACGAGGGACGCGCGCTGCTGCGGGCGATCGCCCGGGACCCGGAATACCATGGGCTGCTCGCCGCCGACCGTCTCGGGTTGTGCGTCGACCGGGAGAACGCTCCGGCCGTGCCGGACCCCGCCTGGCAGGCCGCGTTCCGCGCCCGCCCGGGTGTCGCGCGTGCGATCAAGCTCGCCGAGCTCGACCTGCGCGCCGATTCGCAGCGCGAGTGGCTCGCCGTGGTCCGGGATCTCGACGACGCCGGGCTGCTGCAGGCGTCGATGGTCGCGGCCGCGCACTCGATGCACGATCGTGCGATCAACACCGCGATCCGCACGCGGGAGCACCACGACTACGCGCTCCGCTATCCGATGCCGTTCCGGGAGCGGTTCGCGGCCGCGGCCCGGGAACACGCGATCGACGAATGGGCGCTCTTCGGCATCGCCCGGCAGGAATCCCGGTTCGTGCCGCAGATCGTGTCGTCGGCCGGGGCGATGGGGCTGATGCAGCTGATGCCCTCCACCGCCAGGCTGGTCGCGCAGCAGACCGGACGGACCGATTATCGGCCTTCGCGGATCGCCGACAACGAGATCAACACGCTGTTCGGCGCGTACTACTTCAAGTACTGGCTCGATCGCCTCGATGCTTCGCTGCCGCTCGCGCTCGCCGCCTATAATGCCGGACCGGGACGCGCGCAGTCGTGGCGGCCCCCGGCGCCTCTCGACGCCGCGATCTGGGTCGAGACGATCCCGTTCAACGAGACGCGCGATTACGTGAAGAAGGTGCTCGCGAACATGGTCTGGTACGCGCGGGAGCTGGGCGACCCGGCCGCGACGCTCGCCGATCGCTCCGGCGTCATCGGCCCGCGGCCGGCGACGTCCGCGGCGACACTCGCCGATCGGGGCTGACCGGTGGACACGCGGCGGATCCTGGTCCTGGGCGGCAGCGGGTTCGTCGGCCGCGCGCTGATCGCCCGCCTGGCGGCGCTGGACGACCGCGTCGTGGTCCCGACGCGCGGGCGCGCGCGTGCGCGGGAAATCGTCCTGCTGCCGACCGTCGATGTCGTCGAGGCCGACATACACGATCCGCGGATGCTCGCGCAGCTCGTCGGGAAGGCGGACGCGGTGGTCAATCTCGTCGGGATATTGAACGAGGGGGGGCGCGAGACCTTCGCCCGTGCCCACGTCGAACTCGCACGGGGAGTCGTGGCCGCGTGCCGTCAGGCCGGCGTGCGACGCCTGCTGCACATGAGCGCGCTGGGCGCGGACGCGTCGGGCCCGTCGCGCTATCTCGCCTCGAAGGGCGAGGCCGAGGCGATCGTCGCGGGCTCCGCCCTCGACTGGACGATACTGCGCCCGAGCGTGGTCTTAGGACCGCAGGACGCGTTCCTCAATATGTTGACCGGCATCGCGAGGGTCGCTCCGGTGATCGCGCTCGCCGGGGCGAACGCCCGGTTCCAGCCGGTCCATGTCGGTGACGTCGTCCACGCGTTCGTCCACGCGCTCGGCGACGACGCGTGCATCGGACAGCGCTACGACCTGTGCGGTCCGAAGGTGTACACGCTGCGCGAACTGGTTCGCTGGGCCTGCGAGACGGCCGGGGTCTCCCGGCCCATCGTCCCGCTGGGCGGCCCGCTCGCGACGCTGCAGGCGTACGCCCTCGAGCATCTGCCCGGCAGGCTCATGAGCCGCGACAACCTGGCTTCGATGCGCAAGGACAACGTCTGCGATTGTCCGTATCCGGCGGTGTTCGGCCGACCGCCGGCCTCGCTCGAGGCGCTCGCGCCTGGCTGGCTCGCTCCGGAGTCCCGGCGGGACCGCCACGTCGCGCACCGCGCGCGACAGGGGCCCTGAGCGCCGGCGTTCACGGCGCCGGCCGCAGCGTCGCGTCGCGACGCCGAGCCGGAACCCGGGTCGATCCGTCGATGGCGAGACCGCTCCCGCAGCCGCTGCGCACCTACCGCGTCGGCGGTTCGGTGCGCGACGAATTGCTCGGCCGCACGCCCGGCGACCGCGACTGGGTCGTGGTCGGTGCGACGCCGGAGATCCTGATCGCTTCCGGATTCCGGCCGGTCGGCCGGGATTTCCCGGTCGTCCTCCACCCGGAGACCCGCGAAGAGCATGCGCTCGCCCGCACCGAGCGCAAGCAGGGCCGCGGCTACCGCGGCTTCGAGTTCTTCGCGTCGCCGGAGGTGACGCTCGAGCAGGACCTCGCGCGCCGCGATCTCACGATCAACGCGATGGCACGCGACGAGAGCGGCGCGCTGATCGATCCCTACGGCGGTGCCCGGGACCTCGAGGCGCGCGTGCTCCGGCACGTCTCGCCGGCGTTCGCGGAGGATCCGCTGCGCGTGCTGCGCGTCGCGCGTTTCGCGGCGCGTTTCCAGGACTTCTCCGTGGCGCCGGAGACGCAGCGGCTGATGCGCGCGCTGGTCGCGGCCGGGGAGCTCGCCGAACTGTCGCACGAGCGCGTCTGGCAGGAGCTCGCGCGCGGCCTGATGGAAGGCCGCCCCTCGAGGATGCTCGCGGTCCTGCGCGACTGCGGCGCTCTCGCGCAGGTGCTGCCGGAGGTCGACGCGCTCTACGGCGTGCCGCAGCCTCCGCTGCCGCATCCGGAGATCGACACCGGCGTCCACGTCGCGCTGGCGCTCGATTTCGCCGCCGCGCGCGGCTTCGACCTGCCGGTCCGCTACGCCGTGCTCGGGCACGACCTGGGCAAGGCGGCAACGTCGAGCGAGGCCTGGCCGCGGCACATCGGGCACGAGGCGGCGGGCGCGAGGCTGGTCGACCGGATGTCGGCGCGCCTGCACGTTCCGGCCGAGTGCCGGGACATCGCGCGGCTGACCGCGAAGCAGCACGCGAACGTCGCCCGCGCCACCGAGTTGCGGCCGGCGACACTCCTCGACCTGCTCCAGTCGGCCGACGCGCTGCGCCGGCCCGATCGGCTGGACGCGCTGCGCGCGGCGTGCGCCTGCGATCGCAACTCGCGCCCCGGTCACGCCGGCGACGGCGACCGGCCCGGCGAGTGGCTCGCCCGGGCGCTCGCGGTCGTGCGCGGCGTGGACGCCGGTGCCGTGGCCCGGGCGGCAGCGCCGGAACGGATCGAGGCCGCGGTCCGCGGCGCGAGGCTCGCCGCGCTGCGGCGATTCAGGCAGAACGCGCTCTCGACTTCCGCGCGGACCGGCTGACCGTCGCGTGCGCGGCCGGGACGACCGCCGGCGTCCCGCGGAAGAAGCCCGGGCCCGGACCCCGCAGAGACCCACGATCACGCATCACGCGCGTGAACGCTGGGAGGACTAGACGCGGTAGGCGACGGCCTTCATCACCCGGGCGGCGAGACGCATGGCGTCGCGTACCGGCCTGGGCAGGTCGACCGCGCCGGCCGCCTGCGCCATCGCACCATGCCGGGCCTCGTCGGCGCGCATGGCGTCGACGATCGCGCGGCTTTTCGTGTCGCCCGTAGGCAGCGCGTCCAGGTGCCCGGTCAGGTGCTCCTCGACCTGGCGCTCGGTTTCGACGACGAATCCGAGATTGACGCGGTCGCCGGCCAGCCCGGCGGCCACGCCGAGGGCGAACGACCCCGCGTACCAGAGCGGGTTCAGCAGCGAGGGCCGGTCGCCGAGCTCATGCAGCCGGGACTGGGTCCAGGCGAGGTGGTCCTCCTCCTCGCGCGCGGCCGACGCGAAACGGGTTCGCACCTCGGGATCGCGGGCGACCAGCGCCTGCGCGGCGTAGAGTGCCTGCGCGCAGACCTCGCCGGTGTGGTTGACGCGCATCAGGCCCCCCGCGTGCTGCCGCTCGGACGGCGTCAGTTCCGGTGCGGGCAGTGCCGCGCCGGGCATCGGCCGCGAAGGATGCGCGACGCCGGCCAGCGTGCGCAGCGTCCGGTCCAGTCCCAGGATCACCTGATCGATCATCGGCGCATGGTACCGCAGCCGATCGCCTTGCCCTGACCGGGTCCGCGCTCGCCCGCGCGAGACGAGGCGCCGGCGGATCGGTTCCCGGGCAAAAAAAACGGGCACCCCGAAGGGTGCCCGTCGATCGTTCCGACCGGGTCTCTCGACCCGGGGGAGAGCCCGGACTTCTTAGAAGAAGTGAACGATGCCCGCGACCACGCCTTGCGGCTTGCCTTCGCTCGCCAGCCCGCCGGTCGCGCCCGACTGGTTGACCGGGTTGATGTTGAACGTGTAACGCGCGTTCGTGTCGTTGTCGATGCGGTTGTAGCCGACGTAGGTCAGCGTGCGCTTCGACAGCGGATACGTGTAGCTGATCTCGTACTGGTCGACCGAGGTGTCGCCACCCTTGACCAGGCCGCCGACCTGCGTGCCGTCCGCCGCGCTGCCCTTGCCGTCGTTGCCGTGCAGCCAGGCCGCGTAGATCTGGCCCGGGCCGAGGTTGGCCGACGCCGACACGCCGTAGAAGTCGCGCTTCAGCGAACCGCCGCCCGCGTCGTACTTCAGGCGCTCGTAGACGCCAGCGACCTTGACCACGCCGAAGTTGTACGCGCCCGCGAGCGAGATCGCGTCGTCCTTGACGCCCGCGCCGCGCACCTTCTCGTTGCGCTCCCAGGCCAAGCCGGCCTGGATCGGGCCGTTGTTGTAGTAGCCGCCCAGGCTGTAGATCATCGCGTGGGCCGCGTTCTCGCCGGTGGAGGCCTGGATGCTGCCGGTGAAGCCGCCGAAGTTCGGCGAGTCGTAACGGATGGAGTTGCCCAGGCGCGCGTCGAAGCCGCCCTGCGCCTTGCTGACCGTGCCGTTCGCCCAGACCGCGGCGGTCGACAGGATCGACGTGTTCAGCGTCGGGACGTTGCCGAAGATCGGATGGATGTCGTCGTACGGAGCGAGGAAGTTACCGATCTTGACCGTGCCCCATCCGGCTTGCAGGCCGATGAACGTCTCGCGGCCGCCCAGCGTGCCGCCACCCGCGTCGCCGGCGACCGACGACTCGAGCTGGAAGATCGCGTTCAGGCCACCGCCGAGCGACTCGGTGCCGCGCACGCCCAGCCGCGACGAGTTCGAGCTGACGCGGTAGATGTTCGGCTTGGTGCCGTCGGCGAGACGGGTCTGGACGATTTCCATGTCCAGGTTGAGACGACCATACAGCGTGACGTTCGCGGTCTGGGCCTGCGCGGCCAGCGGGCTGGCCAGCACGCCGGAGACGGCGAGAGCGACAAGCTTCTTGTTCATCTGGATTCTCTCCTCTATCGGAATGAATCGGCCGCTACGAACTGCACACGAAGCTCCGCGGCCGTCGGAACCTTCTCAGGGATGTCGAGAAGTTGCGGTCATTGTGCCAAACCGGCCAAATCAATGCCAAGAAACGAGGTCGGGCGACCGCCGGGGGCCTCCCCCTTGTTGTGCCGGAGCAACACGGCCTCTGCGACACCGAGGGAGCCGATCTACTAGAATCTTTATCAAATACATGATCTAATCATATGATGTTAAAAGTTAAATATCCGGAGAAATTTCCGAAATCCGGCGCTGGGGGCAGGCCGGCACGCCACGACGCCCGACTTTTTTTCCCGGTTCGTGAGAAACCGGCGATTCGGACAGTCTTTTCCTTCGTCCCCCGGGCGCCGGTCCGGGAACCGCCGGCGGCACGGCGTTGAGCGCGGCGATCATCGCATTGGGGGTATCGCTGACGCTGATGGCGTTCGTCCTGCGCTGGCCCGCCCACGTTCCGCACGACCGGCCCAACGAGCGTTCGTTGCACGATCGTCCGGTCCCGCGCGCCGGTGGCTGGGCGATCGTCGGTGCGTACCTCGCGGCCGCGGCGGTCGGCGGCGCGCCGCCGGGCTTCGACGACGACGCGCAGCGCGCGCTCCTGCTGGCGGTCGTCGTGCTGTTCGCCGTGTCGCTGATCGACGACGTCCGGGGCCTTTCGCCGTTGCTGCGCATCCTCGCGCAGGCCGGCTGCGCGCTGGTCCTCGCCCGCGCGCTCGGCGCGCAGTCCGGGCCGCTCGCGTTCGCGGCGCTGGTCGTCGCGCTGGTCGCGTCGGCGAACTTCTACAATTTCATGGACGGCAGCGACGGTCTCGCGGGAGCGATGGCGCTCGTCGGCTTCGGCGCCTACGCCGCGGCGGCGCACGCGAACGGGGCGACGGCCGCGCCGGCGGCGGCGCTGGCCGTCGCCGCCGGTCCGTTCCTGGCGGCGAACTGGCCGCCGGCGCGCGTGTTCCTGGGCGACGCGGGTTCGGTGCCGCTGGGCTTCCTCGCCGCGGCGCTGGGCGCGGGCGGCGCTGCGGCCGGCGTCTGGGGCCCCTGGTTCCCGGTGCTGGTGTTCCTGCCCTTCGTCGCCGATGCGACGGTCACGCTCGCCACCCGGCTGCTGCGCGGCGAGCGGGTGTGGAAGGCCCATCGCGACCACTACTACCAGCGGCTGGTCCGGCTGGGCGCCGGACACCGGGGAACATTGGCGCTCTACGGGGCTCTGATGGTCGGCTGCGCGTCGACGGCGGTGGCCTGCGCCGTCGGGCTGCCGGCGGCCGGCCCCTGGGCGCTGGGGGCCTGGTGCGCGATCATCGCCCTCGTGTTCGCGGCGATTGATTATCATTGGGGCCGTCGCCCGACATCATGACCGTGAAGACCAACTGGCGAGCCCTCCTCGCGTTCGCGCACGACGTGTGCGCGGCCGGCATCGCCTGGTCGCTGCTCTACGGGCTGCGGTTCAACTTCGACGTGCCCGACCCGCAGGTCGCCGACCTGATGGCGTCGCTCGCGTGGATCCTGCCGCTGCAGGCGGCCATCTTCCTGGGCTTCGGCCTGTACCGGGGCCTGTGGCGCTTCGCGTCGATCCTCGATCTCCAGCGGATCGTGCTCTCCGCGGGCCTGGGCGCGATCCTGATCCCGCTGGTGATCGTGATGCTGCAGCTGCAGGCGTCCGTGCCGCGCAGCGTGCTGATCCTCTATCCGCTGGTCCTCATCTTCCTGATGGCCGGCAACCGGTTCGCCTACCGGATCTGGAAGGAGCACCGCCTCTACAGCCCGCTCGCGGCGCTGGGCGAGCCGGTGCTGGTCGCCGGCGCGGGGGAGGCGGGCGCGCGGCTCACCAAGGAACTCGCCCGCAGCCGCCAGTGGCGTGTCGTCGGGCTGCTCGACGACGATCCGCGCAAGCATCGCCGCTACATCCGCAACGTCGCGGTGCTGGGACCGATCGCCGAGCTGCCGGCGTGGGCGCGCCGCTACGGCGTACGCAAGGTGATCATCGCGCTGCCGTCGGCGAACCACGTCGTGCGCCGGCGCGTCGCCGAGCTGTGCGCCGAGCACGGCCTCGAGGCGCTGACCGTGCCCTCGTACGAGGAGCTGATCAGCGGCAGCCATCCGCTGACGACGATCCGCAACATCGAACTCGACGACCTGCTCGGCCGCGACCCGGTGGTCCTCGACAACGCCGGGCTCGCCGAATGGCTGGGCAACCGGGTCGTGATGGTGACCGGTGCCGGCGGATCGATCGGCGCCGAGCTCTGCCGGCAGATCGCGCGCTTCCGGCCGGCGCGGCTGGTGCTCTTCGACCTGTCCGAGGCGGCGCTCTACGAGATCCGGACGGCGCTGGGCGACGCGTTCCCCCAGCTGCCGATGGCGAGCGTCGTCGGCGACGTCAAGCACGCTTCGCTGGTCGAGCAGGTGCTCGCGCGCGAGCGGCCGAGCGTGATCTTCCACGCCGGCGCGTACAAGCACGTGCCGCTGATGGAGGAGGTCAACGCCTGGCAGGCGGTGCGCAACAACGCGTACGGCACCTGGGTGCTCGCGAAGGCCGCGCTCGCCGCGCGCGTCGAGAAATTCGTGCTGGTCTCGTCGGACAAGGCGGTCAATCCGACCAACGTCATGGGCGCGACCAAGCGGCTGGCGGAGATCGTCTGCCGCAGCCTCCAGGGCACCGGGACGCAGTTCGTTCTGGTGCGCTTCGGCAACGTGTTCGGCAGCGCCGGCAGCGTGATCCCGCGCTTCCGCGAGCAGATCGCCCGCGGCGGGCCGGTCACCGTCACGCACCCGGACATCACGCGCTACTTCATGTCGCTGTCCGAGGCGACGCAGCTCCTCCTGCAGGCCGGGCTCCAGGGCAGGGGCGGCGAGATCCTCGTGCTCGACATGGGCGAGCCGGTGCGCATCCTCGATCTCGCGCGCGACATGATCCGGCTCTCCGGGGCCGATCCGGACCGCATCGCGATCGTGTTCACCGGCTTGCGGCCCGGCGAGAAGCTCTTCGAGGAGCTGCTCGCGAGCGAGGAGGCCACCCGGCCCACGCCGCATCCCAAGCTCCGGGTCGCGCAGGCGCGCGACGCGAACCACGACCTGGTCGGCCAGATGGTGACCTGGTGCGAGAGCGACCGGGCGGCCGACGACGCCGAAGTCCGCGCGCGGCTCAAGGTGTGGATCCCCGAGTACGCGCCGTCGGCGGGCGCGCCGGTCAAGCCGCTGACGGCGCCGGCGACCGCCGACGAGGCGCGCGTCCCCACGCCGCTCCGCGCGACGCGCCGCCGCTGATCGCGGCGCCGCCCGGACGACCGCCCGGGTCGGTCAGGCGCCGGGAGTGGTTCCGCCGCGTGCCGGACCCCGGATGGCGATGTCGACACCCGCCCGCGCGAGTTCGCGCAGGCGCCGCTCGCCGAAAGCGAGCAGCAGCGCGAGCGTCGTCCAGAAATAGCGGGCGTTGGTGCGCACGAAGAAATCATCGGGCAGGTTCTTGACGATCATGCCGGCGAGGATCGCGAGTCCGGCGGCACCGGCCAGCGAGAGCGCGTCGTCCGGCGACCACAGGTAGCCCGCGAAACGCCAGCCGGCGGCGATCAGCACGCCGAGGAACAGCGCGAGTCCGGCGGCGCCGGTCTGCAGCCAGACGCTGGCGAACGCGTTGTGCGCGTGCGTGAGCGTCGGATCGCCCAGGCGCGAAGCGAGGTCGGCGCCGACGATCTCCTTGCCGTAGCCGTGGCCGACCCACGGCCGCTCGGCGATGCGCTCGCGCACCAGCGACCAGATCGCGAGCCTCGGGTCCTCGGCGACCGAGCGGCCGATCGACGGCGGCGGCGCGAGCGTCGACTCGGCCTTCCGCGACGCGACGTCGACGAACGCCGCCGCCATCAGCGCGGCCAGCGCCACGACGGCGGCGAGCCGGATCGCCCGGTGCTCGTGCCAGCGCTCCGGCCATCGCCAGGCCCCGGCGGCCGCGAACACGGCGAGCGCGGCGATGAGCGCGGGCCAGACCATGCGGTTCTCCGAGACGCGCGCGCTGGCGAGCGCCAGGCCGAACAGCACGACGGCTGCGGCCGTCGCCCGGCTCCCGCGGCCGAAACCCGCGAGCGGCGGCGCGCGGACGAGCGCGATCAGCGGCACGATCACGACGATGTGCGTCGACCAGGTCCCGATGCCGTGGTGGATGAGCTTGTCGTTCCACCCGCCCTGCGCGTACGCCATCCCGATCGCCGCCGTCGCGAGCACCGCGAACCCGCCGAGCATCGTCGCGACGAACCGCCGGAAGGTGAGCGCGCGCCGGACGCACAGCAGCATCGCGCCGCAGCCGGCCGCGAGCTCGATCACGTCGGTCTTGAGCTCGCCGGCCGAGTAGATCGGCCGCGCGCTCCACCCGATCGAGGCCGCCGACCACGCCGACCACGCGATGAACGCGAGGACGACGGCCCGGGCGGGCGGCGACAGCGCCGCCTCGGCCCGCGCATCGGCGCGCAGGACGAGCGCCAGCGCCGCCAGCACGATCAGGCCGAAGACGACCGAACGCAGCGCGAGCGCGAGGTTGGTCTGCAGCATGACGAGGTAGACGGCGAGCAGCACCGCCAGCGCGTCCTGCAGCTTCTCGGTGATCGTCATCGGTTCGGCGGGCCGGCGGGCGGGCGGGCGAACGGGGGGGAGAGCGCCGCGAGCACGGCGTCGACGCCGATCGCGCCGGTGTCGCCGAGCGCGCCGACCAGCGGGACGTGCGACAGGTGGCGGTTGGGTGAAGGCGTGTCCGCCTTGAGGATGCCCTGCCCCGGATCCGCCCAGAGCGACACGACGCGCAGCGGGAACTGCGCGTCGAGCAGGTAGACGGCGTTGAGCACCCCGCCGTCGGGCGCGACCAGCGCCGTGCAGCGCGTGCGCACGAGCGCGAGCATCTCCAGGAAGCCGGTGCGCCCGCGCAGGTCGAGCACGTTGGGCGCGTCGTACGCGGGCTCGCGCTCGTGGCCCAGCAGCACGAAACGCGCGTCGCCCGTCTTCGCGGCCCCGGCGAAGAGCGCCCGCCAGCGTTCGGGCGGCCAGTCCTTGACGGTCCGGTAGTGCCTCGCCGTCTCGGTACTCGCATGGATCGCGATCCATGGGCGGCCGTCGTCGGCGCCGCCGAACCGCGCCGCGAGGGCGTCGTGACGCGGGTCCCAGGTGAATCGGGGGGGCGCGGGGTCGCGCGCGACCGCGAGCCAGCGGGTCGGGTCGGGACGGTCGATCGCGAGCGCGCCCTCGCGCGGGTCGCGCGGCAGCCGCGCGCAGGCCGAGGCGGCGTCGGCGCCGTCGGCGCGCGCGAGTCCGGGCACGACGTGGATCGCCGTCGCCGCGGTGAGCCGGAACGGCTCCTCGAGCTCCGCGCGCGTCACGACCTCGACCGCCGCGCCGGGCAGACGCCCGGCGGTGCGTGCGAACATCGGCACCAATCCGAGCGCGATGTCGCCCAGGCCGCGGTTCCAGAAGAACACGACACGGGTCACGCGTGCACGCGCGGCCCGCGCGAGCGCGCGCTCGAACGGGTCGCCGGCGACGCGATCGGCGAGCGACCTCAGCGCGGCGCGCAGGCTCACCGGCGCGGCTCCGCCGGCGCAGGCGGCGTTGCAGGTCGCGGGCGCGGATCGGGCAGCGCCAGGACCCGGTCGATCGCCGCGGCGACGGCATCGACGCCGATCGCCTCCATGCAGCGCGGCCGGGCGCATTCGGCGGTCGACCGCCCGCAGCGGCGCACCCAGGGAATCTCGCGGCGGAACAGCACGCGCTGGTCGCGGCAGGGATAGGGGTCGACGGTCGCGGCGCGCCAGGGCATCGCGGCGTAGTAGCGGCCCGGGCCGGTCAGCGTCGCCGAGCCGGGCCCGAGCAGCGTGACCGTAGGCGTGCCGGCGATGCGGGCGAGGTGCGCGATGCCGGTATCGGGCGAGACGAGCAGCGCGGCGTCGTCGAGGAGCCCGCGCATCTGCGCGAGATCGAGCGTGCCGCCGGTCGACCGGTGGCGCTCCCCGGGATCGCAGGCGTCGACGAGCGGGCGCTCGCCCGGCCCGCACGACCACACGGGCGCGATGCCGCGCTCGTCGAGCCGCCGGGCGATCTCCTGCCAGCGGTCGGACGGCCACTGCTTGAGCGGCGTCGACGCGCCGACGTGGAGCACGGCGTACGGCCGGGCCGGAACGTCGCAGGGCGCGCAGGGTCCACGCGGCCACTGCGCGGGGGCGTAGGGCGGAGGCGCAGTGCCGCCCGCGAGCCCGGCGACCATGTCGCCCCAGCTCGCCGGCTCGCCGGGATAGGGTACGAGCCGGTCCGCCGGCCAGTTCTTGCGCAGCGACCGGTCGCCGTCGAAGGCGACGATCCAGCGCGCACGCATCGCCGCCGCGAGCCAGGTGTAGCGGTTGTCGCCGGGGACGTAGGCCAGGTCCCAGGGTTCGTCGTCGTAGAGCGACGGCGGGACGCGGCGCGGGCTCCACGGCAGCGCCGCGAGTCCCCAGGGGCGCGTCGCGTACAACGGGGCGACCGCCTCGGGCACGGTCATCGCGAGGTGCGCCCGCGGGTGGTTCGCCCGTAGCCTGGCGACGAGCGCGGTCAGCATCAACGTGTCGCCGAGCAGCAGGTGGTGCGCGATCAGGATGCGGCGCGGGTCGGCGGGCGGCGAACGGTCGGCGCCGCGGTCGGCGCGCGCGCGCGCGACGACGCCCACCCGACCGGCGAGTCTGGTGCCGGACGCGCCACTCACGATGGCGCAGGCGCTTCGGCGAGCGCGCGCCGGAACGCCGCCTCCATCCGGTCGAGCATCGTCGCGTAGCCGTACCGCGGCGTGACGTACGCCGCCGCGTTCGCGGCGAGTCGCGCGCCGAGCGCGGGGTCGGCGAACAGCCGGTCGATCGCCGCGGCGAGCGCGCCCGGATCGGCCGGAGGGACCACGATCGCCGTGTTCCCGTCGCGCGCGATCTCCCCGATCGCGCCGGCGCCGGTGGTCACGCAGGGGATTCCCGCGAACATGGCCTGCAGGAGGGCTTGCGGGACGCCCTCGTGCGCCGTCGACGGCAGCGCGAAGACGTCGAGCGCCGCGAAGCAGGGGGCGACGTCGTCGCGGTGACCGGTGAGCAGGATCCGCGAGCGCGCGGGCGAGGCCGCGATCTGCCGCTCGAGCGCCTCGCGCTGCGGCCCTTCGCCGACGACGAGCAGGCGCGCGCGCGGGTCGGCGAGCCGCGCGAACGCGTCGACGAGATGGCGATGCCCCTTCCAGCTGCGCAGCGTGGCGACGATGCCGACGACCGGCGCGTCGTCGGGCAGGCCCAGCGTGGCGCGCGCGGCGGCGCGCGAAGTCTCCGCGAACATCGCCGGGTCGATGCCGGTCGGAATCGACTCCACGCGCGCCGGGTCGAGCCCGTTGGTCTCGACGAGCTGTTCGCGCAGCGCCTCGCCGGTCGTGATCACGCGCGCGCACGCCTGGCGGTACAGCCATCGGGTTCCCAGGTTGTCGGGAACCGGGACCGACACGTGGCGGGTGCGCACGACGACCGGCGGGTCGCGGACGAGCTTGCAGGCGATCGCCGCGAGCCAGCTGTCGGTCGAGCTGTGGGTGTTGACGATCCGGGGCCTCAGGCGCTTGAACGCCGCGGCGAGCGCGAAGATGCCGGCCGGCCGCTTGCGCGCGATCGGGACGACGACCAGCGGCACGCCCCGGCGCGGCGCCTCGGCCGCGATCCTCGAATCGGGGTCCGCGTAGAGCGTCACCGAGTGGCCGCGGTCGAGGAATCCCCGCGATTCGGCGAGGATGCGGATCTCCTGTCCGCCCCAGCCGGACGACGACTCGGTGTGCGCGATCACGAGCGGCGTATCGTCCGCGCTCGCCGGGCCGCCTGCGCGCGCGCTCCGGTTCTCGCCTTCGGGGCGGCCGGTCGGGCTCATGCGCCGGCGAACTGGATGCGGTGCAGGCGCGCGTACAGGCCGTCGCGCGCCACGAGCTCGGCGTGCGTGCCGGTCTCGGCGACGCGCCCGCGGTCGAGCACGACGATCCGGTCCGCGTGCTCGATCGTCGAGAGCCGGTGCGCGATGACGATGGTCGTGCGTCCGCGCATCAGTGTCTCGAGCGCCGCCTGCACGTGGCGCTCGGACTCGCTGTCGAGCGCGCTCGTCGCCTCGTCGAGGATCAGGATCGGCGCGTCCTTGAGGATCGCGCGCGCGATCGCGATCCTCTGCCGCTGTCCGCCGGACAGGCGCACGCCCAGCTCGCCGACCGGCGTTTCGAGCCCCTGCGGCAGCGCGCGGATGAAATCGAGCGCGTGGGCGGCGGCGGCGGCGCGTTCGATCGCTTCGCCCGAGGCGCCCGCCATCGCGCCGTAGGCGATGATGGCGCCGATCGTGTCGTCGAAGAGCAGGACGTCCTGCGACACCAGCGCGATCTGGCGACGCAGGCTCGCGAGCGTCAGCGTCGTGACGTCGCGGCCGTCGACGAACAGGCGGCCCGACGACGGCTCGTAGAACCGGGGGATCAGGTTGACCAGCGACGACTTGCCGCTGCCCGACGGACCGACGAGCGCCACGGTCTCGCCGGGCGCGATCGCGAGCGTCACGTCGGCGAGCGCGTCGCGGTCGGTGCCGGGATAGCGCAGCGAGACGCGCTCGAGGCGCAGTTCGCCGCGCGCCCGTTCGATCGCGACGCTGCCCTGGTCGGACTCGGCGTCGCGGTCGAGCAGGCCGACGATGCTCTCGGCGGCCGCGAGCCCGCGCTGGATCGCCGCGTTGATGCCCGACAGCGCCTTCAGGCGCTCGAGCAGCGTGATCAGCGCGACGACGTACGACGTGAACGTCGGCAGGTCGAGTCGTCCGTCCTGGCTCTGTTCGAGAGCCGCCCAGATGATGAGGCCGACGGCCACGGCCGCGAGCCCCTGCGTCAGCGGCGAACTGGCGGCGCTCGCCGCCGACTGCTTGGTCATCGACAGCCGGAGCGCGTTGGCGGCGCGGCCGGCGCGCCCGCGCTCGTAGGCCTCGCCGCCGAAGATCCGCACGATCCGGTGGCCGCCGATCATCTCCTCGAGCACGTGGGTCATGCTGCCGGTGCGCGTCTGGATGTCGCGCGCGATCCGCCGCAGCCGGCGGCTGAAGTAGCGGATCGTGAAACCGACGACCGGCAGCACGACGAACGTGAGCAGCGTCAGCCGCCAGTTGAGCCACATCAGCCAGCCGAAGCTCGCGGCGATCGTCAGCGACGAGCGGATCGCGGTCGTGATCGTTCCCGACGCCGCGCTCGCGAGCTGGTGCGCGTCGAACGTGACCTTCGACTGGACGACGCCGGCGGCCGTCTGGTCGTAGAACGGCGTCGGCAACGCGAGCAGTTTGTCGATCAGTTCCCGGCGCAGGTCGTAGACGACGCGGTGGCCGGTGTACGCCATGCCGTATTCGGCTACGTAGGAGCCGATCCCGCGCAGTCCGAAGACCGCGACGACCGCGAGCGGGAGCCAGCGCGTGCGCTCCGGGTCGGGTGTCTGGAAGTTCTGGACGACCGGGATGACCAGCCAGGCCATCAGGAGGTCGCCGGCGGCGACCGCGACCATCCCGAGCACCGCGAGGCCGAACGTCCACCAGTAGGGCCGGACGTAGGCGAGCAGGCGTCGGTAGAGGGCGGGACCGGTCATCGGGGCGGCGGCGGCCGGCCGGGCGCGGGGAGGCCCCGTCGCCCGCGCGCACCGGAGTGCGGCGGCCGCCGAGTATAGCGCGCGCGCCGAGCCGTTACGGCGCGGTGGAAGGCGGGGGCGATTTCGACGATTCCGCGGCCGGTGCGCCCGGCGCCGGGGCCGACGCCGCCGCTCCGGGCGCGCTCCGTCGGCGCGCGGCGCTCGCCGACAGGAGCTCGCGGTACA
Source organism: Burkholderiales bacterium (assembly GCA_020851255.1). Classification (GTDB taxonomy): domain Bacteria; phylum Pseudomonadota; class Gammaproteobacteria; order Burkholderiales; family Casimicrobiaceae; genus VBCG01. The sequence goes on along the minus strand of JADZDA010000019.1, from coordinate 21,035 downwards.
GCAGCACGAGCTTCAGTGTCATCGCATCGGGCGTCAGCGCCGCGACGGCGGCGCGGGCGTTGGCGCCGAGCCGTTCGCGCAGCGCAGGGTCGGCCAGGTCGGTCATGTGCCGCGCGAGCGCCTCGACGTCGCGCGAGTGGCAGACCCGTCCGGCGTCGTGCTCGGTCACGAGTTCGGCCGCGCCCGACTTGGTGCTGGTGACGACCGGCAATCCGGTCGACATCGCCTCGAGCGCCGCGTTCGGACACGGGTCGTAGAGCGTGGGCAGCACGAACGTGTCGGCGGCGCCGAAGTAGGGCGTCGGGTCGGTCTGCGGCCCGGCGATGGTCACGCGCCCGGACAGTCCGAGCGTACGGGCGAGCCGCGCGTAGCGGGCGAGGCGGCTGTCGCGGCCGACGACGATGAGGTGCGCGGGCGGCGGCGTCGCGGCCAGCGCGCGGATCGCGGTGGCGACCCCCTTGCGCTCGTAGCCCGAGCCCACGAGCAGGTGGATGGTGGTCTGCGGCGCGATCCGGTGGATCTCGCAGACGGCGGCGCGCGCGGCGCGGAGGCCGGGATGGAACACCGATCCGTCGACGGCGTTGCGGATCACGTGCAGCTTCTCGTCGGGGAAGCCGTAGCGCTCGCGGATCTCGTCGCGCACCATCGTCGAATTGCAGATGACCGCGGCGAGCCACGGGCTCGCGAAGAGCGCGCGCTCGGCCTCGACGACGTGCCGGTGGTACGGCGACAGCTTCAGCGCGATCCGCTCGACCGGCGAGGCCGCGGCGAGCCGCTCGTCCAGGTAGGCGGCGTGCACGCCGTCGCCGGCGCGGAACACGTCGCAGCAGGTCACGCGCTCGTGCGACTGGACGAGGTCGACCTTCGCCTCGCCGATCCGGTGGCAGACCTCGCGCGCGAAACTCGTGTCGCGCCACAGCCGCCCGACGTGGAAGGGGTCGACGATCGTCGGTTCGATGAGCTGCAGCCGGGTCTGCGGCCACGCGCGCGTGTACAGCGAGATCGCGACGCCGCGCTCGAGCAGCGCCTCGAGCGCGGCCTCGAGGAAGCGCTCGGCGCCGCCGTAGGGCGTGTAACGCTGGCGGATGACCGCGAGCCTCAAGGCGCGACTCCGGTCGGCGGGCCGTCCGCGGGCGCAACGGCGGTTCCGGCGGACTCCAGCAGTTCGGCGAGCGCCGCGTGCACGCGCTCGACCGGCAGCGTCGTCAGGCACTCGGAGACCTTGCCGCCGCCGCACCCGTCCTGGCCGCAAGGCCGGCACGGATGCGCGGACGCCACGATCCGGTGCTCGACGCGCCAGGGGCCCCACGCGATCTCGGAGGTCGGCCCGAACAGGGCGACGGCTGGCGTGCCGACGGCCGCGGCGATGTGCATCGGCGCCGAGTCGACGCCGACGAACGCGCGCGCGCGCGCCGTCACCGCCGCGAGTTCGCGCAGCGTGAGCGCGCCGCCCAGGTCGACGACGCGCGCGGCCGTGTCCGGCGCCAGCGCGCCGAGGATCGCGACGGCGATCGCGCGCTCGCGCGGGTCGGGAGCGCCGGTCAGCACGACCGGCAGGCCGCCGGCGACGACGCGCGCGATCAGTTCCGCGCAGCGGTCCGCCGGCCAGCACTTGAACGTCCAGCGCGACCCGGGGTGGAACTGGACGTACGCGCCGCGCGCGAGCCCGCGCTCGCGCAGCAGCGCGTCGGCGCGACGCTCGGCTTCGGCCCCCGGGACCATCACCAGCGCGCGGTCGGACCCGGCGGGCTCGATGCCGATCCGGCGCAGCGCGTCCAGGTTCTGCTCGGCCATCGGCCGTTCGGTCGCGCGCGGGAGCCGGTAGAAGTGCGTGTAGGTCCGACGCCACAGCCACGACGCGCTCCGGCCGGCCGCCCGCTCGCTCGTCACCGACCACCGGGGCGCGAGCCTCCGCGCGAGGGCGAGTCCGCGCGGGTGTTCGGTCAGGTGCACGAGGAGGTCGTAGCCGCGCGACGCGAGCGCGCGCGCGAGCGCGCGTTCCGCCGACCATCGGCGCACCACGCCCTGGTGCTTCCAGCCGCGGTCGATCGTGTGGATGCGATCGATCGCCGGGTGGCCCTCGAGCATCGGCGCGGTGTCGGCGTAGACGAGCGCGTCGATCCCGGCGTGCGGCGCCGCCGACTTGAGCGCGGTGAACACCGGCGAGGCGAGCAGCACGTCGCCGTGGTGGCGGAGCTTGGTCACGAGCACACGGCGGACTTCGGACAGCGGAACGGCGTCCGGGAGCGGGCTCGACATGGGAGGAACGATAGCAAACTTCATGCGCACCGGGCGCGCCGCCGAGACGCCCCCGTCAGCGCTCACTCGCCGGGGAACCCCCGTCCTCGGGCCGGCGCGGGCATCGGGTACAATCGTCCGACTCCCCGCCCGCCGGCCGTATCCCCGATGGCTTTCGACGCCGTGTCCGCTGCGCTCAAGGCGCAGATCCTCGCCGAGGCCTTGCCCTACATCCGGCGTTTCCACGACCGGACGATCGTCGTCAAGTACGGCGGCAACGCGATGACGGAAGCCGCGCTCAAGGCGGGTTTCGCGCGCGATGTCGTCATGCTGAAGCTCGTCGGCATGAACCCGGTGATCGTCCACGGCGGCGGCCCGCAGATCGGCGACCTGCTGAAGACGATGGGGATCGAGAGCGAATTCCGTCAGGGCATGCGCGTGACCGACGAGCGGGTGATGAACGTCGTCGAGATGGTGCTGGGGGAGCTGAACCAGGAGATCGTCGGCCTCATCAACCAGCACGGCGGCAAGGCGGTCGGCCTGACCGGCCAGGACGGCGCGTTCATCCAGGCGCGGCGGATGACGCTGCGCGAGCCGGCGACCGGCGCCGACGTCGACATCGGGTTCGTCGGCGAGATCGAGCGCATCGACGCCGAGCTGATCCATCTCCTCGATTCGCGCGACTTCATCCCGGTGATCGCGCCGATCGGCGTGGGCGCCGCCGGCGAGGCCTACAACATCAACGCCGATCTGGTGGCCGGCAAGCTCGCCGAGACGCTGCGCGCCGAGAAGCTCGTGCTGATGACCAACACCACCGGCGTCCTCGACAAGCACGGGACGCTGCTCACCGGGCTCACGGCGAGCGAGATCGACCGGCTGTTCGCCGACGGCACGATCCACGGGGGCATGCTGCCCAAGATCGGTTCGGCGCTCGACGCCGTGAAGAACGGCGTGAAGAGCTCGCACATCATCGACGGCCGCGTCGAGCACGCGCTGCTGCTCGAGGTGCTCACCAACGAGGGCGTCGGGACGATGATCCGCGCCGACGACACGCCGGCGCGCGCCTGACGGGGCGCCGGCCGACGACCATGCCCGCCAAACCCGGCGAACGCCGCCTGCAGATCCTGCAGACGCTGGCCGCGATGCTCGAGCATCCGCGCGGCGAGAAGGTCACGACCGCGGCGCTCGCCGCGAAGCTCGACGTGTCGGAGGCCGCGCTGTACCGGCACTTCGCCAGCAAGGCGCAGATGTTCGAGGGACTGATCGAGTTCGTCGAGACGACGCTTTTCTCGCTCGCCAACAAGATCCAGACGGCGGAGGCCGACGGTGTCGCGCAGGCCGAGCAGATCGTCTCGATGCTGCTGGGGTTCGCCCAGAAGAACGCGGGGATGACGCGCGTGCTGATCGGCGACGCGCTGGTCAACGAGGACGAGCGGCTGCAGGCGCGGATGAACCTCCTCTACGACCGCCTCGAGGCCGCGCTGCGCCAGTCGCTGCGCACCGCGCAGATGGCCAACGCCTGGCGCGGCGATCCCGCCGCCGACGCCGCGGCCCTCTTCGCCTACGTGATGGGCCGCTGGCAGGTCTACGCGAAGAGCGGGTTCAAGCGGCTGCCGCAGGACGGGTGGGACGCCCAGCGCAAGTTCCTGTTCTCCTGACCGGAGGCACCATGACCCTCGCCTGCCGACGCGCGATCCTGGCGGTGGCCCTCGTGTGCGCGGGCTCGGGCTCGTCCGCGCAGGATGCGCCGTCGAGAACGGCGGCGTCGGTCGATCGCGTCGGGGAGGGACTCGCCGCGCGGGCACTCTCGGCTGGCGGCGCCGATGCGCTCTACGTCCTCGGACTGCTGGCCACGATGGATCCGGCGGCTCGCGCCGACGCGTGGGCACGCGCCTGGACGCTCGAACCGCAGCGGATGCTCGTCCTCGCGTCGCTCGCCGAGGCCTGCGCGCCGCGCGCCGCGTTCACGTCGCCGGCCTGCGCGGCCCACGATCCGTTGTCGCGCTGGGCCGCACGCGACGGCGAGAACGCCGCGCCGTGGGTCCTGCTCGCCGGGCGCGCGCGCCAGCGAGGCGACCTGCCGGCGATGCGCGCGAACCTCGCGCACGCGTCGGAGCGCTCGCGATTCGACGGGTACCGCGGTCGCGGCGCGGCGGCGGTCGCCCGCGTGATCGACTCCGCGCCGGAGTTCGCGGGGCTGCCGGAGGCGCCGTTCGTCGCGACGGCGCTCGCGTCTTCGCGCCCGGACGCGGTCGTCGACGAAGCCAACGCGCTGTGCCGGGTCGGGGCGCCGGGCGTCGGCCCGGAGGTCGCCCCGGCCTGCCGGCGCCTCGCCAGGACGATGGCGGAGCACGCCGACACCACGGCGGCGCGGCAGGCGGGATTGGCACTCGCGAGCGGCTGGGCTGCCGACGCCGCGGAGCGGGGGCGACTGGCCGCCGAGCGCGACCGGCTCTCCGCGTCCGCCCTCGACTGCCACGCCGCGAAGTCGGCCCTGCTCGCGAAGCTCGAAGGCACGCCGGCAGACCGGGATCGCGCTCGCGAACTCGAGGCGGCGGCGGTCGCGGAATTGGCGACGATGGACGAAACCGCTGTCTGCTCGCGGCTCGTCGCGAAGTCGCGGGTCGCCGGCGTCCGGTAGCGCGCTGCGGCGCATCCGCGTCGCGGAGTCGCCTCGCGTCGGTCCGGCCGCCGGGGCTACGTCGCCCTGAGCGTCGACGGCGCGATCGCGCAGCCGGCGATCTTCCATCCGCCGTCGGGCTGCCGCTCCATCGTGTAGAGCGCGACGAGCACCGTGTTGTCCGGCATCACCAGCCTGAGCGGCTGGATCACGTGGCCGTCGATCGCCGCGCCGTCGAGCAGGACCGCGTCGCGCGCGTCGATCAGCGCCGAATAGCTCCGACGGACCATCGCGACGAATGTCGGCGCGTCGACGAACTGCCGGCGGATGCCCGGCGAGGCATGGCCGAACGCGCGCTCGCCGTCGTCGGCGACGAGCGCCGCGCGCTGCGCCTCGACGACCGTGCGGATCGCGCGCCAGTCGGCGTCGGTGGGCGCGCTCGCCGCCGGCGACTGCGCCCCGGCGGGCAGGCGCGCGAGGAGCGACGCCGCGAGGCCGACGCCCGCGGTGGCGCAGAACCGCCGCCGGGAGATCCCGGCGATGTTCATCGCTGCGCGCAGACCGGGCATCGCGGGTCGCGCGGCACGCGCAATTCCCGCCACTGCGCCGCCAGCGCGTCGTAGAGCAGCAACCGGCCGGCGAGCGTGCGGCCCACGCCCGCCACGACCTTGAGCGCCTCGGCCGCCTGCATCGCGCCGACGACGCCGACCAGCGGCGCGAACACGCCCATGGTTGCGCACCGGGTCTCCTCGAGATCGTCGCCCTCGCCGAACAGGCAGTGATAGCAGGGCGACGCCGGGTCGCGCGGGTCGAACACCGCGACCTGGCCGTCGAACCGGACCGCCGCGCCGGAGACCAGCGGTTTCCCCGCCGTGACGCAGGCGCGGTTGATCGCGTGGCGCGTCGTGAAGTTGTCGGTGCAATCGAGCACGACATCGGCGCGTGCGACCAGCGCCGCGAGCCGCGCGTCGTCGACGCGCTCGCGCAGGGCGACGAGGTGCACCTCCGGATTCACCGCGGCGAGCCGGCGCGCCGCGGCGTCGACCTTCGGCGTGCCGACGTCGGCGGACGCGAACAGGATCTGGCGCGGGAGATTCGTGAGGTCGACGGCGTCGGCGTCGACCAGCGTGATCGTACCGACGCCGGACGCGGCGAGGAAATGCGCGGCCGGGTTGCCGAGCCCGCCCACGCCGACCACGAGCGCCCGCGCCGCGGCGTAGCGCGCCTGCGCGTCGGGCCCGAGTTCGTTCAGCAGCAGGTGACGGCTGTAGCGGAGGAGCTGGTCGTCGTCCATCGGCGGATCGAGCGGACGATCGACGGCTGTCCTGTCGGCTCGCCGCCGGCGCGCCGCGCCGCCGGCGCCCGCGAAACGGCGGTCGGACCGCGGCGGTTCCCGCTCAGGGCCTGGCCGGCGCGACGCTCGTGGGCTGGGTGTTGGTCGCCGCGACAGCGCGATTCGACGCGATCACCGGCTCGCCCTTGAGGTGGTTCAGCGCCTGCCTGAGCTGGAAGTCGTCGGACGACCCGAACTCGAAGCGCTGCGGCGTCGTGGCCGGCGTCGAGGGCTTCGGCGTCGCCGGAGCGGCCGGTACGCTCGCCGGCGCCGACGCGCTGTCGGGCGCGGTGCCGCCCTTGGCGGCGCGGTTGGTCTCGAGGTGGCGGTCGAGATTGGCCTCGCGGATGCGGTTGGGCGAATCGCGCCCGTCGTCGACCGCGATGTCGGGCTCGATGCCCTTGGCCTGGATCGAGCGGCCCGAAGGCGTGTAGTAACGCGCGGTCGTGAGCTTCAGTCCTGCGCTGTTGCCGATCGGCAGGATCGTCTGCACCGAACCCTTGCCGAACGTCGGCGCGCCGATCACCGTCGCGCGCTTGTGGTCCTGCAGCGCGCCGGCGACGATCTCCGAGGCCGATGCGGTGCCGCCATCGACCAGGACGACCATCGGCACCTTCTTGACCTCGGCCGGCAGGTCGCGGAACCAGTCGTCGCCGCGACGCTGGTAGTTGTCGCGGTTCGCGGTGAGGCGCATCCGCGCGTCGGGCGTGCGGCCGTCGGTGTAGACGACCAGCGCGTCCTTGGGCAGGAACGCCGCCGAGACGGCGACCGCCTGGTTGAGCAGCCCGCCGGGATCGGCGCGCACGTCGAGCACCAGGCCCTTCAGTTCGCCCTGCCTGTAGAAGTCCTTGAGCGCCGCCGCGAGGTCCTGGCCGGTCCGTTCCTGGAAGTTCCGCACGCGCACGTAGCCGTAGCCGGGCTCGATCGTCTTCGCGCGCACGCTCTTGACGTTGATCTCCTCGCGCATGATCGGGAACGTGAGCAGTCCCTCGGCGTCCTTGCGCAGGATCGTGAGCGTCACCTGGGTGCCGGGCTTGCCGCGCATCAGGTCGACCGCCTTGGAGAGCGACATGCCGCGCGTCGCGGTGTCGTCGATCTTGACGATCAGGTCGCCGGCCTTGATGCCGGCGCGGAAGGCCGGCGTGTCCTCGATCGGCGAGACCACCCGCACGACGCCGTCCTCGACGCCGACCTCGATGCCCAGCCCGCCGAACTTGCCCTGCGTGCGGACCTGCAGTTCCTTGTACGCCTCGGCGTCGAGGAAGTCGGAGTGCGGGTCGAGCCCGCGGACCATCCCGTTGATCGCCTCGCGGATCAACTTCTCGTCGGTGACCGGCTCGACGTAGTCGCTCTTGATCTTGCCGAAGACCGCCGAGAGGAGCTGCAGGTCCTCGTAGGGGATCGGCAGCTTGGTGTCGCGCTGCGCGACCGCGGAGAAATTGAGCGTGAGCAGCGCGCCCAGCACGGTGCCGAGCCCGATCAGTCCCGCTTTCTTCCAGCCGTTGCCCATCGTCGTCCCCGCCAAGGTCGCCGCTCCCGTCTGCCGTGCGCCGGCGCCGGGGCGCAGCCAGTATACGCCGCGCCCGTACCGTCGCCGGGGCGCGATCCGCCGGGCGTCGGGTGCCGGACCGCCGTTCGTCCGGGCCCGGGTTGGGCCGCGCCGGGCGGCGCGAGTTCCATGGCGGCGGCCCGCCGGTCGACCCGGAACTCTCTCGGCGGCGCGGTCGCCCGTCCGGTCCGGCCCGCCCGGGGGGCGTGGTCAGGCAGGAGGAGCGCGCCGCCGGTGATCAGGGTCGGGAAGTGGATGCGCGTCGCGCGCCCGCATCGAGAAGTGTGTGCTTACTGCCGCCATACGGGCCATGACGCGGCCACCGGTCAGGCGTCGGCGGGAACGACCAGCGACCGTCCGGTCATCTCCGGCGGCTTGGGCAGCCCCATCAGGGCGAGCAGCGTCGGCGCGACGTCGCACAGCGCGCCTCCCGGCGCGATCGTCGCGGGCCGGCCCACGTAGACGAACGGGACGCGATTGAGCGTGTGCGCGGAGTGCGGCTGGCCGGTCGCCGGGTCGTACATCTGCTCGGCGTTGCCGTGGTCGGCGGTGATGACGACCTCGCCGCCGGCCCGGCGTGCCGCGTCGACGACGCGACCGACGCAGGCGTCGAGCGTCTCGACCGCCTCGACCGCCGCGTCGAACACGCCGGTGTGGCCGACCAGGTCGCCGTTCGCGTAGTTGCATACGATCGCGTCGTAGCGACCGCCGGCGATCGCCTCGACCAGACGGTCGGTGACCTCGACCGCGCTCATCGCCGGTTTCATGTCGTAGGTCGCGACCCTGGGCGAGGGCACGAGGATGCGGTCCTCGCCCGGGCATGCGTCCTCGACGCCGCCGTTGAAGAAGTAGGTGACGTGCGCGTACTTCTCGGTCTCGGCGATCCGCAACTGCGTCCTGCCGTGCGCCGAGATCCAGGCGCCGAAGCCGTTGGCGACCGATTGCGGGGCGTACGCCACCGGCAGCGCGGCGAACTCGTCGCCGTAGCGGGTCAGGCAGACGAAGGCCGCCGGGTTCACCGCGCGCGGTCGCACGAACGCGTCGAACGCGGGGTCGGTGAGCGCGCGCGTCAGCTCGCGGGCGCGGTCGGCGCGGAAGTTCATGAACACGACCACGTCGCCGTCCTCGATCCGCGCGGGTGTGCCGTCCGGCCCGTCGATCACGGTCGGCAGGACGAATTCGTCGTTCTCGCCGCGCGCGTAGGCCGACTCGAGCGCCGCCGCCGCGCTCGCGGCCCGGAACTCGCCGTCGCCGTCGACGAGGGCGCGGTACGCCTTCGCGACCCGGTCCCAGCGCTGGTCGCGGTCCATCGCGTAGTAGCGGCCGGTGACCGTCGCGATCCGTGCGCCGCGGTGCGCTGCGCAGGTGCGTTCCATCGCCGCGATCGAGCCGGCCGCGCTCCGGGGCGGCGTGTCGCGGCCGTCGAGGAACGCGTGGACGAGCACCCGGCCGACGCCGGTTCCCGCGGCGAGGTCGACCATCGCGGCGAGATGGCGCTCGTGGCTGTGGACGCCGCCCGGCGAGAGCAGCCCCAGCACGTGGACGGCCCGCCCGGACGCGCGCGCGGCCCCGAGCGCGCGGGTGAGTACCGGATTCGCGGCGAACTCGCCGGTGTCGATCGCGAGGTCGATGCGCGTCAGGTCCTGATAGACCACGCGGCCGGCCCCGATATTGAGGTGGCCGACCTCGGAATTCCCCATCTGCCCGTCGGGCAGGCCGACGTGGCGCTCGGACGCGTCGATCGTCCCGCAAGCGGCGGTCGCGGTGAGCGTGCGCCAGCGCGGTGCCCGCGCCCGCGCCACCGCGTTGTCGGGGGCGTCCGGCCGTGCGCCGAATCCGTCGAGGATCAGCAGGACGACCGGCCGGGGCGTCGGGGCGTTCATCGGGGGGCTCGCGCAGGCGGAGGATGCGGGGACGGGTCGCGGCACGGAGCGTGCCACGGCGGCTCGGGCGGCGCCGCCCTCCCGCTCGGCTATCATTCTACCTTTCGACGCCCGGCCCGACCCTCGCATGTCCTATGTCGCGTTCCTCGAGAAGAACTGGATGATGGCGCTGGTGTTCGTCGTCTCCGGCGTGATGCTGATCGTGCCGTTCGTGACCCGGCGGATGTCGAAGGCCCGGGACGTCGGCAACCTCGAGGCGACCGTCCTGATGAACAAGAAGGACGCGATCATCGTCGATGTCCGCGAGACCTCGGAGTACGAGAACGGAAGGCTGCCCGGCGCGGTGCACATCCCGCTGTCGCAACTCGACGCGCGGGTCGCCGAGATCGCCAGGCAGGGTTCGCGGCCGGTGATCGCCTACTGCGCGCGGGGCAACCGCAGCCGGATGGCGGCCTCCGCGCTGTCGAAGGCCGGGTTCGGCGAGATCTACAACCTGTCCGGTGGCATCGACGCCTGGCGTTCCGCCGGTCTGCCGGTGGAGAAGTGACATGGCGACCGTGACGATGTACTCGACCGGGGTGTGCCCCTATTGCACGCAGGCGGAGCGGCTGCTCGCATCGAAGGGCGTGACGGCGATCGACAAGATCCGCGTCGATCTCGAGCCCGACCGACGCCAGGAAATGATGGATCGCACCGGCCGGCGCACGGTGCCGCAGATCTACATCGGCGCGACGCACGTCGGCGGCTACGACGACCTGGTCGCGCTCGACCGCGCCGGCGGCCTGGAACCGCTGCTCGCCGCCTGACTCCGCCCCGGGCGCGCGAGGCGGCGGCGCGACGGGACGCATGACGCGGCCCCGGCGGGCCCCGCCCGGTCGCGTATAATCCCGCGCTTTCGCCCTTCACCGTCCCGCCTCCCGGGAACCGCCATGGCCTATCCGTTACCGCCGTCTCCCGCGCAGGTCACGATCGAGAAGATCTACGTCAAGGACCTCTCGGTCGAGAACCCGTCGTCGCCGCAGAGCTTCCGGATGGCCGAGCCGCCGTCGATCGAGATCGGGCTGCGCACGCGCGCCGACCAGGTCGAGCCGGACGTCTACGAGTGCGTGCTGACGATCACGGTCACCGCCACGGCCGGGGAGCGCACGGTGTTCCTGATCGAGGTCGCGCAGGCCGGCGTGTTCTCGCTGCAGGGCGCGACGCCGGAGAACCTGCAGCCGGTGCTCGCGATGCACTGCCCGGCGATCCTCTTCCCCTACGCCCGGCAGGCGATCGCATCGGCGACGATCAACGCCGGCTATCCGCCGGTGCACCTCCAGCCGCTGTCGTTCGAAGCGCTCTACCAGCAGCAGCTCGCCCAGAAGGGCGCGGCCGCCGCCTGACCCCGATGACGCGACGGGCGGCCGCGGTGGTCGTCGCCGCGGCGGCGATCGCCGTCGCCGCGGGCGCGCCGGCCGCCGACTTCCGCGTCACCGCCGAAGCGCCCACCGTGCTCTACGACGCGCCGTCCGCGCGCGCGAAGCCCCAGTTCGTCTACGGCCGCGACGTGCCCGTCGAGGTGCTGGTCGGCGTCGAAGGCTGGACGAAGGTGCGCGACGCGGCGGGAACGATAGGCTGGATCGCGGCACGATCGCTCACCGAGCGACGCGTGCTCCAGGTCCGCGTTCCGGTCGCCGACGCACGGGCGAACGCCGACGAGGCCGCACCGGTCGCGTTCCGCGCCGCGGACGGCGTGCTGCTCGAACTCGCCGAGCCGGCGGGCTCCGCGGCGACCACCGCGTTTCCCGGTTGGGTCAAGGTCCGGCACCGGGATGGCGCGGTCGGGTACGTCCGCGTCTCCCAGGTCTTCGGGTTGTAGCGTCCGGCACCCGACGATGGCCGCGCGCTCGACGATAGTCGTGGTCGGCGCGGGCGCCTGGGGCACCGCGATCGCCTGTCATCTCGCCGCCCGGGCGGCGGCGCAGCCGCGGGTCCGACTGATCGCCCGTTCCGCGGAGCGCGCCGACGCGATGACGCGCGAGCGCCGCAACGAACGGTACCTGCCCGGGATCGTGCTGCCGGACGGGCTCGAGATCGGATCGGATCTCGGGCCGGCCGCCTCGGCCGATCTCGTGGTGGTCGCGACGCCGGTCGCCGCGCTCGACGAGGTGCGCGCCGCGCGGGCCGGTGCCGGCGCGCGCTCGCCGCTGGTCTGGCTCTCCAAGGGATTCGTCGCCGACGGCGATCGGCCCGGCGGCGTCGCGCTCGCCCACCGGCGTATCGCCCCGCGCTGGCCGAGTCCGGTCGGCGTGGTGTCGGGTCCGAGCTTCGCCGGCGAGGTCGCACGCGGCCTGCCGACCGCGCTCGCGGCCGCCGCCACCGATCGCTCGCTCGCTCGCGAGGTGTCGGCGTTGCTGCGCGGCGAGACCCTGCGCGTCTACGACACCGACGACCTGGTCGGCGTCGAGGTCGGCGGCGCCGTGAAGAACGTGCTGGCGATCGCCGCCGGTCTCGCCGACGGCCTGGGTTGCGGCCACAACGCGCGCGCCGCGTTGGTGACGCGCGGCCTCGCGGAAATCTCGCGGCTCGCGGTGGCGATGGGCGGGCGGCGCGAGACGCTGATGGGCCTCGCCGGACTCGGCGACCTCGTGCTGACCTGCACCGGCGATGCGTCGCGCAATCGCCAGGTCGGACTGGGGCTCGCCCGCGGCCGGCCGCTCGCGGCGATCCTGGAGGGCCTGGGCCACGTCGCCGAGGGCGTGCAGGCCGCGCGTGCGGCGCGCACGCTCGCGCACGAACACCGCGTCGAGCTGCCGATCACCGAAGCGGTGGCGAGCGTGCTCGACGGTGCGGTCGCGCCCCGGGACGCCGTCGACGCGCTGCTGCGCCGCGAACCCCGCAGCGAGGGTTGAGCGGGCCGGCGTTCAGGCGCCGGCCGGTGGTTCCGCGCCCGGGTAGCCCATCTGGCGCCAGGCTTCGTAGACCGCGACCGCCCCGGCGTTGGACAGGTTGAGGCTGCGCATGCCCGGGCGCATCGGGATGCGCACACGCTGCGGCTCGTCGAAGCGGCCGAGCAGATCCCCGGGCAGACCCGAACTCTCGCTCCCGAACACGAACGCGTCGTCCGCCCGGAAGCGGACTTCGGTGAGCGAGGTCCGGGCGCGGCTGGTGAACGCGTACCAGCGCCGAGGGCCGTCCGCGTCCAGCGCCGCGCGGCAGGCGTCGAAGTCGCGGTGCACGCGGACCCGCGTGTACTCGTGGTAGTCGAGCCCGGCGCGCTTGAGCTCGCGGTCGTCCATCCGGAATCCGAGCGGCTCGACCAGGTCGAGCGTGGCGCCGCTGTTCGCCGCCAGCCGGATGACGTTGCCGGTGTTCGGGGGGATCTCCGGCCGGACGAGGACGATCGCGATCACGCGCGGGCCCCCGGTGGCGTCCGGGCGGCCACCCAGACCTCGATGCGCGCGGCGCCGGCGCGCGCGAGCGCGGCCGCGGCGGCCGCGGCGGTCGAGCCGGTGGTCAGGACATCGTCGACCAGCGCCAAGCGCTCGCCGTCGAAGCGACGCCGGGCGACGAACGCTCCGCGGACGTTGCGCGCCCTCTCGCGCCAGGGCAGAGCCGCCTGCGGCGGGCCGGCGAGCGCGCGATCGAGCCCGTGCGTCAGCGGCAGGCCGGTCGCGCGACCGATCTCGCGCGCGATCTCGCGCGCCTGGTTGTAGCCGCGTTCGCGCTGGCGCGCCGGAGCGAGCGGCAGTGCCACCAGCGCGTCGACGCGGCGCTCCGCCCGGGCGGCGGCGATCGCCGCGATCAGCGGCGCGGCGATGGCCGGCACCAGTTCCAGCGCCGAGCCGTACTTGAGCCGCCGGACGAGGTTCGCCATCGGGAAATCGTACGCGGTCCCGGCGATCGCCGCGTCGAACGCCGGCGGATGGGCGCGGCAGCCGCCGCACAAGTGCCCGCCGGGCGACGCGATCGCGCACCTCGGGCACGCGCCGGCACCGGGCGCGAACGCGGCCCGGCATCCGCTGCACAGCGGGCCCGCGCCGGCATCGGCGCCGCACAGCGCGCAGACGCGCGGCAGCGCGGCCGCGGCGAGGCCCGCGACGGCGGACGCGCAGCGGCGTGCGAGTGACTTGTAAAGCGGAGCGGGCGCGGGATTTGACAATCCGGGAAGGCCGAAAGGACACTCGCCGCCGATGATAAGAGCGCCGCGGCCGCCGCGGCGATCCGACCAACGGCCGATGCGCGAAGGACGCCGCCGCATGCTCGACGAGATCCCGCTCCGCCACGAATCCGCGCCCGCGGGCCGCCGCCCGGCGCGCGCGCCTCGATGGAGCGTCGACGACGTCGTCGCGCTCTACGAGCTGCCGTTCGCCGACCTCCTGCACCGCGCGCAGACGGTCCACCGCGAGCACCACCGGCCCAACGAGATCCAGCTCTCGACGCTGCTGTCGATCAAGACCGGCGGCTGCCCCGAGGACTGCGGCTACTGCCCGCAGGCGCAGCGCTACCACACCGGCGTCGAGTCCGGCGCGCTGATGGACATTGGCGCGGTCCTCGCGGCGGCGTGTGCGGCGAAGGACGCCGGCGCGACGCGCTTCTGCATGGGCGCCGCATGGCGCGGACCGAAGGACCGCGACCTCGAACCGGTCCTCGACATGATCCGCGGCGTCAAGGCGCTCGGCCTGGAGACCTGTTGCACGCTGGGGATGCTGAAGGAGGGCCAGGCCGAGGCGCTCGCCCGGGCCGGCCTCGACTACTACAACCACAATCTCGACACCTCGCCGGAGTTCTACGGCGAGGTCGTGTCGACCCGCGGCTACGAGGACCGGCTCGAGACGCTCGACCGCGTCCGCGGCGCCGGCATGCATGTCTGCTGCGGCGGCATCGTCGGCATGGGCGAGCCGCGCCGGGACCGCGCCGCGCTGATCGCGAAGCTCGCCTCGCTCGATCCGCCGCCGGAATCGGTGCCGATCAACCACCTGGTCCAGGTTCCCGGCACGCCGCTGCACGACCGCCACGGCGGCGCGTGCGCGATCGATCCGCTGGAGTTCGTCCGCACGGTCGCCGCGGCGCGCATCACCATGCCGCGCTCGCGCGTCCGCCTGTCGGCCGGCCGGCGCGAACTGGGGGAGGCGGTGCAGGCGCTGTGCTTCCTCGCCGGCGCCAACTCGATCTTCTACGGCGAGCGCCTGCTGACGACCGGCAATCCCGACGTCGACGCCGACCGCGAGCTCTTCGCGAAGCTCGGTCTCGTGCCGGCCTGACGCGGCCGCCGCGCGGACGGCGCGGCCGCGGCTCGACGCTCCGATGGACCCGCTGATCGACGCCCTCGAGCGCGAGCTCGGCCGCCGGCGCGACCAGGGGCTCGAGCGGCGGCGTCGCGTCGTGTCGTCGCGCGCCGGCCCGCACGCGCGCGTCGACGGCGCCGAGTGCCTCGCTTTCGCCGGCAACGACTACCTGGGCCTCGCCGGCGATCCGGCGCTCGCCCGCGCGGCCGCCGACGCCGCGCTCGCCTGGGGCGTGGGTTCGACCGCCTCGCACCTCGTGTGCGGGCACTACGCACCGCACGAGACGCTCGAATCGGAGCTCGCCGGGTACGTGGCGCCCACGCCGGGCGCGCGCGCGGTGACGCTGTCCACCGGCTACCTCGCCAACCTCGCGATCGTCTCGGCGCTCGCCGACCGCGAGACCGAGATCCACGCGGACCGGCTGAACCACGCCTGCCTCAACGACGGAGCGCTGCTCGCGCGGGCGAAGCTCGTCCGCTATCCGCACGCCGATGCCGGCGCGCTCGCCGCGCGGCTCGCCGCCTCGCGCGCGCGGCGACGGGTGATCGCCACCGACGCGGTGTTCAGCATGGACGGCGACATCGCCCCGCTCGCGCGGCTGGCCGAGCTCGCGCACGAGCACGACGCCTGGCTCGTCGTCGACGACGCGCACGGCTTCGGCGTGCTGGGCGGGGGCCGGGGCACGCTCGCCGAACTCGGGGTGTCCTCGCCGCGGATCGTCCTGATGGGAACGCTGGGCAAGGCCGCCGGCGTCGCCGGCGCGTTCGTCGCGGCGCACCCGGCGGTCATCGAGACGATCGTCCAGACCGCGCGACCGTACATCTACACGACGGCGGCCCCGCCGATGCTCGCGCAGACGCTGCTCGCGAGCCTCGGGCGCATCCGCGCCGCGGACGACGCGCGCGCGCACCTGGCCGCGCTGGTGGCGCGGTTCCGCGCCGGCGCCGCGGGCCTGCCCTGGACGCTGGCCGACTCGCGCACGGCGATCCAGCCGCTGATCGTCGGCGGCGCGCGCGAGGCGAGCGCGGTGTCCGCCGGCCTCGCCAGGCGCGGGCTCTACGTGCCGGCGATCCGGCCGCCGACCGTCCCCGCGGGCACCTCGCGACTGCGGGTGTCGCTGTCCGCCGCGCACGGCGCCGGGGACGTCGACCGGCTGCTGGCGGCGCTCGCGGCGATCGCGAGGGGCGATCCGTGAGCGGCCTGCACGTCGGATCGACCGGGGAGGGACCGCCGCTGGTGCTGCTGCACGGCTGGGCGATGCACGCAGGCGTCTTCGACTCCTGGCTCCGCACGCTCGCGGGCCGCCACCGCGTGCTCGCGGTCGACCTGCCCGGGCACGGGCGCAGCGCGGATGTGGGCGCGCGGACGCTCGACGCCGTCGTCGACGCCGTCGCCGTCGCGCTCGCCGGGATCGGCGAGGCGCTCACGCTCGTCGGCTGGTCGTACGGCGGTCAGGTGGCGCTGCGCTGGGCCGCGCGCGAGCCCGAGCGGGTGCGGCGGATCGCGCTCGTCGCGAGTTCGCCGCGCTTCGTCGACGGCGACGGCTGGACGCACGCGATGCCCGCGGCCACGCTCGACGCGTTCGCCGAAGGGCTCGCCGGCGCCCCGGAAGCGACGCTCGCGCGCTTCCAGGCGCTGCAGGTGCACGGCGGCGAGCGCGCGCGCGAGGCGCTGGCGACGCTGCGCGACCTGGTCCGGCGGCATCCGGCGCCGTCGCCGGCGGACCTCGCCGCCGCGCTCGCGATCCTGCGCGGCGCCGACCTGCGCCGCGACGCGGCGGCGATCCGCGCGCCCGCGCTCGTCGTCTGCGGCGACCGCGACGCGATCGCACCGCCCGCGGCTTCCCGATGGCTCGCGCAGGCGATCGGCGGCGCGCGACTCGCGACGATCCCCGGGGCGGCGCACGTGCCGTTCCTCACGCACGCGGATGCGCTCGCCGGCGCGGTCGATGGCTTCCTCGATGGCCGCTGAGCGGACGCCGGCCCAACCGGACCCCGGCGACCCCGACCCGCGCGCGGTGCGGCGCGCGTTCGGCCGGGCGGCGTCGAGCTACGACACGGCGGCGGTCCTCCAGCGCGAGGTCGGCGACCGCCTCGCGTCCCGGCTCGACCTCGTGCGAATGGTCCCGGCGACGGTCGTCGACCTGGGCTGCGGCACCGGCGGCGCGCTGCCGATGCTGGCCGCGCGCTACCCGAAGGCGCGACTCGTCGCCGTCGACGCGGCGCTGCCGATGCTCGTGGCCGCGGGCCGGCGCATGCCCGACCGGCGCCCGGCGCTCGCGCGCTGGATCGGCCGGCCGGCCGGCGGACCGGCGCTGGTCTGCGCGGACGCGACCGCGCTGCCGTTCGCCGCCCGCGGCGTCGACCTGCTGTGGTCGAACCTGATGCTGCAGTGGGTCGCCGACGTGCCGCGCGCGTTCGCGGAATTCCGCCGGGTGCTGTCGGTCGGCGGGCTGCTCACGTTCACCACGTTCGGCCCGGACACGCTGAAGGAACTCAAGGGCGCGTACGCCGCGATCGACGAGCCCGCGCACGTCCATCGGTTCGCCGACCTGCACGACCTGGGCGACGCGCTGGTGCGGGCCGGCTTCGCCGATCCGGTGATGGACATGGAGACGATCACCGTCACCTATCCGACGCCGCGGGCGCTGCTCCGGGAGCTGAAATCGATCGGCGCCACCCACCAGGCGCTCGGGCGGCCGCGCGGGCTCACCGGCCGGGCGCGCCACGCCCGGCTGCTCGCGGCGCTCGAGGCGCTCGCGCGGAACGGCCGGATCCCCGCCACCTTCGAGGTGGTCTACGGTCACGCCTGGATGGCGGAGCCGACGAAGACGACCGACGGACTGCCGATCGTGCGCGTCGAGCGGCGCCGCCCGGGCGGGTAGGAGCGAAGCGTCGGTGGCACGCGGCGTCTTCGTCACCGGCACCGACACCGGCGTGGGCAAGACGCGCGTCGCCGTCGCCCTGCTGCGCGCGGCGGCGGCGACCGGCCTGCGCGCGGTCGGCATGAAGCCGGTCGCGGCGGGCGTCGAACCGGGCGCATCGGTCAACGCGGACGTGCTCGCGCTCGCGGCGGCCGGATCGATCGACGCGCCGCTCGCCGACCGCAGTCCTTGTTCGTACCCCGAGCCGATCGCGCCGCACGTTGCGGCGGCGCTCGCCGGCGAGACGATCGACATCGAGCGGATCGCCGCCGCCTACGGACGCCTGGCCGCCGCAGCCGACGTCGTCATCGTCGAGGGGGCCGGCGGTCCGCTCGTGCCCCTTGCGCGCCACGAGGACATGCTGGATCTCGCGGGCCGCCTCGGCCTGCCGGTCGTGCTGGTCGTCGGCGTGCGCCTCGGCTGCCTGTCGCACGCGCTCTGCGCGGAACTCGCGATCCGCATGCGCGGGCTTCCGCTCGCCGGCTGGGTCGCCAACCGGATCGATCCGGCGATGGCGTGCGCGGACGCCAGCGTCGACGCACTCGCCGACCGGCTCGGCGCTCCGCTCGCCGACCTGTCCTGGGGCGGCCCGGGCGTGATTCCGGCCAGCGTGCTGTCCGCGGTCCTCCGACGGGGCTAGGGACGCCCGGCGCGCGCCGCGTCCCGGCGTGCGGCCGACCGTTCCGCCACGCGGATCCGGGTCCGGCCCTGGTCCCCGCTCGCCGGCTCTCGCGCCGAAAGTTTGATCCATGTTAAGATTTTCGAGCTTCTTTCCGCGCCAATCCCCGCGCCCAGGCCACCCGGGACCTCGACGACCACCGGTCGCGAGCGTGCGGGGCGGTTTTAGCCGAGGTGCGGCGGGTTCCGGGAGTGCGAGGGTTCCTGGCGATGCCTGTCACCGAACTTCCGTCGACGCCCGCGGGCGCCGGCACCCGGTTCGAGGTCCGGCGCGACGTCCGCCTGACCCCTCGACAGCGGTGGATCGGGTTCGGAGCGATGGCGGCCGGCAGTCTGGCGATGGCCTTCGCGTTCGCGGCCGGCGGCGTGTGGCCGGTCCTCCCGTACTCGGTGCTGGAACTCTCGTGCCTGGCGGCGGCGTTCGCGTGGCTAGAGCGCCGGAGCCGGGAGTGGGTGGCGGTGACGCTCGGCGCGGACCGGGTGGTCGTGGAGACGGCGGCGGGCGGACGCGTCGAGCGACGCGAACTCGACCGGGCATGGTTGCGCGTCGAGATCGACGCGGGTGGTGACCGGAGCGAGCCGGTGCTGGTGCTCCGGTCCGGCCGCCAGGCGATGCGAGTCGGCGGGAATCTGCCGGCGGCGGAACGGGTGGCGCTCGCGCGCATGCTCGAGGGGAGGCTCCCGGCGCGCTGACGCACCAGGGGGCGCAGGTCAAATCGGCGCAGGATCGGCAGGGAACGACGAGGTCAGCATGCAACACAACTCCATCCGGATCCGGGGCTCGGGCCTCGCGCGCGCGGCGGCAGCCGCGCTCTTCGCCGCACCCGCCGCCGCGTACGCGGCGTGGGAGTGGAACCTCCAGACACCGGTGTCCGCGATAGCGCGCCAGCAGTACGAGCTCCACGCCTTCATCTTCTGGATCTGCGTGGTGATCTTCGTCGGCGTGTTCGGCGTGATGTTCTATTCGCTGTTCAAGCACCGGAGGTCGGTCGGCCACCAGGCCGAGCAGTTCCACGAGAACACGGCCGTCGAGATCGTCTGGACGGTGATCCCGTTCCTGATCCTGCTGTTCATGGCCTGGCCGGCCACCAAGACCATCCTGGCCATGAAGGACACCGGCGCCTCGGAGCTCACGATCAAGGTCACCGGCTACCAGTGGAAGTGGGGCTACGACTACCTGCAGGACGGCTTCGGCTACTACTCGAACCTGTCGACGCCGCTCGCGCAGATCGAGAATCGCGAGCCCAAGGGCCCGAACTACCTGCTCGAAGTGGATCGTCCGATGGTGGTCCCGGTCGACACCAAGGTCCGCGTGCTGATCACGGCCGGCGACGTGATCCACGCGTGGTGGGTGCCCACGCTCGGCGTCAAGCAGGACGCGATCCCCGGATTCGTCCGCGACTCGTGGTTCCGCGCGGAAAAGGTCGGGACGTTCCGCGGCCAGTGCGCGGAGCTGTGCGGCAAGGAGCACGGCTTCATGCCGGTCGTCGTCGAGGTGAAGTCGAAGGACGACTACGCGAAGTGGGTCGCCGGGCAGAAGCAGAAGGTCGCCGCCGCGGCGGACGATCCGTCGAAGCCCTGGGACGACAAGGCGCTGGTCGCGCGCGGCGAGAAGGTGTTCGCCGCCAACTGCGCGGCCTGCCACCAGGCGAACGGCAAGGGCGTCGCCGGGGCGTTCCCGGCGCTCGACGGTTCGAAGCTGGTCCAGGGTCCGGTCGCCGACCAGCTCGCGCTGGTGCTGAACGGCAAGACCGGCACGGCGATGGCGTCGTTCAGGCAGCTCTCCGACGCCGACCTCGCGTCGGTGATCACGTACACGCGCAACGCCTGGGGCAACAAGGCCGGCCCGCTCCAGCCCGCGCAGGTCGCCGCCGCGCGCAAGTAGCCCGCAGGCCCGCCCGCACCCCGGAAATCCCGAGTCGAGGAGCATCGCGATGAGCAGCATCCCGCACGATCACGCCGCCGGGCACGCCCACGGCCACGACGACGCGCACGGTCACCACCCGACCGGGATCATGCGCTGGGTCACCACGACCAACCACAAGGACATCGGGACGATGTACCTGTGGTTCTCGTTCACGATGTTCCTCGTCGGCGGCGTGATGGCGCTCACGATACGGGCCGAACTGTTCCAGCCGGGCCTGCAGGTCGTGCACCCCGAGTTCTTCAACTCGATGACGACGCTGCACGGGCTCATCATGGTGTTCGGCGCGATCATGCCGGCGGCGGTAGGCTTCGCGAACTGGATGATCCCGATGATGATCGGCGCGCCGGACATGGCGTTCGCGCGGATGAACAACTGGAGTTTCTGGCTCCTGCCGCCGGCGGCGATCCTGCTCGTCACCTCGCTGTTCGTCCCCGGCGGCGCCGCCGCGGCCGGCTGGACGCTCTACCCGCCGCTGACGATCCAGGCCGGCATGGGCATGGACCTCACGATCTTCGCCGTCCACATCATGGGCGCGTCGTCGATCATGGGATCGATCAACATCATCACGACGATCCTCAACCTGCGCGCGCCCGGCATGACGCTGATGAAGATGCCGC
>JADZDA010000018.1 GCA_020851255.1 Burkholderiales bacterium | reverse complement strand
TCCCCTACTTCTGCTCGGGCTGCCCGCACAACACCTCGACGCGCGTTCCCGAAGGCAGCCGCGCGACCGCCGGCATCGGCTGCCACGTGATGGCGATCTGGATGGACCGGTCGACCTCCGAGTTCACCCACATGGGCGGCGAGGGCGTGCCCTGGATCGGCCAGGCGCCGTTCACGTCCGAGAAGCACATTTTCGCGAACCTGGGCGACGGCACGTATTTCCACAGCGGCATCCTCGCGATCCGCGCCTCGGTCGCCGCGCGCGTCAACATCACCTACAAGATCCTCTACAACGACGCGGTCGCGATGACCGGCGGCCAGCCGATCGACGGCTCGCTCAACCCGCAGGACATCGCGCGCCAGGTCGCCGCCGAGGGGGTCACGAAGATCGTCGTGGTCACCGACGAACCGGACAAGTACCCGTCCGGCTACTTCGCCGACACGATCGGCATCCACCATCGCACCGAGCTCGACCGCGTCCAGCGCGAACTGCGCGACACCGAGGGCACGACGGTCCTGATCTACGACCAGACCTGCGCGGCCGAGAAACGGCGCCGGCGCAAGCGCGGCAAGTTCCCGGATCCGCAGAAACGGGTCGTCATCAACGAGCTGGTCTGCGAAGGCTGCGGCGACTGCGGCGTGCAGTCGAACTGCGTCTCGGTCGCGCCGGTGGAGACCGAGTTCGGCCGCAAGCGCACGATCGACCAGTCGACGTGCAACAAGGACTACTCGTGCGTCAACGGGTTCTGCCCGTCGTTCGTAACCGTCGAGGGCGGGCACCTGCGCAAGCCGGGCAAGGCCGAAGCGCTCGACTTCACCACGCTGCCCGATCCGCCGGCCGCCTCGTCGCTCGCGGAGCCCTACGGCATCCTGGTCACCGGCATCGGCGGCACCGGCGTGGTCACGATCGGTGCGCTGCTCGGCATGGCCGCGCACCTCGAGGGACGCGGCGTGTCGGTGCTGGACATGGCCGGGCTGGCGCAGAAGAACGGCGCGGTGGTCTCGCACGTGCGCATCGCCGACGCGCCCGACAAGCTCCACGCGACCCGGATCGCCGCCGGCGAGGCGAAGCTCGTGCTCGCCTGCGACATCCTGACCGGCATCGGCTACGAGGCGATCGCCAAGATGCAGAGAGGCGTCACGCGCGCTCTGGTCAACACCGGTCTGGTGATGCCGGCCGATTTCACGCGCAAGCCCGACCTCGCGTTCCCGCTGGGCTCGATGGAGCGTGAGATCGCCGACGCGGTCGGGTCCGACGCCGCGGAGTTCCTCGACGCGTCGACCACCGCGACGCGGCTCATGGGCGATTCGATCGCGACCAACCTGTTCATGGTCGGCTACGCCTACCAGCGCGGCCTGCTGCCGCTCTCCGAGACGGCGATCCTGCGCGCGATCGAGCTGAACGGCACCGCGGTCGATTCGAACACGCTCGCGTTCGGCTGGGGCCGGATGGCCGCGCACGCGCCCGCCGCGGTCGCCGAGGCGGCGACGCCCCGTCGTTCGGTGCCCGAGTCGCAGCGGCTGTCCGCCACGCTCGACGAGACGATCGAGCGCCGCGTGCGCTTCCTCACCGACTACCAGGACGCCGCGTACGCGAAGGCGTACGCCGATTTCGTCGCCCGAGTGCGCTCGGTCGAGTCGCGCGTCGTGCCAGGTTCGACGAAACTCGCCGAGGCGGTCGCGCGCCACGACTTCAAGCTGCGCGCGATCAAGGACGAATACGAAGTGGCACGGCTGTACACGCAGACCGATTTCACCGAGCGCGTGGCCGCCCAGTTCGAAGGTGACTACCGGCTCGTGTTCCATCTCGCGCCGCCGCTCGTCGCCCGGCCCGACACGCCCGGCGGCGTGGCGGCCAAGAAGAGCTACGGCCCGTGGATGCTGAAGGCGATGCGCGTGCTCGCACGGATGCGGGGCCTGCGCGGCGGATTCCTCGACGTGTTCGGCCGGACCGACGAGCGCCGGATGGAACGGCGGCTGCTGGCCGAGTACGAGGCGGTCGTCGACGAGATCCTCGGCCGGCTCGCGCCGCACAACCACGAGACCGCGGTCGAGATCGCGGCCATCCCCGAGCACATCCGCGGTTACGGACACGTCAAGGAGCGCCACGTCAAGGACGCGAAAGCGCGCGAGACGGTGCTGCTGTCGAAGTTCCGTGAGACCCCGGCGCCGGCGACCAGGGTCCGGGTCGCGGCCTGACCGGACTCGGGGGCGGCAGCGCGGACTCCGCTGAACGCAGCGCGTCATCGGCCGCGTTCGCGCACGACCCCATGTCGGCGCGGGGCGCGTTGTCGTACCATTGCCGCGCCCGTCGCCGGTCACCCGTCGCCGTCACCCGCCTCCCGATCCCATGCCGAGAATCAAGCTCGTGCCGATCCTGCCCAACGGCCGGGTCGACGGCCGCACGCGCGAGTTGCCCGCGATCGCGGAGATCGCCGCCCGCGACACCGCGGCGATGCCCGGCTACGCGGGCCGGCCGCAGCCCTGGATCGGCTACGTCGCGTTCGACGGCGACGTACCGGTCGGCTCCTGCGCGTTCAAGCACCCGCCCCGGGACGGCGAGGTCGAGATCGCGTACTACGCATTCCCCGACGCCGAGGGGCGCGGCGTCGCCACGACGATGGCGCGCGAGCTCGTCGCGCTCGCGCGCGACGCCGAACCGACGCTGACGATCACCGCGCGCACGTTGCCGGCGCCCGGTGCGTCGACGCGCATCCTCGAAAAGCTGCGCTTCGTCCGCGGCGGCACCGTCGAAGACCCGCAGGACGGCCCGGTGTGGGAGTGGCGGCTTCCGCCGGCGACGCCGGGCAAGTAGGCGCGTGAACGCGCCGTTGCACGGGGCGCGGCTCGCGCCGGCGATCGCGGATCCCTACGCCGCGGTCCGCGCATGGTTCGCGGCGCGCGGTCATGTCCCGTTCGCCTTCCAGGAAGAGGTGTGGGCCGCGTACGCGCGGGACGAGTCCGGTCTCGTCCATGCGCCGACCGGCATGGGCAAGACGCTCGCCGCCTGGCTCGGTCCGATCGCGCTGGGACCGGAAGGCGCGGCCGACCAGGCGCCGCCGCTCCTCGCGCTGTGGATCACGCCGCTGCGCGCGCTCGCCGCCGACACCGGGCTCGCCCTCTCGCTCGCGGCGCAGGCGTTGAGGCCGCACTGGACCGTCGACGTGCGCACCGGCGATACCGCGGCCGGGGCGCGCGCACGGCAATCGAAGCGGCTGCCCACGGCCTTGGTCACCACGCCGGAGAGCCTCACGCTCTTCCTGTCGCGCGCCGACTGGCGCGAGCGCTACGCCCACCTGGACGCGATCGTCGTCGACGAGTGGCACGAGCTCCTCGGGAGCAAACGCGGCGTGCAGGTCGAACTCGCGCTCGCGCGACTGCGCTCGCTGCGTCCCGCGCTGCGCGTGTGGGGACTGTCGGCGACGCTCGCCAACCTGGACCAGGCCGCGGCGGCGCTGGTCGGCGTCGATCGGGCGGACGGCGCGCGGATCGTGCACGGGCTCGAGCGCAAGGACGTCGTCGTCGAGACCCTGCGGCCGCCGACGATCGAACGCTTCCCCTGGGCCGGGCACATCGGACTGAAACTGCTGCCCGAGGTGATCGGCGCGATCGAGTCGGCACGCTCGACGCTCGTGTTCACCAACGTGCGCTCGACCACCGAGATCTGGTACCAGGCGATCCTCGAGGCGCGCCCGCACTGGGCGGGCACGATCGCGCTCCACCACGGCTCGCTCGAGCGCGAGGTCCGCGACTGGGTCGAGGCCGGGCTGCGCGCCGGCCGGCTGCGCGCGGTCGTCTGCACGTCGAGCCTCGATCTGGGCGTCGACTTCGCGCCGGTCGACCAGGTGCTGCAGATCGGCAGCCCCAAGGGCGTCGCGCGGCTCCTGCAGCGCGCCGGGCGCAGCGGGCATCGGCCTGGCGAGGTGTCCCGCGTGACCGTGCTGCCGACGCACGCGCTGGAACTGGTCGAGGCCGCCGCCGCGCGCGAGGCGGCCGCCGAACGCGTGATCGAGCCGCGCGCGCCGCTGGACGGCACCGTCGACGTGCTGGTCCAGCACCTGGTCACCTGCGCGCTCGGCGGAGGCTTCGAACCGGCGTCGCTGCTCCGCGAGGTCCGCTCGACCCACGCCTATCGCGCGCTCGACGACGACACCTGGCGCTGGGCGCTCGACTTCGTCACCCACGGCGGCGCGAGCCTGAACGCCTACCCGGAGTACCGGCGCGTGGTCGTCGGCGCGGACGGGGTCGCACACGTGCCCGACGCGCAGATCGCGCGCCGCCACCGCACCCAGATCGGGACGATCGTCTCCGAGGCGAGCATCACGGTGCGGCTGTCGGGCGGCAAGGCGCTCGGCCATGTCGAGGAGTCGTTCGTCTCACGGCTTTCCGCCGGCGACTGCTTCGTGTTCGCCGGGCGGGTGCTCGAATTCGTCCGCGTGCGCGAGATGACAGCCTGGGTGAAGCCGGCGCCATCGCGCGCGGCGGTGGTTCCGCGCTGGTCCGGCGGCAAGATGGCGTTGACCACGTTGCTCGCGGATCGCACGCGCGCTCTGATCGGACGGGCGAAGCGCGGCGAGTACGCGTCGCCCGAGTTGCGGCTCGTCCGTCCGCTCCTCGACCTGCAGCGGCGCTGGTCGGCGCTGCCCGACGAGCGCGAGTGGCTGGTCGAGCGGATCAGCGCGCGCGAAGGGCATTTCCTCTTCTTCTATCCGTTCGTCGGGCGCCTCGCGCATCTCGGGCTCGCGACGCTGTTCGCCTACCGGCTGTCGCGCGACCTGCCGCGCACGTTCTCGCTCACCGTCAACGACTACGGGTTCGGCCTGCTGTCTCCGGAACGAGTCGAGCTGGGCCTGGGCGAGATCGGGCGGCTGCTCGCGCCGGATGACGTCGAAGCGCACATCCTCGATGGCGTGAACGCGGCCGAGATGGGACGGCGCCAGTTCCGCGAAATCGCACGTGTCGCCGGTCTGGTGTTCCAGGGCTACCCCGGCCAGGGCCAGTCCGCGCGCGCGCTGCAGGCGTCGTCCGGCCTGCTCCACGACGTGTTCGCCGACTACGATCCGGACAACCTGCTGCTCGCGCAGGCGAGGCGCGAAGTGCTCGACCGCCAGGTCGAGGCCGCGCGGCTCACCGATGCGCTCGACCGGATGCGGCGCGATCGCGTGCTGCTCACCTCGCCCGCCCGTCCGACGCCGTTCGCGTTTCCGCTGATGGTCGAAGTCTTCCGCGAGAAACTCTCGACCGAGGCGCTCGACGCACGGGTGGCGCGGATGGTCGCCGAGCTCGAGCGGGCCGCGGGGCTCTGACGGGGAATTGGGGGAAATTGGGGTCAGACTCGAATTCCGACTTTGGAATTCGAGGGGGAAATTGGGGTCAGACTCGAATTCCAAACTTGGAATTCGAGTCTGA
>JADZDA010000017.1 GCA_020851255.1 Burkholderiales bacterium | reverse complement strand
TCGGGCGGGTTGTGGCTGCCGGTGACCATCACGCTGCACGCGGTCGCGAGCGCGTGCGAGGCGACGTAGGTCATCGGCGTCGCGACCCGGCCGACGTCGACGACAGTGGTGCCGGCGGCGCGGATGCCGTCGGCGAGCGCGGCGGCGAGTTCAGGCCCCGACAGGCGGCCGTCGCGGCCGATCGCGATGGTCGCGCGGCCGGCCTCGCGGGCGAGCGTGCCCAGCCCCCGTCCGATCGTGTGCACGATCGGCGCGGTCAGCGTGCGGCCGACCACCCCGCGGATGTCGTAGGCCTTGAAGATCTCGGCAGGGAGGTTCATGCGTCGGGATGCGCGGGGGCGCCGGTTGCGATGCCGTCGGACGTGGCGGGGGTGCCCATGATACCGGGCGCGCGAGCGGCCTCGCCGGCGAACCAGGCGAGCAGGCGCCGCGCGAGCCAGTCGTGGTGGCCGGGGAACGCGCCGGAGACGAAGCCGGCGTGGCCGCCACCGTCCGGCTGCTCGAGCACGACGTCGGCGGAGACCTGGTCGGGCCGCGGCAGCGACGCCGCCGGGACGAACGGGTCGTTGCGGGCGTTGATCACCAGCGTGGGCACGCCGACGCGCGCGAGCCAGGGCTTCGACGACGCGCGCGTCCAGTAGTCGCGCGTGTCCTCGTAGCCGTGCAACGGCGCGGTGACCGCGTCGTCGAACTCGTCCATCGACCGCGCGCGGGCCAGCCGATCGACGTCGATGAGGCCGGGATGCCGCTGCGCCAGCGCGAGCGCCTTGGGCTTGAGCGTGCGCAGGAAATGCCGCGTGTAGAGACGATTCGCGCCCTGGCCGATCGAAACGCCGGCGGCCATCAGGTCGAGCGGCGTGGACACCGCGGCGGCACGACCGCGCAGCGCGCGTGCGGACGCGCCGGCGCGCCCCAGCCAGTTCACGAGCGCCGACCCGCCGAGCGAGACACCGGCGGCGTGTATCGGTGCGTCGGGGCCGGCGCGCACTCGCACCGCGGCGAGCATCGCGCCGACCTCGGCGTGATCGCCCGAGTGGTAGGCACGGGGCGCCCGGTTGGGCTCGCCGCCGCAGCCGCGGAAGTGCGCGACCACGCCGCGCCAGCCGCGCCGGCCGGCATGCGCCATCAGCGAGACGGCGTAGTGCGAACCGGAACTGCCCTCGAGGCCGTGGAACAGCACGACGACCGGCGAGTTTCCCGGCCCGTCATCGCCGAGCCAGTCGAACAGCCAGACGTCGCCGTCGGGCGCGTCGACCCGCTCGCGACGGTAGTCGACCGACGGACGGCGCGCGAGCGGCGCCCACATCGTCTGGGCGTGCCCGCCGGCGAGCCAGACCGGCGCGCGGTACGGACCCGGGTCGCTCGTGTCCTCGCGCACCATCGCGCGTCAGTCGCGATCCCAGAACGGGCGGCCGGACGCGTAGCGCCGCCAGGCCGCGTCGATCGGGTCGGCCAGCCTGGCGCAGCGCGCGCGCGACCAGGCATCGATCGCGGCGGTGACCGGGGAGGCGGGCCCGGCGATCGAAGCGGTCACGCGCGGCGCGACCGCCGCGTCGTTGAATTCGCCCAGCACGTCCTGCAGGCGCTCGAGTCGCTCCCGGAACGCGCGCGCGCGCCGGCGCGGGAACAGCGGGGCGTAGAACTCGGTCGCGTAGCGCAGCTTCTTCGCGGCGATCCGGACCGTGTGCCGCTGGTCGTCCGTGGCGTGCACGAGCCTCGCGCCGGCCTCGTCGAGCCGGCGGGCGCGCCGCTCGAGCCGGCGTCTCGCGTACGCCCGTGCGGACGTGTCGCCGTCCTCGGGCCGCCGGCGGTCGTCGTCCGCGGCGATGGTCATCGCGATCGCCGAGAGCACGAAGCGCACGAAGCGCGGGGAGCCGATCGCCGCGTCGGCGTCGGAGTGGGTCGCGCGCCGGCGAACCGCGACCCGGCGCGAGTACGCACGCCAGTCCCAGGGTGCGCCCGCGCGGTCGGCCGGCGCGAACGACGGGTCGTCGAGCGCCAGCGGCAGCGTCTGCAGCGCGTACACGTCCAGGTCGCGCGCCGGCCCGAGCGCGTCGAGCAGCCAGCGCGTCTCGTGCTTCAGGTGGTCGACGCGCTCCTGCGCGAACAGATCGCCCGAGAGCGCGAGCAGCGATCGCAGCCGGCGCACGCCGATGCGGATCTGGTGGATCCACTCCGGATCCGCGGGCGCGGGGAACCCGACGGCGTTGCCTTCGATCTGGCGGATGCACTCGGACAGCATCGCGACCGCGGCCGCGCGTGCGCCGGCGCCGGCGGCGAGATCGACCTCGCGCGCCTTCACCGGCACCGGCGTGCGCCCGTCGGCGAGCGCGTAGCCGCGCTCCGCCTTGCTGCGCGGTTCCAGCGCGCAACCCAGTTCGTCGGCGAACAGTCCGGCCAGGTCGAGGAGCCGCGACGGGTCGCCGCGCCCGAGTTCGATCTCGACCTCGCAGACGGCTGCGCGGGCGCGCGGCGGCGAACCGGCGGACGCCACGATCCAGCCGCGATCGATGTCGATCGTCGCCGTGGTTCCATCGTCGAAGGCGACCGGGATCGTCGTGCGCTCGACGTCGGTCTCGAACACCGGTGCGAGTGAGCCCCGGGCGAGCGCCCTGGCGAAGACGACGCGCCAGGGCGTCGCCGAGAGCCGCAGCGGGTCGGGCGCGGCCGTGGCGCTCGGCCATTCGATTTCCGGACGCGAGGCGAGCGTGCCGGCGGCGCCCGGCGCGCCCTTGACCGCGATCGTCCAGCGGCGTCCGGTGCGCCGCGAGCGCAGGGCGATGCCCTCGCGGGCGAGTCTACGGTCCGCCGTGTCGTGGTAGATCGTGCGCAGCCGCGCGACGCGTGTGGGTCCGCGGCGCAGCGCGCCGACGGCCGGGTGCGCGGGTAGCGCGTCCGCGAGCGCGGGGTCGAGCGCGAGCTTGACCTCGATCTCGGCGTGGCCGCGAGCGCCGGTCATGTCCGCCAGCGCCTCATGGCCCGGGCGCGAGCCTACGCGGCGTCGTCGAGCGCGAGCCGGCGCCTGCGCACCGCGTCGGCGAGCCGTTCCAGCGTCTCGACGGTCGCGTCCCAGCCGATGCACGCGTCGGTGATCGAGACGCCGTAGGCGAGCGGTTCGTGCGGCTTCAGGTCCTGCCGTCCCGGGTTGAGATGGCTCTCGAGCATCAGCCCGATGATCCGGGAATCACCGCCGGCCACCTGCGCAGCGACCTCGGCGGCGACGTCGACCTGCCGGTCGTGCTTCTTCTGGCTGTTGGCGTGCGAGCAGTCGATCATCACGCGCGCGGCCAGCCCGGCGGCGGCCAGCTCCCGGCAGGTCGTGTCCACCGATTCGGCGTCGTAGTTCGGGGCCTTGCCGCCGCGCAGGATGATGTGGCAATCCTCGTTGCCCGCCGTGTGGACGATCGCCGAGTGGCCGCCCTTGGTGACCGACAGGAAGTGGTGCGGAGCGCTGGCCGCCTTGATCGCGTCGACGGCGATCCGCACGTCGCCGTGCGTGCCGTTCTTGAAGCCGACCGGACACGACAGGCCGCTCGCGAGTTCCCGGTGCACCTGGCTCTCGGTCGTCCGGGCGCCGATCGCGCCCCAGCAGATCAGGTCGGCGACGTATTGCGGCGTGATCATGTCGAGGTACTCGGTGCCGGCCGGGAGTTCCAGCTCGTTGACCTCGAGCAGGATGCGGCGCGCGAGCCGCAGACCCTCGTTGATCTTGAACGAGCCGTCGAGACGCGGGTCGTTGATGAGTCCCTTCCAGCCGACGGTCGTGCGCGGCTTCTCGAAATAGACGCGCATCACGATGACCAGGTCCTCGGCGAGCGTGCGCCGCAACGCGGCGAGCCGCGTCGCGTAGTCGATCGCCGCGTCGTAATCGTGGATCGAGCAGGGGCCGACGACGACGACCAGCCGGTCGTCGGCGCCGTGCAGCACGCGATGGATCGCCTGGCGCGAGTCGTAGGTCGTGGCTGCGGCGACGTCGGAAACCGGGAACTCGCGCAGCAGGTGCGCGGGCGGCACGAGCTCGGTGATCTCGGTGATCCGTGTATCGTCGATCGGGCGCTGGGCGCCCGCAGTGCCGGCGGCGGCCTGTCGATTTCGTTGGGCGGTCGAGGTGGGCACGGAAGCTCCCGAAGATGTGATATGCGAAAAAACAATAGCTTACACGTGATCGCTGCGGCTGTCACGCCACGGTGGGGCACGCGCCCAGAGGCATGATGCGGTGCAATAGGCCGCCGTTGCAACAAGCGCGCGTCCCCGGTCGTCGATTTCGTTGCGTCGCCCGTTGTGGCTTCCGTAGACTCGACCGTGTCCGTGGCGCCCAGCCGCGGGGACGCCCCGGGTCTGCGAATCCGGTCGCCCCGGGTGGTCGCTGCGCAGGCTCGCGACCGACCGCCACGACTCCCCGTCCGCCATTTCGATCCAGGAGCTTTCGATGATCCGTCTTTCCGCTCTCGCCCTTGCCGGGGCGTTCGCGTGCCTGACCTCGCTGCCGGCGCTCTCGGCCGATCCGCCGAAGGCCGCCGACACGGCCAAAGCCTCGACCACGACCGCGCCGGCGCCCAAGGCCGCGGACACGGCCAAGGCGGCCAATCCTCAGCAGGAACGGATGAAGGACTGCAACAAGAAGGCCGAAGGCATGTCCGGCGACAAGCGCAAGGAGTTCATGAGCGCCTGCCTGTCGGGCAAGGATGCGCCGGCGGTGAAGATGACGCAGCAGGAAAAGATGAAATCCTGCAACGCCAAGGCCGGCGAGATGAAGGGGGACGAGCGCAAGAAGTTCATGTCGAGCTGCCTGTCGGGCTGATCCGATCACGAATCGGGCCGGGCGTCTCCTGTCCGCCCGGCCCCGAAAGCGGAGGGCCGTTCCCGGGTGACCGGGGACGGCCTCTTTTTTTCGCCGTCGCGCGCCGCTCGCTTATCATGACGCCCCGTCCTTCGCGACCCCGGTCGCGCGTCCGTCGATGAATCCCGGTGTCGCGCTGTCCGTCGTCATGCCCGCCTGCAACGAGGAGGCGAGCATAGACACGGCGATCGCCGAGATCGTCGAGCAGGTGTTCGGGGTCGTCGAGGACGCCGAGCTGGTCGTGGTCGACGACGGCAGCCGGGATGGGACCCGCACCGAACCAACGGACCTGAGCGCGATGTCCGTCCATCGAGATCGGAGGAGCGACGACGATGGGCCGCCAGGTGCACCCTTCGCCGAACTCACGCGGAAGTCGGCGCAAGGCCGACCGGCGCCGCGCCGGCCTACGCGGCCATCGCCGATCGGCCGCGGAAGTCGTCGATCGTGCGCCGCAGTCCCTCGTCGAGCGGCACGGTCGGCGACCAGCCCAGCCGCTCGCGCGCCCGGGTGATATCGGGGCGGCGCCGGTGCGGATCGTCCTGCGGCCGTCCTTCGACGACGATCGCCGAGCGGCTCGCGGTCAGCGCGACGACGCGCTTCGCGAGATCGGCCATCGACACCTCCTCGGGATTGCCGAGATTGACCGGGGCGAAGGGCGCGGGCCGCGCGGCGGCCAATGCGAGGAGGCCGGCGACGGTGTCGCCGACGTAGCAGAACGACCGGGTCTGCGTGCCGTCGCCGTGCAGCGTGAGTGGCCGGCCGGCGAGGGCCTGCACGATGAAGTTGGACACGACGCGTCCGTCGTCCGACCGCATGCGCGGGCCGTAGGTGTTGAAGATGCGCGCGATCCGGATGTCCTGTCCGTGCTGCTGCGCGTGGCTGGCGGCCAGCGCCTCGACGCAACGCTTGCCTTCGTCGTAGCAGGCGCGCACGCCGACCGGATTGACGTGGCCCCAGTAATCCTCGGTCTGCGGATGGACCTCGGGATCGCCGTAGACCTCGCTCGTCGACGTGTGGACGACCGGGACGCCGCGCGATCGCGCGATCGCGAAAGCGCGCATCGCGCCCAGCACGCAGGTCTCGATCGTGCCGACCGGATCGCGCTGGTAGAACGTCGGGGACGCCGGGCAGGCGAGGTTGAACACGAGATCCGCGTCGACCGGCTCCAGATCGGTGACGCTGCGCTCGACGACGGTCAGCCGGCCCGACGCGGCGGCGCGCGCGAGGTTGGCGCGCGTGCCCGAGCGGAAATCGTCGACGCAGGTCACGCGCGCACCGCGCGCGATCAGCGCGTCGACCAGATGCGAGCCGATGAGTCCGGCGCCCCCGGTGACCAGGACGTGGTGGCCGGCCAGCGGAGTCGGGTCTGGGCGCGAAGTCGCGGGCATCGGGATCGGACGCTGTCGGGAGCCGCGCGATTGTAGCCCGTGCCGCGCGCGCTTCGCCAGCGGCCGTGGCGCCGATCGCGATCCCGCCTGCTTCCGCGAACCCGCGCGTGTCGCTACCGTCGTTCGACCAGCAGTCCCTTCAGGTACTCGCCTTCGGGAAACGCGAGCGACACCGGGTGGTCGGCGCTCGCGGCGAGCGGGGCGATCACCGCGGCGTCGACGTTCGCGTCGACGGCGGCGCCGGCGACGATCTTGCGGAAGAGCTCGGCCGACACCCCGCCCGAGCAACTGAACGTCGCGAGCAGCCCGCCGGGCTCGAGGAGCTTGAGCGCGAGCAGGTTGATGTCCTTGTAGGCCCGCGCCGCGCGCGCGGCGTGCGCGGCGGTCGGCGCGAACTTGGGCGGGTCGAGCACGATGAGCCCGAAGCGCCGCGCGTGGTCGCGCAGCTTGCGCAACTCGGTGAAGACGTCGGCGGTCCGCCAGCTCGCGTCCGCGGCCCGGATCGACGGATTGGCGGCGAGGTTCGAGCGCGCGAGCCCGATCGCCTCGGCGGAGCTGTCGATCGAAACCGACGACGCGGCGCCGCCCGCGTGGGCGGCCAGCGTGTAGCCGCCGGTGTAGCAGAACGCGTTGAGCACGTCGCGGCCGCGCGCGAGATCCCGGACCCGTCGCCGGTTGTCGCGCTGGTCCAGGTAGAAGCCGGTCTTCTGGCCGGCGAGCGCGTCGACGCGGTAGGCGAGGCCGTCCTCGACGATCGCGACCGGTCCGTCGACCGCACCGCGGAGCACGCCGGTACGCGGCGCGAGTCCCTCGAGGGCGCGGACGTCCGCGTCGGAACGCTCGACCACGGCGGTCGCGCCGGTCGCGCCGACGAGCAAGTCGACGAGCGGATCGCGCCAGCGTTCGGCGCCGGCAGCGGTGAGTTGCACGACGACGAGGTCGCCGTAGCGGTCCGCCACGACGCCCGGCAGTCCGTCGGACTCGCCGTGGACGAGGCGGCAGGCCGTATGTTCCGCGTCGAGCAGCGCCGCGCGCCGCCTGACCGAGGCGCCGATCCGCCGCGCGAAGAACGCCTCGTCGACCGGCTCGTCGTCGAAAGTCCAGACCCGCGCCCGCAGCTGCGAGGCGGGAGAGTAGGCTGCCCACGCGAGGAAAGCACCGTCGTGCGCGCGGACCACGACGGTGTCGCCCGCCGCCGGGCTGCCGTCGACGCGCGCGACCGCGCCCGACCAGATCCAGGGATGGCGTTGCCGCAGCGACTTGTCGCGGCCGGGCCCGAGCGTCAGCGCGGCCGCGCGCCCGTGCGCCATCAGCCGACGGCCACGCCGGCGAGCTTGCCGATGGTCCAGGTGACCGCGCCGGCGGCCGCGCCCAGCGCGAGCATCCGCAGGCCGGAGCGGAGCGCGCCCTTGCCGGTGAACAGCGACAGTGTCGCGCCGATCGAGAACAGCGCGACCGCGGTCACCGCGATGGCGATCGCGAGCGCACGGTCGCCGGCGGAGAAGAGGAACGGGAGCAGCGGCAGCAGCGCGCCGGCGGCGAACGCGGCGAAGCTCGACGCGCCCGCGCCGATCGGCGAGCCCAGTTCGGCGGGATTGAGTCCCAGTTCCTCGCGTGCGAGCGTGTCGAGCGCGTGCTCGGGATCGGCGACCAGCCGCTGCGCGACCTGCTCGGCCTGCCGCTTGGGGATGCCCTTCGCCGCGTAGATGATCGCGAGTTCCTGGGCCTCGGCCTCCGGATACTGCGCGAGTTCCTCGCGTTCGAGCGCGATCTGGTATTCGTAGAGTTCGCGCTGGGAGCGCACCGACACGTACTCGCCGACCGCCATCGAGAACGCACCGGCGGCGAGACCGGCGACGCCGGCGAGCACGATGGTCTTCGGGTCGCTGGAGGCGCCGGCGACGCCGAGGATCAGGCTCGCGTTCGAGACCAGGCCGTCGTTGACGCCGAACACCGCGGCGCGCAGGTTGCCGCCGCTGCCCAGGCCCCGGTGGCGGCGCTCGGGCGCACCGCCGGCGACCGGCGGCAGGTGCACGGCGTCGTTGGCCGCCGAGGTGCCGTAGATCGCCATGCCGCGGACCTTCATCGCCGCGAGCACGCCGCGCAGCGGCCTCGGGCCCATCCACTCGACCAGGCGCGCCACCATGCGCGTCCTGGTATCCGGGACGAACGGTCCGGGCGCCGGATGTCCGCGCGCCGTGAGCTGTGCGCGCCAGATCGCCGCCTGCGCCTCGGCCTCGCCGGCGAGCCGCCGGAAGAGCTCGGCGCGCACGGTCCCTTCCTCCGCCTGAGAGCAGGCGCGGTACAGGTACGCCGACCGCTGCTCCTCGTTCCAGCTCTCCAGCGGATTCATCGCGGCACTCCCTGGGAGACACCCGACCGGATCCGCTCGATGCGCGAGCGGTTGGCGCCGAAGTCGAGGCGGCCGAGCCGCGAGGCGGACCGGACGTGGATCACCTCGGCGTCCTCGTCGAGCGCGAACTCGGCGTCGTCGACGAACCCGAGCAGCGACGACCGGAACTCGACCCGCAGGTAGCGCGTGCCGCCGACGCGGGCGTTCTCGACGATCGTCGCGCGCCCCAGCGCCTGCACCGCTTCGCACAGGCGCCGCCACGCCGTGTCGGCGCTGCCGTCGTAGGCGAGCGGGGCCACCGCCTGGGTCGCGCTCGTCGCGCGGCTGGAAACGCAGTTCGGACGCTCGGGGCAGGGGGCGAGCCGCCCGGAGGCGAGCCCGAGTCCGGCCGGCGGCGAGCCCGGGAACTGGATCATCGGCGAGCCCGCGGATCGTCCGCGCGTCCGGCGGCGGGCTAGCGGGCCGCCGCTGGCGCGGTCACGGCGTCGATGCGCGCCAGGATCGCGGCGTCCAGGCGGCCCACCACGTCGAGCGCCTTCAGGTTCTCGTGCACCTGGGCGACCCGGCTCGCGCCGGTGATGACCGTCGATACGTTCGGGTTCCTGAGGCACCACGCGATCGCGAGTTGCGCGAGCGAGCAATCGAGTTCGCGCGCGATCGGCGCCAGGTGCCGGACGACGTCGAGCCTGCGCGCGTCGGTCAACCGCTCGGCGAGCCACTCGTATCCCTTGACCGTGCCGCGCGAGTCCGGCGGGATGCCGTCGTTGTACTTGCCGGTGAGCAAACCCGAGGCGAGCGGGCTCCAGGTCGTCGTGCCGATGCCCAGGTCGCGGAAGACCCGCGCGTACTCGCGCTCCATCCGGTCCCGGTGGAACAGGTTGTACTGCGGCTGCTCCATCACCGGTTTGTGCAGGTGGTGGCGTTCGGCGACATGCCAGGCCTGTGCGATCTCCTCGGCGCTCCACTCCGACGTGCCCCAGTAGACCGCCTTGCCGGACGCGATCATGTCGTGCATCGCGTGGACGGTCTCCTCGATCGGTGTGTCCGGGTCGGGACGGTGGCAGAAGACCAGGTCGACGTAGTCGAGTTTCAGGCGCGCGAGCGAAGCGTCGATCGCCTGCATCAGGTACTTGCGGTTCAGCGTGTTCTTCTCGTTGACGCCGTCGTGGAGGCCCCAGTAGAACTTGGTCGACACGAGATAGCTCGAGCGGCGCCAGCCCGAGCGGGCGAGCACCTCGCCCATGATCGACTCGGAGGCGCCCTTCGCGTAGACCTCGGCGTTGTCGAAGAAGTTGACGCCGGCATCGTATGCGGCGGCCATGCACTCGCGCGCGCTGGACTCGCCCAGCTGGTTGCCGTAGGTGACCCAGGAGCCGAACGAGAGCGCGCTCACCTTGACGCCGGAGCGTCCGAGGCGGCGATAGGGCATCGCGGTCATGTTGACGTCGGGAATGGACGGGGCTGCCCGGTTGCGCCGGGGCACGCGCGAACGCGATGCCCTTAGGGCGCCGCGCAGTCGGGCGATTGTACCGCGCGGGCGGCGATGGACGCCGGCGCGAAGCTACAGCGACGGCGTACCCGGACCGCGCCGCTCGAGCGCTTCCTGGCATCGGATGCAGCGCACCGCGGCCGGATTGGCGAGCAGCCTGGCCGCGGGAATCGGCTCGTCGCAGGCCGCGCATCGGCCGTAGGTGCCGTCGGCGAGGCCCTTGAGCGCGGCCTCCACCTGCGACAGTTCGGAGATGTCGCGCGAGACCATGGCGATGTCGAGACCCTGCATCGAATCGGCGACCGCCCAGTCGTCGGTGTCCTCGAGCCGGTTGCGCAGGGCCATCGTCTGCGGGTCGTCGTGGTCGGCGAACTGGCGATGGATCTCTCCCTTGAGTTCGCGGTGACGCGCGCGCAGCCGGTCGGCCAGCAGACGGCGGTCGGTATCGGTCAGTTCGGCTCGGCTCATGAGGGATCCCCGCAAACGGCACCGGCGCATCCGAAACGCGCGCCGCCCGCCGCCTGCGGCCATCGTCGCCGAGGCGCAGGCGCGGCGCGTTGACCCGGGTCAAGGCCCGCGCCCCGCTCCGACCCGGACGGCTCCGCGGCGAGGAACCCGCGCCCGGCCTAACCGCGCTCGCATCGGGGGCTTGAAAGCCGCCGGAGCGCTCCTATCTGTGTGGCACACCAAGCGCAAGGCCGGGCGGAGGATCGGTTCCGTGCCCGGCGTTTGCAGACCCCGACACCGCCAGACCCAGGAGCATGACCATGACCCGACTGCAAGTCTACGATCCGTTCACCGGCACCGGTTTCGACGAACTGTTCCGCGGTTTCCTCGCCCCGGTCCGCCGCGAGTCCGCCGATGCGCCGGCGATGATCAAGATCGACGTGACCGAGAACGACAAGGGCTACGTCGTCCACGCCGAGATCCCGGGCGTCAGGAAGGACGACATCCACGTCACCGTCGAGGGCAACCAAGTCACGATCGGTGCCGAAGTCAAGCGCGAGACCGAGAAGAAGGACGGCGAGCGCGTACTGCGCACCGAGCGTTACGTCGGCAGCGCCTACCGGAGCTTCACGCTGCCGTCCGAACTGGACGAGGGCGCGAGCGAGGCGAAATACGACAACGGCGTGCTGGAGCTGAAGCTCGCGAAGCGCGCGGTCGTCGCCGGACGCAAGCTGTCGGTCCAGTAACCGGCGCCGTACCGCCGCAAGGCGCGGAGGCCGGGCGATCCCGGCCTCCGTGCTGCGTCCGTCCGCGACGGGACGCCAGGGCGCGCCGCCGGCCCGCGCGGGGCTCAGCGCACGCGCTTCGCGGCGAACTCTTCCTCGATGTTGTCCCGGAAGTAACTCCAGGGCGAGGACGACGACGCGAACCGACGCCAGGTGTCGCGCGACACGCCGGCGTATTCGTAGGTGCCCGAAGTGAGTTCCACGACCAGTCTGCGCGCGGCTTCGTCGTAGCCGGCGGCCCTGAGGTTGCCGCCGGAGAGGCGTTTCATTTCCATGGGCGATGTCCGCTTCCGGGATTTCGCCGCAGTATCGGGTCCCGGCCGCGAACCGGTCAATGCAGGCGATCGGCCCGCCTCGCCGTCCCGGGTCGCGTCACGCGGGTCTATACTGAACCGGGTGACCAGGACCCTGCGACGCTTGGTCGTGCTGGTGTTCTCGCCCGCCGAGGCGTGGGAGGCGATCGCGCGCGAGCCCACGTCGATCGACGAGATCACGCGACGCACGATCATCCCGCTCTCGCTGCTCGCGCCCGCCGCGACGGTGATCGGCATGAAGACGTTCGACGCGTCGTGGGATCCCGCGCACGGATACCTCGTCCCGCCCGAGGCGATCTACGCAGCCGGCGCGACGACGCTCTTCGCCACCATCGGTTCGATCTTCCTGCTCGCCGCGATCTTCGTGCTGATCGCGCCGATGTACGGCAGCCGGTGCGACTATCCGAGCGCGCTCAAGGTGTCCGCGTACGGCTCGGTTCCGGTGATGCTCGCCGGCGCCACGCTGTTCCTGCCGGTGATGGTCATCGTGAGCATCGTCGCGCTCTGCCACACGCTCTACCTGTACTGGGTGGGCGTCGGGCGGGTGCTCGAGGTGCCCGCCGGAGAGCGGACCGAGTTCATCGGCATCTCCCTGACCCTGCTCGGCGGCTTGTCGACACTCGTCGGGGCCGCCGTGTCGTCGATCGGCCTGGCCTGAGGCGGCGCATGCGCGGGCGACGCTACTTGCCGGCCGCCGCTCCCCAGAGCGCGCGCAGGCGCGCATCGCGTCCGCAGCCGGTCCGGTAGTAGCTGTAGCGGGCCGGGTTCTTGAGGTAGTAGTCCTGGTGGTAGTCCTCGGCCGGCCAGAACTCGCCGGCGTCCTCGATCGGCGTCACGACCGGATCCCGGAAGGGCTTGCTGCGCTCGACGGCGGCCTTCGAGGCCTCCGCCGCCTTCCGCTGCTCGGCCGTGTGCACGAAGACCGAGGTCCGGTACTGTGAACCGTGGTCGCAGAATTGCCGGTCCCTGACCGTGGGATCGATGTTGATCCAGAACACGTCGAGCAGTTTCTCGTAGGACACCTTCCGGGGGTCGTAGACCACCTGCACGACCTCGGTGTGTCCGGTCGCGCCGCTGGAAACCTCTTCGTAGGTGGGGCTGCGCTTGCGTCCGCCCATGTACCCGGAGGTCGTCGAAAGCACGCCGTCGAGCTTGTCGTACGGGGGCTCCATGCACCAGAAGCAGCCGCCGGCGAACGTGGCCACCGCCGTACCGCCCGGCGCGGACGGCGGAGCCTTGGGCGCGGTGCTCTGGGCGTGGGCGGCGCCGACGAGCGTTGCGCAGGCGAGCAAGGCGACGGCGAGCGAGTGTTTCATGCGGGCATCCTGGCTGAGTGACGGGTACGCGCCGCGCGGGCGCGCCGGCGGCCGGTAACCGTCTGTCGCGCGCGGACGCCGGCGCTTACGGCGACCGTCCCGCCAGTGTGCCAGAGCCGCCGCCCCGCGCCCGCGAGACGTGATCGGACCGGGCGTCGCCGTCGACCGACTCAGGTCTGCGGCCGCATCCGGTCCTTGGCGTCGAAGTAGGCACGGGCGTGCTTGAGGAGCTGGCCGTCGGACGGGTGGTCGGCGCTCTCGATGCCCACGACCTTGTGCGCGCCCGCCGGGTCGTGCTTTTGCCACCAGGCGTACAGGTGCATCTTCGCCGCGGCCGGGCCGGTCACCAGGATCTCCTGACTCTCCCGCACCGCCTCGACGATCCGCTTGAAGAACTCCGGATCCTCGCCCGCCCGCCCACCGGACACCGAACCGTGCCGGTGGTGGACCTGCCGGTGTCCGCCCTTCGCGTGCACCAGCACCGACTCGGCCTCGTCGGGATTGAACGAAATCACGTGCGCTTCGCGGTGGTCGACCCAGACGACGGCGTGGTAATGACTCATGATCTCCATTCTCCGTTCCGATGCGTGTTTCGCACCTTGCTGTCATTCTCGCGCAATGCCGGTCGAGCGGACAGCGCGCGGACCCCGGGCTTCGGTCGCCCTTGACCCAGATCATGCGCGGCGGCCGCCGGCGCAACGCCTCGTCGGTCGCGCGGTCTTACGCATGAGGGATCCGCGGGGATCCGCAACTCGAGCGAGGATCAGGATGACAATGCGACGGACACTGATCGGTCTGGCGATCGCGGCGATCGCCAGCGGAGCGGCGGTAGCCGATCCGGGACATGGCGGCGGCCCGATGCACCACGGTTCGGCCGCGAACGCCGAGGCGTGCGCGCCCGCGCGCGGCGAGGCCGGCATGGGAATGCACGGCGGCATGCGCGGCGGGGCCATGGCACAGCGCGACGGGCGGGACGCCGCGTGCCCGATGGGAGCCCAGGGCGACGCGGCAGGTCCGCGGCATGGCGGGCCGATGATGCACGGCCGCGGGAAAGGGGCCGGCGCGATGCATCCGACGGGCGGCGACATGCCGGCCGGATGCCGGGGCCCGATGCAGGCGCACTGACGCAGCAGGCGAAGCCGCCGCGCGGCGGCGGTTTCGCGATCGCGGCGGAAGCCCCGGGCACTCGCCCGGGGCGATGTCGCATTCCGGCGCGGGTCCGGCGACAATCGGGGCGATGATCAACGTACGCATCCGATCGGTGTGGCCGCGAGGACGTTGAGCGCGGACGGCCCTGCGATCGGCCGGTCCGGGACCGTGGCCGCGCGCTGGCTGCCCGCGCTGGCGGCGGTGCTGGTCCTGTGCGCGCCGGCGACACGCGCCGCCGATGCGCCGCGCGTGCTTCGAACCGTGCTCAACATCGCCGAAACGAGCTTCGATCCGGCGTTCGCCTCGGACGCGGCCTCCGACGCCGTGATCTCGGAGGTCTACGAGGCGATGCTCGACTACGACTATCTCGCCCGTCCGGCGACGCTCGTCCCGCGCACGCTCGAGGCAGTGCCGACGACCGGCGACGGAGGCCTCACCTGGCTGTGCCGCCTGAAAAAGGGCATCCATTTCACGCCGGACCCGGCGTTTCGCGGCAAGCCGCGCGAACTCGTCGCGGCGGACTACGCGTACACGTACCGGCGGGTGCTCGATCCGGCGGTGAAATCGCCGTGGCTGTGGCTGTTCGAGGGGAAGCTCGCCGGCGCCGACGCCGCGCGCGCCGCGGCGATCAGATCGGGACGGTTCGATTACGACGCGCCGATCGCCGGTCTGGAAGTCGTCGACCGCTACACGCTGCGCATCCGGCTCGCGGCGCCCGACCTGAGGTTTCCCTACGTGCTCGCGGTGCCCTATCTGGGCGCGGTCGCGCGCGAAGCGGTCGAGGCCTACGGACCGGATTTCGGCGCGAAGCCGGTCGGCACCGGTCCCTACCGCCTCGTCGAATACCAGCGCAGCGCCCGGATGATCCTCGAGCGCAATCTCGGATTCCGCGCGGAGACCTACGTGCCCGCCGGGCCGGTGCCCGAGGAGGCGCGCCCGATCGTCGTCGCGCTCGCGGGCCGGCGATTGCCGATCCTCGACCGGATCGAGATCCGGGTCGTCGAGGAGGCGCAGTCGCGCTGGCTCGCGTTCGCCAACGGCGAGGTCGACGTCGATTCCCTGGTGTCGGAGGCGTTCATCGACGAATTGCTGGACCAGGGTCGCCTGCGCGGGGCGCTGGCCGCGAAGGGCGTGCGGCACGAGGCGAACCTGCGCCCCAACACCTACTGGGTCTACTTCAACATGGAGCACCCGGTGGTCGGCGGCTACGAGCCGGGGAAGATCGCCCTGCGACGCGCGATCGCGATGGCCTACGACGCGGCCGAGGCGCTGCGCGTGCTCAACAAGGGACGCGGACGCCTCGCGCGATCGCTGGTGCCACCCGGTGTCGCCGGTTTCTCGCCGTCGCTCGACGTCGATGCGCAGGCGTTCGACCCGGCGGCGTCGCGGGCGCTGCTCGACCGCTACGGATACCGGGACCGCGACGGCGACGGGTACCGGGAGAATCCCGCCGGCGAGCCTCTGGTGCTCGAGCGATGGTCGGTGCCGACATCCGCGCAGCGCCACGCCGACGAGCTGTGGAAGAAGTCGATGGACGCGATCGGCCTGAAGGTCGTCTTCCGCAAGGACAAGCTGCCCGAGCTGCGCAAGATGGCCCGCAACGGCAGGATCCCGTTCGCCTCGGACGGCTGGTACGCGGACTGGCCCGACGGGGAGAATTTCCTGCAGCTTCTCTACGGACCCAACGCGGGGCAGGAGAACCAGTCGCGCTTCCGGCTTCCCGAATACGACCGGCTCTACGACCAGGCGCGTCGCCTGCCGGACGGTCCGGCGCGCACCGCGCTGTTCGCCCGGATGCAGGCGCTCGTCGTGGCCTACGCGCCGATCCGGCTGACCCAGCACATCATCGAGGACCACGCCTGGCACGACCGGGTGCGCAACTACAAGCCGCATCCGATCCGCCTGTTCTCGTTCCGCTACTACGACGTCGAGCCGGCGGCCCGCGGACGCTGAACGCCGCCGCGTCGGGCGTCGGCGCGACGGAGGGTCAGCGCGGCGGGCGCCCGCGTCGCGCGGCGGTCGCGCGCGCGTGCTGCACGATCACCGCGTCGTCCCGCTCGCCGTGACCCGCCGCCACCGCGTCGACGAAGGTCCGGCGCGCCGTGCGCGCGAAATCGCCCGGCAGGCCCGCACGCTCGGAGACGGAGCACGCGATCGCGAGGTCCTTCGCCAGGATGCGCGCCGCCGCGCGCGGTGCGAGGTCGCCGGCGAGCGCACGCGGGACGCGGTCGGCGAAGATCCAGCTCGCCCCGGAGCTCGCGCCGATCACCTCGGCGGTCGCCCCGGCGTCGAGGCCCAGCGCGTCCGCGAGCGCGAGCGCTTCACCGGCCGCCGCGAGGTTCGCGCCGGCGAGCAGGTTGTTGACGATCTTGGTCGCGGCCGCGTCGCCGGCGCGTTCGGACACGACGAAGCGGTGCCCGGCGACCGCCGCGACGGCCGGCGCGGCCCTGTCGAGCGCGTATCGCGGTGCCGCGAGCATCATCGTCATGGATCCGTCCGCCGCCTTCGCCGGGCCCCCGGAGATCGGCGCGTCGACGATCGCGAGCCCGTGAGCGCCCGCGCGGTCGGGCAGCCCGCGCACGTAGTCCGGGTCGAGGGTCGAGCAGACGAGCACGACGAGTCCGCTCGTGCCGGCCGAGGCGAGTCCGTCCGGCCCGAAGATCACGTCGTCGACCTCGCGATCGTCGACGACGACGACGAACACCACCGGCGCGGCGGCGGCGACCGCGGCGGCGTTCGCGAGCACGCGGCACCCGGCCGCGGCCGCGCGCGCGTCGGCGTCGGGCGCACGGTCGCGTGTGACCGTGTCGAAGCCCTCGCGCACGAGCGAGCGTGCGATCCCCAGTCCCATCGCGCCGGTACCGACGACGCCGGCGACGGGGCGCGGTGGAACCTCGCTCATCGGGTGCGGCGGCGGAGGTTCGTTCCCGTCCCGCGGCGCTAGCGGGCCGGCTGCGGCACCATGACCGGCGCGCAGCCGGTGAGCGCGTAGCCGGTTCCGTCGCGGACGAACAGGAGGCCCTGCGCCGCGGCGCCGGTGCCGCCTCCGCTGCGCAATTCGACGAGGCCGTTGGTGTAGCGTACCCCCGCCGCCGCCGGGACCTTCTGCAACACGACACGCTCGCCGTCGGGCGTGAGGAGACGGACCTCGTCGGGGAGGAAACGGATGACGATCCGTTGCCCGTCGAGCGCGCACGCGATCGTGTCCTGCGAAGGCGCGTCCTCGCGCTTTTCCGGCGCGGCGCAGGCGGTCGCGAGCAGCAAGGCGGCGAGCGCGGTGGCGCGGACGAGAATCATCGGGTCTCCGATCGGGGCCGTCATCGGCGCAAGCGTAACGCAATCCGGTCGCGATCCGCGAATTCGCCGCGCGGCCGCCGGCCGGCACCGGGGAGGTGCGCCGCTGTCCGGTCGCGGGGATTCCTTCCCGGATCGACGCAGGACAGGGTGTCCCTGAGCCGCCGACTTCCCGCTAGCAGTCCGGAACCGACAGGGCGATGCCCCCGAGCGACGCCTGCTTGAACCGGCCGGCGAGCGCGCGTCCGGATTCGATCATCGACGCGGCGACGCGGTCGAAGGCGATCGGCGGCGAGGGTACGCGCACCGCGGCGAGCGCGGCCGTGCATGCGCGCGCCGCCGCGGTCTCGCACCGGTCGATGCAGGGCGTCTCGATGCGGCCGTTGTGCGGATCGCAACCGAGGCCCAGGTGCG
The DNA here is from genome assembly GCA_020851255.1 of Burkholderiales bacterium. Taxonomy (GTDB): domain Bacteria; phylum Pseudomonadota; class Gammaproteobacteria; order Burkholderiales; family Casimicrobiaceae; genus VBCG01. The sequence goes on along the minus strand of JADZDA010000017.1, from coordinate 27,579 downwards.
CCTTGAGCGCGGTTTCCGCCGCATGGAGGATCTGGTGGGGCGTGCCCCCGAGCACCGCCGTGTAGCCGGCGGCCGCCATCGCCGAGGCGACGCCGATCTCCCCCTGGCATCCGACCTGCCGCAATCCCTGCGCGCGCAGCAGAGCGCCGACGGCCCCGGCGGTCGCGAGGAAATCGACGGCCCGGGCATCGGCGGACTCCGGCTGCGCGTCCAGCGCGTGGACGAGGACGCCGGCGACGGTTCCCCCCGCGCCGTTCGATGGAGCCGCGACGACCGATGCCCCGGCGGCGTTGCGCTCGGCCGCGGCGAGCGCGAGGATCGCGCAGCGCTCGTGCGCGGGGGTCGCTGCGTCGGCGAGTCGCACGGCACGATCCGGCGCGATCCGCGCCCGCCTGTGGACGCCCGGAGACACGCCGGCATCGAGACCGCGGCTCACCGCCTCGCGCATCGCCTCGTGCAGGACGCCGAGCCGGGACCGGACCTCGGCGGGTCCCCGCAGCGCGGTTTCGTTGGCGAGCGCGAGGACGGCGATCTTGCGTCCCGACTTGCGGCAATGCTGGATCAGGTCGTCGGCCGACGCGCATTCGTAGGGCACGCGCGGTGCCGGGCCGGGCGGCTCCCCGGGCGCGAGCACGCGATCGTCGCCGGGCGTCAGGTAGACGCGGTCGGCGAGCACCGCGCCGGCGCGATCGAACGCCGCGAAGCGCACCGCGTTGCCGTCCCACGCGAGCGCGCGGTCGATCCGGAATCCGATGTCGGCGGCCGGGTCGAAGGCGGTCTTGTGCCGCCCGCCGAGCGCGACCTCGCGCGCCGCGCTCGCCTGCGCGAGCCGCGCGGCGAGCGTCACGGCGTCGCATTGCCGGAGCTCGCGCGACTCCAGTCCGGCGACGAGCGCGCCGGCGGCGCCGTTGTCGCGGCCACCGCAGGCGGCACCGCCGTAGAGTTCGACGCCCAGACGCGCCGCATGCGTCAGTCGACCGGCGGCCGCGAGTTCGTGGACGAAGCGGCGCGCCGCATGATAGGGACCGGCCGTGTGCGTCGACGACGGACCCGGCCCCACCCGCAGCACCTCGAACAGACTCACGTAGGACAAGGCCGCCCCCCGACGGCGCGCGGCGAACCCGTGCCGCGACGTTGCGCACCCGGCGTCCGAGATCGCATCGGTCGCCACGCTCCGGCGGCCCGGGCGGATTCGCCGGTGCGCCGGGGCGTCGGGTCGCTACGCCGGCGGCCCGTCGTCGACCGCGTCGGCGCCATGGTACAGCCGCGCGATCCGGGCGTCGCGCGCCGCGGCGCGACAGGCGCCGCAGGCCGGTGAACTGCCGTAGAGCGACGCACCCGCGAGGTCGGGCGAGCCCGACCGCCGCAACGCGTCGGCGATCGCGACGCGCTCCGCGTGGGCGGCGGGGTCGGCGCGTGTGACGACGGCGGAGACCCCCTCGCCGACGATCACGCCGTCTCGCACGACGACCGCGCCGTAGGGCTGGTCGCCGCGGCGCACCGCCTCGTCGCGCAGCGCGAGCGCGCGGCCGGCCCAGGCGCGCGGCCCCGGGACCGGCGGCTGCGCGATCGGCGACGGCGACGCGTCGGATTTCGCCGTCGCGGGCACCGCGGGCGCGAGCGCCAGCCAGGCGACGACCCGGCGGCGCCGGGTGTCCGGTGCCGTCATCAGGCCACCTTCCTGCGGACCGCCCGCGGTCGGCGCGACGCGAGCGGCGGCGCGCAGCGGACCGCATCGGGATACGAGAGCACCTCGGCGATCTCGCCGGACCGGATCGCCGCCTGCGTGCGCTGCCACCAGGCGGCGTCGAGCAGGTCGGCGTGGTGCCGCTCGAACGCCGCGCGGTTGCGCGGATCGGTGAGCAGGAACGTCGCGAATTCCTCGGGGAAGATGTCGCGCGGCCCCACGGCGTACCAGACGTCGCCGGACATCTCGTCGTACCCCGGCGGCGGCGGCGGGATCCGGCGGAACACGCAGTCGGTCATGTACTCGATCTCGTCGTAGTCGTAGAACACGACGCGACCGTAGCGGGTTACGCCGAAGTTCTTGTAGAGCAGGTCGCCGGCGAAGATGTTGACGGCGGCGAGCTGCTTGATCGCGTCCCCGTACTCGATCATCGCGTGCTCGCGCGTCGCCTCGTCGGCGTTCTCAAGGACGAGATTGAGCGGGCGCATCCGCCGCTCGATGTAGACATGCCGGATCTGGATCCAGTCGCCTTCCTCCTCGATCTGGGTCGGCGCGACCGACCTCAGTTCCTCGACGACCTCGGGCGCGAATCGCGAGCGCGGCAGCGTCACGTCCGAGTACTCGAGGATGTCGGTCATCCGCCCGGCGCGATCGTGGTGCTTGACCAGCGCGTACTTCTGCTTGACGCGCGCGCGGTCGGTATCCTTCGACGCGGCGATCTTGTCCTTGATGATCTTGAACACGTACGGATACGACGGCAGCGTGAACACCGCCATGACCAGGCCGCGGATGCCCGGCGCGATCTGGAAGCGGTCGGTCGAGTGGCGCAGGTGCTGCAGGAAGTCGCGGAAGAACAGCGTCTTGCCGTGCTTCTGCAGGCCGACCATCGTGTAGATCTCCGCGGCCGTCTTGTCCGGCAGGATCTCACGCAGGAAGGCGACCGTCGCCGACGGTACCTCCATGTCGACGAGGAAGTAGGCGCGGTTCGCCGAGAAGAGCAGCGCGAGCTCGACCGGCTCGGTCAGGACCGCGTCGACGTAGAGTTCGCCGCCCGGGGCGTGCCGGATCGCGATCGCGAAGGGCACCGTCTGCGTGCCGTTGGCGACGCGTCCGACGATGTAGGCGGCGCGGTTGCGGAAGAAGAGGCTGGACAGCACCTGGATCTGGAAGCTCGACTCCGGACGGAACGGCCGCGGCAGGCGCCGGCGGAACGCCGCCAGGACATGGCCCAGGTCGCGGCGGAAGTCGGCGAACCGGCGTTCGAAGCGGAAATCGAGGACGATGTCGATCAGCGCCGATCGCAGCCCGTTGTCGCGCGGGTAGTACGATCGGTACGCCGGCTGCTCGGCGTCGAGGTACTCGGTCGCCAGCGCCGGGCGCACGAAGATCGCGCGGTTGTGGAAATAGTTCCGGTGCAGGATCTTGCACGACACCGAGTTGAAGAACGTCTCGGCGCACTCGGGCTGGCGGTGCTCGATCAGGCGCCCGATCGTGTGGAGTTTCACCCGGGCCCACAGGAGATCGGCTTGCGCGGCGTCGAGTTTCGCCGTCCCGAACTCCCGCTCGATGCGCTCGACCGCCTCGGCGACGCGGCGATCGTAGAAGTCGATCCGGTCGCGGGCCACGTGGTGGATCGCGAGGAAGTTGCCGGCCTCGAAGTGGCGCTTGGCCGCCCGCGCGCATTCCCGGAACAGCGCGTAGTGCTTGTCGAAGCCCTCGACGACCGCCGCGGCGATCGCCGGGGCCGGATCGTCGGCGGGCGCGGGGAGCGTGGAGGCGAGCGCTCGGCCGGGCATGTCGGGTGTCCTGGCGTGATGACGCGCGATCGGGCCGGTCACGGCGCCGGCCGGTGCGTCGTTGCGGGGATGTTGCACAGCATCATACCGCAGCGGCCGCGGCTCGCGCGGCCCCCGGGCGGCGCTATGATGCGCTGATGTCCCGCCGCGTGTCGCTCGCCGTCCTCGCCGTTGCCGCAGCGATCTGCGCTACGCGGGCGGGCGCCCAGGTGTTCCGATGCTTGGACGCCGCCGGGCGCACGACCTACCAGCAAACCCCGTGCGAGGCCGGCACCCGGGGACGGCAGGTCGAGCTGACGCCGGACAACGGGGCGTCGCAGGATTCCGCGGCGCTCGAGGCGCAGTGGACGACGGCTGCGAAGTCGGGGCAGGTGGTGGCCGGGATGCCCCGCCGTCACGTCCGGGCGGCCTACGGGGTGCCGACGGAGGTTCGGGGTGGCTCGGCGAGCGAGCGCGCGTCCGAGGTCTGGGTCTATCGCAATCCCGGAGGAGTCCGGCGGGTCGGATTCGTCGACGGCCGGGTGGCCTGGGATCGCGGCGATGACGCGTCGTCGGCGCCCCCGTCTCCCGACGAGGCCGCCGACACCGTCTCGCGACGCTCGGGCGGCGTCGCGGCTGCGGGTGCCGGCGCGGTCGCCCCGACGACGGCGGTGGCGCGGCTCGCGATCGCGCCGGGACAGGACTGCGCGGCGGTGCTCGCGGATGCCGGTCCGCCCGATCGGACCGATCGGGTCGAAGTCCCGGCGACCGGCGCCGACGGCCGGCAGCTGCGGCTGACGGCGCAGCGCCACCGGTACGACTCGGACGGCGGTGCGCCGCCCAGGGACGTCGCGTTCACGTGCGTCAACGGCGTGGTGACGCAGGTGGAGCGCGCGATCCGCTGACGTCGCGCGTCGCGGTGCGCGCGATCCGCGGCGCCGGTCCGCCGGGCTCGCCGGCCGGCCCGCGCGGTCAGTCGTTCAGCGACTTGACCGCCTCGTTGTACTCCTTGACGCCGGCGTTGTAGTCGTCGGCCGCGGCCTTCGCCGCCTTGTTGTGCGCTTCGATGTGGGCGTTGCGCTCGGCGACGTAGGCCTTGACACAGTCGAGATACACGCGGAAATCCGCCGACCACTTGCGGATCCGCGTGTCCGGCGCGAGCCGGCCGGGGAACTCCGGCTTGTCGCAACTGGGCCTGGCGACCGGCGCAACCGAGATCGCGGGAGCGGCCGGGGCTGCCGGCGTCTGGGCGAGCACCGGGATCGCGGCGGCGAGCATCATGGCGGCGGCGAGGGCGTGCAGCGGGAAGCGCATGGGCGGGCTCCGGCGGGGCGCGAAGCCGACATTCTACGGCGGGCCGGCTACGCGCGCCGGAACGCGCCGAACAGCACGTCGAGCGCGGTCGCGCCGAGTTCCACCGCGGACAGGATCGCGTCGGCGCGTGCGGCCGGGGAATCGGGCGCCGCGAGTGCCCGGTCCATGCGCTCGGCCTGCGCGAGCGCGTCGGCGAGCGCAATCGGGTCGACCTGGTGGCGCCGGGCTTCCGCCGCCGACAGCGACTCCACGGTGCGTGCGAGCGTGCCCGGATCGAGCACGGTGATCGGCGCGCGGCAATAGGGGCAGGCGGTGTCGCGGGCGAGGTCGATGCCGGCGCCGCAGCCGCTGCAGCGGATGGTGCCGACCGCGCGCTTGAGTCGCTCGAGCTCCGGCGGAGGCAGCGGACGCACGAAGCTCTTCTCGAGCAGGAACTGCAGGAACGGCGTGTAGCGGCCGTGCCCGCGCCCGCAGCGGTAGTAGGTGAAGCGCGTCGAGCGCTGGAGATCGCGCGTGAGCGCGAGCACCGAGGTGCAGCGCGGACACGCGAGTCGCGAGGCGAGCGGCAGCGGCGAGGTCCGTTCCGCCTCGTGGATCGCCTTGAGCAGCGCCAGCGTCGCGCCCGGCGAGAGCTGCACGCTCTCGTAGCCGTCGAACCACAGCGCGCGGCAGGGCGCGCACAGGTCGATCGACGCGCTGCCGTGCGGCTTGCGGTCGAGTCGATGGACCGCCATCGGCTGCCCGCAGGACGGGCAGCGCGTGGTCATCGCGGCGGATGCGTCGGTGGGCGCGGACACTCCGCTACGATAGCCGATCGGCGGGAGTCGGTCGGTCCCGGGCCGGTTCGCCGCGCCGGCGCCGCCCCGAGCCGGGCCGCCGCCGTCGCGCACGCAACGGATGCCGGGTGGGGATCAGGGCTGCGCGGCGGCGAAGGTGTCGCACTTGCGCGGGTCGCCCGACGCGAGGCCGACCTTGAACCAGCGCATCCGCTGTTCGGCGGTACCGTGGTTCATCGCGTCGGGCACGACGTAGCCCTGCGTGCGCTTCATGATCGGGTCGTCGCCGACGGCCGAGGCGGCGCGCAGGCCTTCCTCGAGGTCGCCGGGCTCGAGCAGGTTGCGCCGCTGGGCGAAATGGCCCCAGACGCCGGCGTAGCAGTCGGCCTGGAGCTCGAGCCGGATCGACAGCGCGTTGCGGCGTCGCTCGTCGAGCCGCTGGGCCTCGCGGTCGAACATCCGCATCGTGCCCAGCGCGTTCTGCACATGGTGGCCCACCTCGTGCGCGATCACGTAGGCCTGGGCGAAATCGCCGGGCGCGCCAAAGCGCCGCGCGAGTTCGTCGAAGAAGCTCGTGTCGAGATAGACGCGCGCGTCGGCCGGGCAGTAGAACGGCCCGGCGGCCGAGGTCGCACCGCCGCAACCGGAGCGCACCGAGCCGCGGTAGAGGGTCAGCGTCGTCGGCGGATAGCGGTCGACGCCCATCGCCTGGAACAGCGCCGACCAGACGTCCTCGGTGTCGCCGACGACGCGGGACGCGAAATCTTTGCGCACGTCGGTCGCCGCGGTGCCGGCGGACGGTGCGCCGCCCGACGGCGCCCCCGGCGCGGGAGTCCGGGGCGCGGGCGCCTGCACGGCCGGGCCGCCGCTGCCGAGGAACTGCATCGGGTCGACGCCGAAAACGAGCGCGGCGATGACCGCGATGACGATGCCGATCCCGGACAGGCGCACGCCTCCGCCCGGCGACGGCCGGGCGCCGCCCGCCCCCTGGCGATCGTCGACGTTGTCGCTGCGCCGCATGTCACCCCAACGCATCGGGTCGTCTCCCTGGAGTTCCTGTCGAGTCGGGGGTCCGGCGTCCGGCCCGGGCCGCCGGCGGCCGCCGGCGAGATCCGGTCGTTCGCGGCGCGCCGCCGGCGTCGGTGGCCGGCCGATCGTCATCGAGGGCGGGACGCGCACCTGTCGGGGCGAAGCGCGTGGCGATCGCAGGCATCGGTTCTTGCGTTACCGTAGGGCCTCGGACTCGACTCGAGCGAGGCGAATGATGGCACGGCGCTGCCCGGAACGGGGGCACTTCGGTATCGGTTTCGGGAAAGGGGTCGTTCTCCTCGCGATCCTGGGAATGGTCGCCGGCGCGGGCGTCGCGTCCGCGCAGGCCGATGCCTGCGCCGCCCCCGAGGCGCGCCAGCTCGACTTCTGGCTCGGCACCTGGTCCGTTTCCTGGACGGAACCGGACGGCACGCGACGCGAGGGCGTGAACGTCGTCGAGCGCGTGCTCGGCGGGTGTGTCGTCGAGGAGCGATTCGAGGGTCCGGTCGAGGGCAGGCCGTACGCCGGCCGGAGCTGGTCGATGTGGGTGCCGGGCGAACGACGCTGGCGGCAGCAATGGGTCGACAACGGGGGGAGCTGGCTCGACTTCACCGGCGAGCGCAGCGCCGGGCGCATGGTCTTCGAACGGGAGACGACGCTGCCCGACGGGCGTCGCGTGCGGCAGCGCATGGTGTTCCGCGATCTGGCGCGCGACAGCTTCGTCTGGGACTGGGAGACTTCCTCCGACGCCGGGACGACCTGGCGCAATCGCTGGCGGATCGATTACCGACGACGCTGATCGGCGGTGCGCAGGCGGCCCGGCGCCGCGCGGTCGATCACCGGGCCGCCGCGATCACCGCCGCGAGACCCCGATACTCGTCGCAGCCGCGTCCGCAGGTCGCTTCGAGTCTCTCCAGGTGTTCGCGCGCCTTGTCCTTCTCGCCGACGGCGAGACAGGCCTCGCCGATGTACTCGTGCGCGCCACGGTGGTTCGGATCGATGGCGAGCGCTTCGCGGTAGTGCCTGAACGATGGGTCCATCCGTCCGAGCTTGCGATACGCGAACCCGGCGCCGCCGTGGAAAGCGGGATTGGACGGCTGCAAGGCGAGCGCGGCGGGGAACCCGTCGAGCGCGCGCAGCCACAGGCCGTCCTCCAACGCCCGGAGCGCGGACTCGGCGTCGGCGTTGGGTACGGTGACCGGGGGCAGATCCACGTAGGCGACAGCCGGTGCGTGGTGAAGCGCGACGGCGGCGGCGCAGACGCCGGCGGCGAGCAGCGAACGACGACGGGAATTCACCGGTGATCGTCTCCGGGGACGCGCGCCCAGCGTGCGCCGAGGCGCTTCAGCGCGCGACGTCGACGACGATCTTGCCGCGTCCGTGGCCCCGCTCCATGGCGCGCATGGCATCGGCGACGCCGGCGAGTCCGACGGTCTCGCGCAGATGCGGCACGAGAGCGCCCGCGGCCGCGAGCGATGCGAGCCGTCGCCAGGCCGCGGCTCCGCCCCTGAGTGCGATCGGGACGATGCGTTGCCGGGTGGTGAATCGCGCGCGCAAAGCGTCGGCCATGGTGGCTGCAACCGACGACGCGTCCGGGCTCGTGTTGAGGTAGACGCCTTCCGGCACCATCGCCCCGCGGCAGTCGCCCCAGCGTGTGTGTCCGGTGGTGTCGAACACGGTGTCGTACGGAGCGCCGATCGCCCTCCAGTCGTCGCGCGTGTAGTCGACGACGGCATCCGCGCCCAGCGAACGGACGAACTCGACGTTGTCCGGGCCGCATGCACCGGTGACGCGCGCGCCGATGTGGCGGGCGTACCGGACCGCGAAATGGCCGACCCCGCCCGCCGCGCCCACGACGGCCAGCCGGTGCCCTGCGGCGAGCCGCGCGTGGTCGGCGAGCGCCTGGACCGCGGTTCCGGCGGCGATCGGCAGCGCCGCGGCCATCGCGTCGGTGAGCGCATCGGGCGTCGGTGCGACGCGATCGACACCCACGACGATCGTCGTCGCGCACGTTCCTTGCCGGCCGAACGGCGAGAGCGTGCCGAACACGCGCGCGCCGGGAAAGAACCCGGGCGTCGCCCCGCCCGACCCGGCGACCTCGCCGGCGAAGTCACAGCCCACGCCCCGCGGCGGACCCGCGGAGCCCGGCAGGTACCGGAGGTGACCGGAGCGGATCTTCCAGTCGAGGGGATTCAGGCTCGCCGCGAGCACGCGCACGACCAGCTCGCCGGGACGCGGAACCGGTTCGGGAATCTCGACGACCTCCAGGACTTCAGGAGGCCCGTAGCGGGAGTAACGCAGAGCGCGCACCGGTTGCCGGACGGTCGTGGGTCGGTGCGCCCATTGTCGCGCAACCTCCGACCTGTTGTCGCGCGCGATTGCGCCGGGAGCGCAGGCGCCCGGGGGGGCGAGCGTGTCAGCGGTCCGCGATCCGGGCTTCGGACGGAAGCGTGATGCTGAATGTCGTACGCACGCCGGGCTGCGATTGGGCCGCGATCCGGCCGCCGTGCCGTTCGATCAGGCGCTTGACGATCGCGAGACCGACACCGCTGCCGCCGAATTCCTTCTGCGAGTGCAGGCGCTGGAACAGCCCGAACAGCCGGTCGGCGTAGCGCGGATCGAATCCGGCGCCGTTGTCGCTGATCGCGATCTCCACGCCGTCGGCACCGGCGGACGAGTCGATCGTCACTCGCGGCGCCTCGGATCGGGCCGAGAACTTGAGCGCGTTGCCGACGAGGTTCGCGAACACCTGGCGCATCATCGCCGCGTCGACCCGCATCCGCGGCAACTCGCCGACGGTGATCGTGGCGGCCGGATAGGCGGCGCCGAGTTCGCCGGCGACATCGGTCGCGAGCGCGCGCAGGTCGACCGGCCCGGTGTTGAGCGTCGCGCTCTGCGTGCGCGAATAGGCGAGCACGTCGTCGATCATTCCCGACATCCGCGTCGCCGCGGCGCTGATCCGGCCGAGCAGGCCCCGGCCGTCGTCGGTGAGCCGCTCGCCGTCGGACTCGCGCAGCAGATCGGCGAATCCGGAGATCGCGCGGAGCGGCGCGCGCAGGTCGTGCGACACGCTGTAGGCGAAAGCCTCCAGGTCGCCGACGCTGCGCTCCAGCGCGGCGGATCGCGCCGACAGCGCGGCGTTCAGTTCGCGCACGGTCACCTCGGCCGCGGACCGGCGCTCGATCTCGGCCGCCAGCGAGGCGTTCTTCCGGGCGAGGCCGTCGCGCGCGCGCTTGAGCTCGAGATGCAGCGCGACGCGCGCGAGGACGATCGGCGCGCGCACCGGCTTGACGATGTAGTCGGCGGCGCCGAGCGTGAAGCCCCGCTGCTCGTCCTCGGTCGCGTCGAGCGAGGTCACGAAGATGACGGGGATGTCCGCGGTGCGCGGATCGGACTTTAGCGCGGCCAGCGTCTCGTAGCCGCTCATCCCCGGCATGAGCACGTCGAGGAGGATCAGGTCGGGGGCGGGCGCCTGGCGGGCGAACTCGACCGCCGCGGCGCCGTGGCTCGCCACGCGCACCCGGTATTCCGGCGACAGGATCTCGCCCAGGATCATCAGGTATTCGGGCGTGTCGTCGACGACGAGCAACGTGGGCAGGCCCGGCGCCGACACCGCCTGCGCGTCGTCCGCGGGGACGAACCTCGGGATCGTGCGGCGCCCTTCGTTCACGCGGGAATCCGGTCTCGCGAGAGCGCGCCGACCGCGGCGAGCGCCTCGGGGAAGTCGTAGCTGTTCATCCTCGCGTCGAGCTCGCGCAGGCGCTCGCCGTAGGTCGCCCGCAGGCGGGGCGCCGTGTCCCGGTAGAGGGTGGCGGCGGCGAAGTCCGATACGGCGAGCAGACCGGCCAGCCGTCGCAGCACCGCGTCGGATTCTTCAGGCGTGTAGGCATCGACCCTTTCGTCGGTCCCGGGAAGGAATGCACGAAGCGTGCCCACGAGGTTCCTCGCCGCACGATCCAGGAGGTCGACGTCCCCCGCCAGCGATTCCGGCGCGGTCCCGCCCGCGATCGCCGCCTCGACCGCAGCGGCGCGGTCGCGGATTCCGGTCAACCCGAGGGAGGCGGCCGCGCCCTTGATCGAATGCGCGTGCCGCCGGGCGTCGGCCGCCGCGCCCGTCGCGAGGCTTTCACGCAACGGCGCCACGCCGTTCGCATAGTGCTCGGCGAACCGCGCGAGCAGCCGCAGGTAGCGCGCGACGTCGTTGCCGGTGAGGGCGAGTCCGGCCTGGACATCCAGACCGGCGACGCCGGACAGTCCGGCGGGCAGCCGCGCGGCGGCCGGTCGCTCGCCGCCCCGGCCCGGCGCGATCGCCTCGGCATCCGCTGGCGGCTCGGGCAGCCAGCGGTTCAACGCGGCGTAGAGCGTGCCCGCATCGACCGGCTTGCCGATGTGATCGTTCATGCCGGCTTCGAGGCACAGCCGCCGGTCCTCGGCGAAGGCGTTCGCGGTCATCGCGACGATCGGCGTCGGACCACGTCCGGGGAGCCCGCGGATCGCGCGCGTCGCCGCCAGCCCGTCCATGCCCGGCATCTGGACGTCCATCAGCACGAGATCGTAGGCGACCGACGACACGCGCTGGACGGCTTCGAGTCCGTCGCCGGCGAGGTCGACGGCGAGTCCGACCGCTTCGAGCAGTTCGAGCGCGACTTCCCGATTGACCGGATTGTCCTCGACGAGCAGCACGCGTGCGCCCGGAACCCGGGTGCGGAGGTCGGCCTCGGTCCGGATCGTCGTGGCCGAGGGGCCGGGTTCGCCGGCGGGGTCGCCGGCCACGGGGGCGATCTTCGCCAGCAGCATCGAACGTGTGACCGGCTTGACGACGACCGATCCGTCGTCGGCGTCCTCGGCGTCGCGCGCGTTCGCGTCGTCGTTCCCGTCCACGAGCCAGACGATCGGACGTGCGGCGGCGCCGCGCGCCGCAGCGATCCGATCGCGCAGGCCCAGGCGGCCGCCCGGGGCGAACGATGCGTCGACGACCAGCACACCGATCCCGGGGTCCGCGAGGCGCGCCGGCAGCGAGGCGGGGTCGTCGGCCGTTTCGGCGCTCGCGCCGTCGCGCGCCAGCAGCGCTGCGATCGCGTCGCGGGTCGCGGACGGACGCGCCGCGAGCAGGACCCGGAGTCCGGCCAGGGCCGGGGCCCCGGCTGCCGACCGGGGGTCCGCCGCGTCGAGGCGGGCGGTGAACCAGAATCGGCTGCCCTCGCCACGTCGGCTCGCGACGCCGGCGTCCCCGCCCATCAGACGCGCGAGATGGCGGGTGATCGCGAGCCCAAGGCCGGTGCCGCCGTAGCGGCGAGTCGTCGACGTGTCGGCCTGTTCGAACGCGCTGAAAAGCCTGTCGAGGACTTCCGGTTCCACGCCGACCCCGGTGTCGGTCACATCGAAGCGGATCAGGCGCCCGGTCGGGCCGGTGCCGACCGTCGACGTCGACACGACGATCGTTCCGCGCTCGGTGAACTTGACGGCGTTGCCCAGCAGGTTGACCAGCGCCTGCGACACCCGCGTCGGATCCCCGACGACGACGTCGACGTCGTGCTCGCCGCGCAGGACGATCTCCAGTCCCTTGGCCTGCGCGCGCTCGGCGACCAGCGCGCACGCCTGCTCGAGCAGGCGGTCGAGCGAGAACGTCGTCTCCTCGAGGGCGAGCTTGCCGGACTCGATCTTGGAGAGGTCGAGGATGTCGTTCAGGATCTGCAGCAGGTGGCGTGCCGCCTCGCTCACCTTGGCGAGGCGTTGCTGCTGGATCGGGTGCTGGCTGTCGCGCTGGAGCAGGTGCGTGAGGCCGATGATCGCGTTCATCGGCGTCCGGATCTCGTGGCTCATGTTCGCGATGAACGCGCTCTTCGCGCGGTTCGCCGCCTCCGCCTCGCCGGCGCGCTGCTCGAGCCGCGCGTGCAGCGACCCGATCTCGCGCTCGCGCGTCTTGCGCTCGCGGTTGTCGGTGACCGTCGAGCGCGTATGCAGGAAGCGACCGGCGGCGTCGTAGACCGCCGTCGCGCTGACGAGCACCGGAAGCGTGGATCCGTCCCCGCGGATCAGGTCGAGCTCCACGTCGCTCGCCCGGCCGGTGCGGCGCAGCGCGTCGAACCGGTCGAGGAAGCGCTCGCGGGACGCCGGGACGACGAGATCGCCGAACGGGCGGCCGACCAGCTCGTCGCGCGCGTAGCCCAGCATCGTGAGCTCGGTCTGGTTGACGGCCACGTAGCGACCGTCCGGGTCGAGCGAGTGGTACCCGCAGGGCGCGTTGTCGTACAGGTCGGCGACGGCCGCCGACCGCTCGGAGAGCGCCTCCATCGTGCGTTCGAGCTGATGCGTCCGCTCGGCGACGAGCTCCTCGAGGTGGTCGCGGTGCCGCTCGAGCTCGGCCGCGAGCCGCTTGCGATGCGTGATGTCCTCCTGCAGGCCGACGTAGTGCGTGACCCGGCCGTCCGCCTGGCGGATCGGCGCGACGGTCGCCTCGCAGTCGAAGGTCTCGCCGTTGCGGCGCCGGTTCACGAACTCACCGTGCCACAGGTCGCCGCGCGCGAGGCTCGCCCACATCGTCTCGAAGGTCGCGCGCGGTGTCTCGCCCGACTGGAGGAGCCGGAGATTCGCCCCGGCGAGCTCGGCGCGCGCATAGCCGGCGTCGCGCGCGAACGCGTCGTTCACGTACTCGACCCGACCGGCGAGGTCGGTGACGACGATGCCGACCGGATTCTGCTCGACGGCGAGCGAGAGCTTCGACAGCTCGGCGGCGGAGCGCGTCGCTTCGGTGATGTCGGTGAACGAGACGACGACGCCGCTCGGCGACTGCTGCGAAGGATCGTCGATCGGCTCGGCGTTGACCGACAGCCAGGCGACGTCGCGTCCCGGCGCCCGGTGCCCCAGGACCGCGCCCCGGACGGCGGTTCCGGTCGTTAACACCAGGGAAATCGGCAACTCGTCGACCGGGTACGGCGATCCGTCCGGCCTGACGGCGTCCCAGGCCGCCAGCGAATCTCGATCGGCGAGCATGTCCGCGTAGGAGATGCCCAGGATGCGCTCGGCGGACGGATTGCACCCGCGCACGCGCCCGTCGGCACCGAAGATGATCACACCCTCGGACAGCGACGTGACGACCGACCGGTAATGCGATTCGCTGCCGCGGAGCAGTTCCTCGATCTCCTTGCGGTCGGTGACGTCGTGGGCGACCGACAGGACCCGCGCGGTCCCGTCGATCACGATCGGGGTGAGACGGACGTCCGCCCAGACCAACCGGCCGGCGGCCGTCCGGAACCGCCACTCCAGGTGCTGGGGTTCGCCATGGTGCGCGCGCCCGATCGCCGCGCGGAAGTCCGCCCGCGAGTACGGCGCGGCGGTCCAATGGGCGCCGCCGTCGAGCTCGTCGATCGAACGGTAGCCGAACTGCCCGAGTCCCTGGCGGTTCGACTGGACGACGTCGCCGGTCCGCGGATCGTGCAGCTGGATGGCGACCGCGACCGTCTCGAACAGCGCCCGGAAGCGCGCCTCGCTCTCGGCGAGGCGCAGCTCGTGGCGCTTGCGCTCGGTGATGTCGCGCGAGATGCCGAACACCCCGACCACCCGTCCTTCGTCGTCGAGCAGCGGTCCCTTGGTCGCGAGCAACGTCACGGCCTGCCCGTCGATGACGATCGTCTCCTCGAACGAATGCGCGCCGCCGGCGCGCACGACCTCCCGGTCCTTCGCCATGATCGCCGCGGCGTCGTCCGGTCCGAACAGCGCGGTGTCGTCGAGCCCCAGCACCTGCTCGCGCGTCCGGCCGGTCATCCGCGCCGCCTCGCGGTTGAACAGCAGGTAGCGGCCGTCCCGGTCCTTGGCGTAGATCGCGTCGGTCGATCCGTCGGCGATCGACGCGAGCAATCCGACCGCGCGCAGCTTCTCCGCCTGCAACGCCCGTGCCGCCTGGGCGATGCGCAGCGCCTCGCGGTCGCGCGCGCGGTGTGCGCCGGTGACGGCGAACAGCAGCGCGAGGATCGCGGCGACACCGACGCCGGCGATCTCGACGAGCGCCGGCTCCAGCACCTCGGTCCGGTCGATCTTGGTGATGAGGACCCAGTCCGCGCCGTCGATCCGCCGGGCGATCGACAGGACGCGCGTGCCGCGGAAATCGCGCTCTTCGGTGACGCGGTTCCACTCCGCCTCGTTGCGCATCAGGCGCGCCGCGTGCAGGTCCGCGCGGTCGATCGCGAGGCGCATCACGCCGGTGGTCCCGCTGCGTGGACCCGCGGCGTTCAGCAGGACGATGTCGTTGCCCGACCGGCGCCACAGCAACGATTCCGCGGTCGAACTCGGGATCGGCCAGGACGCGATCAGCGGGAACAGGGTTTTCCCGGCCTCGTAGCGGAGCACGATCGCGGCCTCGACCGGCCGCCCGGCCGGCGCGAGCGGCGCCACGTAGTCGACATGGGTGTCGCCGTCGCGATCCGCGTAGGGTTCGGTGCGCGTCACCCGGCCATCGTCCATCGCCCGGACCGCGGCTTCGCGGAGTTCAGGTTCGACTTTCGCGCTGCCGTCGCCGGACCCGAGCACCCGGTCGCCCGCGCGGTCGAGGACGATCACGCTCTGCGCCCGCTGCATCCGCGCGTACTCGTCCAGCCTCTCGACCATGCGCTTCCCCGCCGCCGCATCGCCCTGTCGGTGGCGGCGGTAGAGATCGGCGAAGAACTCGCTAGACACGAGGAAGCGCGCGTCCAGCTCGTGGTCGGACAGCCACTCCGCGATCGCCTCGGTCTTGAGCACCGAGATCGCGTCGAGCCGCGCCGACTCGCGCTGGATCTGCGCGTCGACGACGTATCGGATCATGATCGCCGCCAGCGCGATGATCAGCGCGGCGACCAGCGCCATTCCCAGCGGGGACCGGCGTCGCCCGCCGTTGCCGGGTCCGGGCTCGCCGAACGACGTCGGGGCCACGGCCGGGTCCGTCATGGAACGAGGCAATCGACGGTGGCACCGACGGGAACCGGGGCCACGGCAGCGTCGCCGTCGGCCGGATCCGCCCAGCGCTCGGCGATCGTCAGGAACGCGCCGCCGGTGGCGATGAACGCGTCGACGACGTCGGGGTCGAACTGGCGTCCGCGCTCCGCGACGATGATCGCGCGCGCCTCGGAGAACTCGATCGGAGGCTTGTACACGCGCCGGCTCATGAGCGCGTCGAAGACGTCGGCGAGGGCCATCAGCCGCGCGGGCAGGGGAATCGCGTCGGCGACGAGCCCCTGCGGGTAGCCGGTGCCGTCCCAGCGCTCGTGGTGTCCTTCGACCATGTCCTTGGCGGTATCGAGGAACGGAATCGGACACCCGGCCTCGCGTCCCGCCTCGACGATCGCCCGGGCGCCGATCGTCGGGTGCGTGCGCATCACCGCCCATTCGTCGGGCGTGAGCGGTCCCGGCTTGCGCAGGACGTCGTCGGGCACGCCTACCTTGCCGATGTCGTGCAGCGGCGCCGACTTCGCGTACCGGTCGATCGCCTGCGGCGTGAGCGTCGCCGCGTGCTTCGGGTGGCGCGCGAGTTCCTGGGCGAGGACGCGGACGTATTCCTGCGTCCGGCGCAGGTGGTTCCCGGTCTCCAGATCGCGGGCGAGCGCGAGCCGGCTCAGCGCCAGGATCGAGGCGTCCTGGATCACTTCGTTCTCGCGCATCCGCTTGCGCACCTCGTCCTCGAGCCAGGCGTTGCGGTCGTGCAGGGCGCGGCGCGCGGCGGCGAGTTCCAGATGCGTCTGGACGCGGGCGAGGACGATGGCCGGGCGGACCGGCTTGGTGATGTAGTCGATCGCGCCCTGATCGAATCCGCGCTGTTCGTCGTCGTCGCTGTCCATCGCGGTCACGAACACGACGGGGATGTCCCGCGTCGCGGAGTCCGCGCGCAGCCGGTCGAGCACCGCGTAGCCGTCGAGGCCCGGCATCATGACGTCGAGCAGCACGAGGTCGGGGCGCGGCTGCCCCGCGGCCAGTTCGAGCGCGCGGGCGCCGTTGTTGGCCGCGATCACCCGGTAGATCGGAGCGAGCACCTCGCCGAGAACCAGCAGGTTCCCGGGGTTGTCGTCCACAATGAGGATGGTCTGATCGCGCAAAGCCGGTCCCCCGCGGCGGATTATCGCGTCTACACCGTTTATCGGCACCCCGGTACTGCGGGACAGGGGCGCACGCGATCGCCGGGCGCGTGCGGCACCGGCACGCCGGCATACGGCGGCCGGCCTCCGGTCGCGGTCCGGATCAGTCGCCCCGCGCGGCTCCTCACCCGGACGGCCGCAGCGCGCGCCACAGGAACGGCAGGCTCGCGTCCATCCGGTAGTCGATCGCCGAGTGCGTGTCGTCGAACTCCTCGTAGACGTGGCGGATGCGGCGCCGCGCGAGCGCGAGCGACAGCGCCCGTGCGCCGTAATGCAGGTGGTACTGGTCGCGCCATCCGCAGTCGATCCAGATCGCCTTCATCGAGCGCAGAGCCGCCGCGTGGCGGCCGACCATGCGCACCGGGTCGTTGGCGAGCCAGCGCCGCCACCGGGCCGGGATGAGCGCCCCGGTCTCCAGGTTGACCGGCATCCGGAATCCCAGCGGCGCGCGCGGATCCGGGTCGTAGGTCGCGGCCATCGCGAGCATCATCAGCGCGTGGACCTCGCCGTCGGTCGGCTTGTCCTTCGCCCAGAACGCCTGCAGGAAACGCGCGATCCGGCCGTCGTCGCGGCCGTCGGCGGCGCGCCTGGCGTCTCGTGCAGCGTCGACGCGCCCGGGCTTGCGCGCCGGCCTGCGGTAGCGGTCGAGTTCGTTGAGCGTGCGCGGCAGGTCGGTGTAATAGCAGAACTCGAACAGGGAGTCGCCGGAGTGGTTGGCGACCGCGCCCCAGGTCCCCGGGTGGCGCATCGCGTGGACGATCGCCCCGTAGCCGCCCGACGACTTGCCGAAACAGCCGCGATGCTCGCGCGAGGCGAGCGTGCGGAATTCGCGGTCGACGAACGGCACGAGTTCGCGGACGAGGTAGTCCGCGTAGCGCCCGATCGCCGGCGAGTTCACGTACTGGTTGCCGCCCAGGCTCGTGTAGCAGTCGGGGAACACCACGATCGCCGGACCCATCCGGCGTTCGCCGACCAACCGCGCGAGGCGCTCGGGGAGGTTCTCGTCGAACGGGCGCCAGTTGAGGTGCGACAGGCCCGAACCGGTGAAGCCGGCGAGGTCGTAGAGGACCGGGTAGCGCCGGCCGCGGCCGGACGGCCCCGCGGCAATGCCCCCCCGGTCGTAGCCGGGCGGCAGCCACACCGGCAGGCGGCGGACGTGCGGATCTCCGAGCGGATTGTCGGCGAGCACGCGTGACGTGTGCTCGAGCAAGACCAGTCGGCCGCCGGGCGGCGGGGAGGATTTGCGGGCCATGCGGAATGCGAATCCCTGCGACCGCGGTTCGCGGCGGGCCCCCATTGTGGCGCCCCCGGCGTGTCCGGCGCAAACCGGAGCGGCACGCCCTCCCGGGGGCGCGCGCTGCTCAGGCGGCGACCGGCAGGGCGGCCGCGGCCGGCACCGCCAGCGCGAGCGCCGCGGCGTTGACCGCTGCCGCGATGCGGCCGACATCGCGCAACTGCACGGTCGACAGGCCGGCCTCGCGCAGCAGCTTCGCGTGCGAGGCGATGCAGTATTCGCACCGGCCGACGATCGACGCGGCGAGCGCCCACAGCTCGAAGGCGGTCCTGTCGACGCCGCCGTGGTTCGCGTACGCCCTCATCCGCAGCTCGGGCCGGACGGTCGCGAGCTCCGGATCGCCGGCCTTCTCGACGTACGGATACCAGACGTTGTTCATGCCCATCAGCGCGGCCGCCGAGAGCGCGGCTTGCGCGTCGCGCGGGTCCAGCCCGGCGTCGTCGCGGAACGCGGCGACGAGTTCGGGCGAGCGGGCGGCGCAGGCGGCCGCGAGCGCCGCACCGGCGGCCAGCCGAAGCTCGAGGCTCGAGCGGGCGATCGTGGAATCGAGGTTGAGCCGCGCGTCCTTCGCCCAGTCGGGCAGGCGCGCCTTGATCGAGGCGAGTGCGTTCATGTCGCTGTCCTATCGTGTCGTGCGCGGGCCGAAGTCAGAGGGTCGTGCCGCCGACCTTGCGGTTGCACGGGCAGAGTTCGTCGGTCTGCAGCGCGTCCAGGACGCGCAGCACCTCGTCGGGATTGCGGCCGACGTCGAGGTTGTTCACCGACACGTGCTGGATGACGTTGTCCGGATCGATGACGAAGGTCGCGCGGAGCGCGACCCCGGCGCCCGGGTCGCGCACGCCCAACTGGTCGACGAGCGAGCCGGTGACGTCGGCGAACTGCCAGTGGTTGAGGCTCTTCAGGTCCGCGTGGTCGCGTCGCCACCCGAGCTTGGCGAACTCGTTGTCCGTCGATCCGGCCAGGAGGACGGCGTCGCGGTCGGCGAAGTCGCCGGCGAGCTTCGCGAAACCGACGATCTCGGTGGGGCAGACAAAGGTGAAGTCCTTCGGGTAGAAGTAGACGACCTTCCACTTGCCCGGGAACGAGGCCTCGGTGATCGTCTCGAACGCCGAGACGCCGTTCTCCTCGTGGTGGTTGAACCCCGGCTTGACGCCGGTGACGCTGAACGCCTCGATCTTCTGGCCGACGGTCTTCATGCGGATCTCCTCGTGGGTGGTGGAAACGAGAACGATTCGCAGGATAAGGACGGGTCGACGATTAATCCAATGGATTGTGTTGATCGTTGTGATTTATTTAAATTATGAGCGCGCCCGGCCGCGGCCGCCCCCGGCGACGCGCGCCCGCCAGCGCGACAGTCGTCGACGAGCCTCGAGCCGCGGCAGCGCCGCGCGCCGCAGCGGCAGGCGTAGGCGGCACGCACCCGGGCACCGATCCGGCCTTCGAGCGTGAGCTTGTAGTCGTAGGTCAGCTCCTCGCCGGCGGGGATCGCGCGCCGCGCGGCGATGTGGACGCGTCCGTCCTCGTCCTCGTACGGTGCGCAGTTGGGCGCGCACGAGTGGTTGATCCAGCGCGCGGCGTTGCCGCGGACGCCCGCGTCGATGACGCGGCCGTCGTCGAGCGCGAAGAGGAACGTGTGCTGCGGATCGTCCGGATCGGAGTCGGGGCGGCGACACGCCTCGTCGTAGCTCATCCGGCGTCCGCGGTACTCGATGACCGTCTCGCCGCGCGCGATGTCTCGGGCGGCGAAGACGCCGCGGCCGTGGATGGACGAACGACGGACGCGCCAGGCGGGCGCGGTCTTGCGCTTCAGGGTGGGCATCGGGATGACGGTGCGGGCGGGAGTCGGGCGGAGATCGGAGGAATCGCGCGGCGTGCGGGTCGCGCGTGCGCCTCGCGGACCGCGCGCAGCTTATCAGACCGGATCCGCGTCCGCGCCGCGAGCGATCGCGCCGAGCGCGGCGCGCAGCCTGGGGTGGCGCTCGAGCCTGCGCTGGAAGACGAACTCGTCGTCGGCCTTCGCGTCGAGCACCGCCGCGAACGCCGCGCGCGCGCGATCGGGCCAGGCGTCGAGCCCGTGCATCCGGGCGATCAGCGGCGCCCAGGCCACCCACGCTGCGCGCCGCCGCGCGTCGGTGGGCCAGCGCCGGCCCAGGGCGCGCTCCGCGGCGGCGACCGCCGCACGCTCGGCCCGCGACGGATCGCCGCGCGCGTGCGCGGCGAGCCAGGTGCTCGCCGCCTCGGCGAGCGCCGAAGGGTCGGGAGGCGCCGGCGCGCCCGGGCGCAGTTCGAGAGCGATGTCGCTCGCGGTGAACCGGCGCAGGACCGCGATCGGGGCTCTGTAGCGGCGGTCCGCCTCGACGCGCGCCGCCTCCGCGTGCGCGAGCGCGAGTACCCGCGGCGCCACCGGACGGAAGCCCAGCCGCCAGTAGAACCAGAAGGCGCCCGACTCGAGCCCTTCGCGGTTGCCCAGTCCGTACTGGTAGGGTTCGACGAGGAAGCGTTCGACGCCGAACGAGGCGCGATAGGCGCGCAGCACCTGCGCGAACACGTACGCGGATTCGCCGCCACGGAAAGCGGGAAAGACGTTCACGCCGATCCGGCAGCCGCCGGCGAACGGCCAGCCGCCGCCGTAGGCGATCGGCACCGCGTTGCGGTAGAGCACGAAGCCCACGTGGGTGTCCAGCGGGCCGCGGCGGTCGGGGGCCGGCGCGTGCAGCGCGATCGCGAGCCCGCGGCCGAGCGGATGGTAGCGCGTGTCGCGCGCGCTCGTCGTCGACAGCGCGTCGGTCTCGCGGCCCAGCACCGCGAGCGTCCCGCGCCCCGCGTCGACGAGGCGCCGGCGGTCGCGCAACGATGCGCGCGGCGCTACGGGCAGCGGTTCGTCGATCGCCCGGCGCACGTCGAAATCGCGCACCAGCCGGTCGACGACGAACGGCGCCGCTTCGACGCCGCGCAGGAAGGTGCGCGCGAGCGGACCGGCGCCGGGCGTCACGACGAACGCCGGCTGCACGCGCTCCCACAATTGCTCGCGGATCGCTTCCGTCGCGGGCAGGCGGTCGAAGGCGCGGACCAGCCAGGCGGCGCCGCCCCGCGCACCGCCGAACGCCGTCGCCACTTCCTGTCCCGCGGGGGATCCGCCGGCCGCGATCTCGGCCTGCAGCGCCGGCAATCCCGGCGCGAGCGTCTCGGCGAGCGTGACCGACGCCTCGTCGACGCCGTCGAGCCGCACCGACTCCGCGTGGCGTTCGACGAGCCAGCGGCCGATCGCGTATCCGTAGTTCGCGCGCACCGTGGACCCGGCGACGCCGGTTTCCTCGAGCGCGCGGCGATCACGGGGGGAACCCCTCGCGGCGATTTCGCAGGCGGCGCGGCCGACCGCTGCGAGTTCGGCGCGGGCGGTGCCCAGTTCGGCGAGGCTCGCCGGATGCGCGACGACGAACAGCAGCAGGTCGTGCCATTCGACGAGCGCCGCCACGTCGGCGGCCGGTCGTCCGCGGCCGCGTTCGAGCGCGGCGGCGCGACCGGCAGCGTGGTCCGGGCCGAACCGCGACAGCGCCGATCGCAGGTCGCGCACCGCGTCGACGGTCAGCGGCGGGCGCGGGACTTCCATCGGCGGGACGGGCGGAGGCGGGGACTCTAGCGCGCGGGTGCCACACCGAGCGCACGCCGAGCCTCGCCCAGCGTGGCGTACGTGTACGTGCCGCCCTGCGGACCGGTGATCCGCCAGCCCGCGAGGCTCATCGAGTCGGGGATCGCCGGTCGCTTCACCGGATAGGTCGCGCTGCCGCGGTAGCGGTGCACGTGCCGGCGCTCGCTCACCTTGCTGTCCGGTCCGACGAGGCGAAAGCTGAACACGAGTTCGAAATCGAAAGCGCGCGCGCCCTTCGCGGTCACGGTGCCTTCGAGCCGCCACGGCGGACCGAACAGCGATGTCGATTGCGGCGTCTGCGCGGTGAACACGCGCGTTCCGGCGACGTCTATCCGGCGCCGGCCGGTCGTGACCCCGGGTCCCCGGGGCAGCGCGGTCTGCAGCAGGCCCGCCACTTCCTGCGACGCGAGCAGCGGGTCGCCGAGGAGTTCCTCGCCGGTCGCCGGCAGCGAGCCGTCGCTGCGCGTGGCGACGACGGCGCCGGCGATCAGCATCGCCTCGGCGCGTCCACGGAACCGGGGATTGGTCTCGTCGGTGCGCACGAGGAGATCCTGTCCCGCGCCCTGTGTGATCTCGTGGTTCGCGGTCACCGTGCCTTGCACGAGCCGGACGTTCATCGTCGCGAAATCGAACCACGGCCCGTTGGCGCAGATCGCCCCGTCGGGCGGGGGGCCGCAATCGACCGACGGCGCGCCGCGGGCGGTCGCGGAAAGGACGAGTGCGACGGCGCCGAAAAAGGCCGCGAGCCGTCGTGCACGGGCCGTGCGAATCATGGGGCCGACGTTAACACGGGCGACGCCGGGGTGGCGACCCGGGCCAGCGCGAGGACGACCGGTGTCGAGACCGCCGCGACCGCCGTCGACAGCACGAGGCTCGCCGCCACCGGCCCCTCGAGCGCTCGGAACTGCCGGGCCATCAGGTAGACGTTCGCGCCGACCGGGAGCGCCGCCATCAGCGTCACCACCGCGGTCGTCGGCGCGTCCAGGCCGAGGAGCCGCGCGAGTCCCCAGACGACCGCCGGCTGCACGGCGAGCTTGATCGCGGCGATCGCCGCGCTCGCCTTCCATCCGCTGGCGAGCGGGTGCTCGCCCAGCCCGAGTCCCAGTGCGATCAGCGACAGCGGCACCGCGGCCTGGGCGATCAGCGCGAGCGTGCGGTCCGCGATCGGCGGCAGGCTCAAGCCCGTGAGCGAGAACGCCGCGCCGGCGAGGATGCTCGCGACGACCGGATTGACCAGCACGCCGCGCGCGGTCGTCAGGAAGCGGCCGGCCGATACCGCGCGGTGCCGCGCCCACTCGACCGAGACGCTCACCAGCATCCACAGCGTCAGCGCGTTGAACACGACGATCAGCGAGACGGTCGGCATCGCCGCGTCGCCCAGCGTCGAGCCGACGAGCGGAATGCCCAGCAGTACCGTGTTCGAGAAGACGCCCCCCAGCGCGAACACCGACTGGGACACGCCGTCGTGGGCGAACATCCATCGGGACACCGCGCGTCCGATGGCGAACACGACGAAGCAGCCGCCGAAGTACGCGGCGAGGACGCGCGGATCCACCGGCGGAAGCTGCGCGAAGCCGCCCATCAGCCGGAACAGGAGCGCAGGGATCGCGATCGTGAACACGAAGCGCGACAACGCGTCGTTGACCGCGCCCGGCCAGCGCCCGCTCCGCGCGAGGGCGTAGCCCAGGCCGATCAGCGCGAACAGCGGCGCGGTGAGCGAGACGAAGTGGGCGAGGTCGGACAAGGTCGGCGCGGACGGCCGTTCGGCGAGCGGCGGACCCGGCCCGCGCGCGCGCCGGACGCGGGATGCGCATTGTCGCAGATTGACGGCCGGCGGCGAGGGCCGCTAGGCTCGGCCCGCGCGCACGACCAGACACGCGCGGGACCGCGATGACCTCCCTGCCTCCCCCCGCTCCGTATGCGCGGATGCACCACGACCGGCTCGACGATCCGGAGTGGGATCGTCCACCCGTCGGCGCGGAGCCCCGCAGACGCGTGATCGTCTGCAGCACCCCGCGTTCGGGCTCCTATCTCCTCTGCCGGCAGATGATCAACGCGGGGATCGGTCTGCCGACCGAGTACCTGCGCAGCCGCACGATCGAGACGCTGTCGCGGCGCTACGGCGTCGCCGCCGGCGACGACGCACGCTATCTGGCCGAACTCGAATCGCGCCGGACGACCGGAAACGGGGTGTTCGCCGCCAAGGTCCAGTGGCAGCAGTTCAGCGCCCATCCGGCGGTGCGCGAGCCCTGGTTCGCGCGCGCCGACCTGCTGATCCTGCTCAGGCGCGCCGACACGATCGCGCAGGCGGTCTCGTGGCAGGTATCCCTCGCGACCGGCTATTGGTCGTTCGACCGCGCGCCGGGGCCGCGCGCCGAGGATGCGACACTCGCCGACGTCGATCAGGTACTCGACCTGGTGCGCACGATCGGCGCTCAGAACGCGGCGTGGCGCCGGGTGCTGGGCGGGCTGAAGCGCAGGGCCATCGACGTGCTCTACGAGGACTACGTCCGCGACCAGTCCGGGTTCCTGCGGCTGGTCGCCCGGGAGCTCGGCCTCGCGGCGGACCAATGGCGCGAGCCGCCGCCCGAACCCCGGGACAACCGGCTGCCCGACGAAGTCGAGGACGCGCGCGCGTGGCTGCTCACGCAGGCGCGCGCGAGGGCGGCGGCGGCGCGACGTTGATCCGGGGCGCTGCCACCTGCGGCGGACCCCGCGTGCCGGCGGGTCAGTCCGCCGCCTGGCGCGCGGGCCGCAGCGCGCCGACGCGGTCGAGCGCCGACGAGACGGCGCGGTCGAACAGCGGGACCGGTTCCATGACCAGTGCCGCGCGTCCGCGCCCTAGTTCGCAGGCGAGCTGCTCGGGGGTGAATACGAAGGCGCGCGCGCGCAGCCGGCTCGTGAAGACGTAGCGCGTCCGCAGCGGGCTGATCCAGTGCAGCCGCGCGTTGATCCGCTCGCCGTTGTCGTCGAACGCGAGCCAGGTGCCGAGCACCATGTCGGCGACGAAGTCGTGGATGTTGATGTTCGCCGGGAGCCCGTGCCTGGGCGCCGGCGCCGGCGGCTGCGCCGCGGCCTCCGCCCGGGCGACCTCCGGCTTGATCGCGGCGATGTGCAACCGGTAGAGCGCGTCGAAGAACGGCTTGACGCGCGCGTCGTCCGCGCCCGCCGATCGCGATCCGCTTTTCAGTCCGACCACCAGCGCGGGGATCATCCGGGTGAGCCGGGACTTCTGTGCGGTGCGTTCCTTCGCCGTGATGCTCCACAACAGGTCGTCGACGAAACCCAGGGCTTTCGCGAGCGACGCGGCCTCCACGCCGTCGCGCTTGCGGATCGCCGTCAGGTGGTCGATCCAGACGGTCTCGAGGAACGACCGGACCTCGAACGGCACCTCGGTGCCCGCGAGCCGGTCGCGCAGCGTCCGGGCGACCTCGGCGCGATCCTGCTCTCGGTCCTCGACCGCCCGGGCGTCGGAGACGTCCGGCTGCGCGGCGGTCTCGGTGCTGCGCAGCTCGGTCTCGATGAACGCGGTCAGCCGCCGGTCGGCCTCGGCGAATACCGCGATATCGATTTCGAAGGTCCCGCAGATCTCGTCGATCAGCGAAGTCGCGAGCCGACGGAAGGCGTCGAGATAGCGCGGTTCGCTGGTCGCCCCGATCGCCGCGGCGGCGAGGTGATCGAGCAGCCGGCGCGCCGGATGCTGGCGGTCGGAGAAGAACGCGCGGTCCAGCAGGCCGACCTTGACGACCGGGACCTGGAGACGGCCGAACAGGTCGCGGAGCGGATCGGGAATCGAAGGATCGCGGAAGACGTAGTCGAACAGGAGCGCGATCACGTCCATCGCGATCCGGTCCGTGTCGTGCTCGAGCCGGTCGGCGATCGCGAGACGGATGTAGGGGATCAGGTTGAGCGGGATCTTGATCGGCTCGCCCGACACCGGGGCCGGCGCGGCTTGTGCGATCGCCTTGGGCAGGTCGAGCCGCTGCCACTGGCCGAGCTGCGCGAAGACCGGCGAGGCGACGCCCAGCGCCATCAGCGGATCGAGGTTCGGGAGCGCGCCGGGCGCGGTTGCGACCGGCGGCAGGGCGGTCATCGTCCCGGGCAGCGCGGACGGAAGCTGCGACCCGACGCGTGAAAGCGCGGCCAGGCCCGCCATGATCTGCGGCGCGGTCTTGAGCGCCTCGGCCGCTTCCGGAGGAATCGCGACCGCGGACGCGGTACCGCCCTGGGCGCCGCGCTGCGACGGCAGCTTGTCGGCGAACCGCAGCGCGGGCGGCGCGTCGGGATCGGCCAGCGCGGGCGGCACGACGATGTCGGTGGGCAGCGGGCCCACCTCGCTCATCAGCCGGCTGAACGCCGGCAGCAGGTCGCGGTCATCCTCGGGCCACAGGTCGCTCTTCGCCCGCAGCGACGCCTTGATGTCGGGCAGCACGTCGCGGTCGGCGAGGAACCGGTTGACGTGGATGTAGAGCTTGTTCGCCGACGGCGTGATGTCGGCGATGAGGCGCTCCATCAGCGCGCGCCAGATCTTCGAGGCCGGGTACACGGCGCGGGAGGTCACGCCGATGGCGTCGAGCAGGTACACCGGCGCGAACGGGTTGTCGATCTCCCGCTTCCGTTCGTGCAGCAGCTCGGCCACGCGCAGGTCCATCGCGTCGAGCTCGCGCCGCGTGTAGCGCAGCAGGAAGTCGGTCGCCGCGGTCAGCCCAGCCTGCTTTTCCTGGTCGAACGCGGTCAACACGCGCAGCGACGCGAGCGACGCGTCGTAGTCGGGGCGGCGTCCGCGCCGCCGATCGCCGGCGAGACGCTTCTCGAACAGCTCGGAGAGCACGCCGTCGAACCGCTCGCGCCAGGCCGAGCGCTGGTCGAGGAAGGCCTGCGCTTCCGACGGCGAGACGAAGTCGGAGAACTGGAACAGGTCGTCGGTCGTCTCGATCGACGTGCGGAGCAGGTCGGCGATCTCGCGGGCGTAGAGGCCGTACGCCTGGCGCAGTATCGTCCGGCCGTCGTCGACGCTGCGCCGGCCGAACGGCGAGGGCGGCGGCGCGCCTGGAGGAGGGGGAGATTCGCTGGTCGGGGCCATCGGGGGTCGGTGCGCACCTGCCTGGCCGCCGACATGCGCCATTCTACGAGAGCCCGGCGGCGCTCGCCTCCCGCGGGCGGACAGGCGGTGCGTCCAGGGGAGCGAGCGCGGCGGAGCGGCTTCGTGCGATCATCGCCGTCCGGCGAGCCTGCCTCGCGTTGCGCCGATCGACCCGGGCCGGTTCGGACGCCGGTCGGTCGAGGAATCGAATTGGCCAATCCGCCTGCGACACCCCTGCCGGCCGCCGCGCCGGCCTACGCGTCCGCGCCGGCCCGCAAGGGGTGGCTCGTGGCCGTGATCGCGGTCGGCGTGGTCTGCGCCGCCGTCGCCGCGTACGTGCTCCTGACAATGGGGGCGGCCTTTCGCCTGCCGGCCCCACCCGGCCCCGATCCTCGAGCGACCGGGCCGGAGTCCCGCGCGGTCGAGGCGGCGAGGGCAGCGATCGACAAGCCGCTGGTCGAACCGGTCAAGCCGGTCGCGACCGCCGAAGGCGAACCCCCGGCCGAACCCAGGGATAGCGGTCCGGCCGCGGTTGCGCAACCGTCTGCGGCGACCGACGCCTCGGCGCCCGCGGCGCCGGCATCCGGGGCCGCATCCTCCGCGACGGGTCAGGCCGTGCAACCCGCTCCGGGCACGGCGGCGGTGCGGGCCGCATCACCGGGCACAGGTGCGGCAGCGGTGCCGTCGTCCGGGCCGCCGTCGGGCAGCCGCGGCCCGTCGACGCCGCCGCCACGATCCGAACCCGCGAAGGCACGCGCCGAATCGGCGAAATCGCCGGCGCGCACCGCGACGTCGGCGCCCTCGGCCGCCGGTTCCGCCGCGGCGGCACCCGAGTCCGGAGCGGCGGCAACCGGGTCCGGAGCGGCGGC